>NZ_JBVHEP010000002.1:0-312943 GCF_055562795.1 Streptomyces sp. NPDC016851
AACGAGACGGCCATCGCCTGGCGCGAGATCCTCCGGCGCTGGACGAAGGAGTTCGGCAAGGGCCAGCCGCACGGTCTGGCGCTGACCCGTCAGGGTGTGCCGACGTACGAGCCCAACGACGATGCCGCCAAGGGCGGTTACGTCCTGTTCGAGGCCGACGGCGGCGAGCCCGAGGTCATCCTCATCGCCACCGGCTCCGAGGTGCACGTCGCCGTCGAGGCGCGCGAGCAGCTCCAGGGCGCCGGCGTGCGCACGCGCGTGGTGTCCATGCCGTCCGTGGAGTGGTTCGAGCAGCAGGACCAGGGGTACCGGGACAGCGTCCTGCCGCCGTCCGTCCGGGCCCGTGTCGCGGTGGAGGCCGGTATCGGTCTCACCTGGCACAAGTACGTGGGCGACGCCGGCCGCATCGTTTCCCTGGAGCACTTCGGTGCTTCGGCCGACGGCAAGGTCCTCTTCCGCGAGTTCGGCTTCACTCCCGAGAACGTGGCCGCCGCCGCGCGGGAATCGATCGCCGCAGCTCAGCGCTGACGCTTATATACGACACGTAGGAGATGGAATTTCCATGACAGACGCACTCAAGCGCCTCTCCGAGGAAGGCGTGGCGATCTGGCTGGACGACCTGTCGCGCAAGCGGATCACGTCCGGCAACCTCGCCGAGCTGATCGACCAGCAGCACGTCGTGGGCGTCACCACCAACCCGTCGATCTTCCAGAAGGCGATCTCGCAGGGCGACGGCTACGACACGCAGCTGACCGATCTCGCCGCCCGCAAGGTCACCGTCGAAGAGGCCATCCGCATGATCACGACGGCGGACGTCCGCGACGCCGCCGACATCCTGCGCCCGGTCTTCGACGCCACCGGTGGCCAGGACGGCCGGGTCTCGATCGAGGTCGACCCGCGCCTGGCGCACAACACGCGGGCGACGGTCGCCGAGGCCAAGCAGCTCGCCTGGCTGGTGGACCGGCCCAACACGCTCATCAAGATCCCGGCGACCGAGGCGGGCATCCCGGCCATCGCCGAGACCATCGGCCTGGGCATCAGCGTCAACGTCACGCTGATCTTCTCGCTGGAGCGCTACCGCCTGGTCATGGACGCGTTCCTGACCGGCCTGGAGAAGGCCAAGGAGCGCGGCCTGGACCTGTCGCAGATCCACTCCGTGGCGTCGTTCTTCGTCTCCCGCGTGGACACCGAGATCGACAAGCGGATCGACGCGCTGGGCACCGACGAGGCCAAGGCGGCGCGCGGCAAGGCCGGCGTCGCGAACGCCCGTCTGGCCTACCAGGCGTACGAGGAGGTCTTCTCCTCGGACCGCTGGAACGCCCTGGAGAAGGCGGGCGCCAACAAGCAGCGTCCGCTGTGGGCGTCCACCGGTGTCAAGGACAAGGCGTACAAGCCCACCCTGTACGTCGACGAACTGGTGGCCCCGAACACGGTGAACACCATGCCGGAGGCGACCCTGTTCGCCACCGAGGAGCAGGGCGAGATCCGTGGCAACGCCATCGCCGGCACGTACGAGCAGGCCCGCGCCGACCTCGACGCGGTCGAGAGGCTCGGGATCAAGTACGACGACGTGGTCCAGCTGCTGGAGGAGGAGGGCGTCGAGAAGTTCGAGGCGTCCTGGACCGACCTGCTGAAGTCGACCGAGGCCGAGCTCAAGCGCCTCGCGCCTTCGGAGGGCTGAACAGGTGTCGAGCAGCAATCCGCTGCGTGACCCCGCGGACCGACGGCTCCCGCGTATCGCGGGGCCGTCGGGCCTGGTCATCTTCGGCGTCACGGGCGACCTGTCCCGCAAGAAGCTCATGCCCGCCGTCTACGACCTCGCCAACCGGGGTCTGCTGCCGCCGGGCTTCTCGCTCGTGGGCTTCGCCCGCCGCGAGTGGGCGCACGAGGACTTCGCCCAGGAGGTCCACGACGCGGTCAAGGAGCACGCCCGCACGCCCTTCCGCGAAGAGGTCTGGCAGCAGCTCATCCAGGGCATGCGCTTCGTGCAGGGCACGTTCGACGACGACGACGCGTTCGAGCGGCTGCGCTCCACGATCGAGGAGCTGGACAAGGCACAGGGCACGGGCGGCAACTTCGCCTTCTACCTGTCCGTGCCGCCGAAGTCCTTCCCGGTGGTCATCCAGCAGCTGAAGAAGCACGGGCTGGCCGACCAGAAGGGCGGCTCCTGGCGGCGCGCGGTCATCGAGAAGCCGTTCGGGCACGACCTGAAGTCGGCCGAGGAGCTCAACAAGGTCGTCCACGAGGTCTTCGCCCCGGACCAGGTCTTCCGCATCGACCACTACCTGGGCAAGGAGACCGTCCAGAACATCCTGGCGCTGCGCTTCGCCAACACGATGTTCGAACCGATCTGGAACCGGTCCCTCGTCGACCACGTGCAGATCACCATGGCCGAGGACATCGGCATCGGCGGCCGGGCCGGGTACTACGACGGCATCGGCGCCGCCCGTGACGTCATCCAGAACCACCTCCTCCAGCTCCTGGCGCTCACCGCCATGGAGGAGCCGGCCTCCTTCGACGCGGACGCGCTGGCCGCCGAGAAGACCAAGGTGCTCGGCGCGGTGAAGCTGCCCAAGGACATGGGCCGGGACACCGTGCGCGGCCAGTACGCGGCCGGGTGGCAGGGCGGCACGAAGGTGCGCGGCTATCTGGAGGAGGACGGCATCAACGCCTCCTCGAAGACCGACACCTTCGCCGCGATCAAGCTGGAGATCGACAACCGCCGCTGGGCGGGCGTCCCCTTCTACCTGCGCACCGGCAAGCGCCTGGGCCGCCGCGTCACGGAGATCGCGGTCGTCTTCCAGCGGGCCCCGCACTCCCCCTTCGACAGCACGGCCACCGAGGAGCTCGGCTCCAACGCGATCGTCATCCGCGTCCAGCCGGACGAGGGCGTCACGGTCCGCTTCGGCTCGAAGGTCCCCGGCACGTCGATGGAGATCCGCGACGTGTCGATGGACTTCGCGTACGGCGAGTCCTTCACGGAGTCCAGCCCGGAGGCGTACGAGCGTCTCATCCTGGACGTCCTCCTCGGGGACTCGAACCTCTTCCCGCGTACCGAGGAGGTCGAGCTGTCCTGGAAGATCCTCGACCCGATCGAGGAGTACTGGGACACCAACGGCAAGCCCGCCCAGTACCCGGCCGGTACCTGGGGGCCCGTCGAGGCGGACGAAATGCTCGAGCGACACGGACGGAGCTGGCGCCGGCCATGAAGATAGACCTCACGGACACCACGGCCAGCAAGATCAACAAGGCGCTGGTGCAGGGCCGCCGGGCGATCGGCACCCCGGCGGTCGGGATGGTGCTCACGCTGGTCATCGTGACCGACGAGGAGAACGCCTACGACGCGCTGAAGGCCGCGAGCGACGCCTCGCACGAGCATCCCTCGCGCACGCTCGTGGTCATCAAGCGTGTCTCCCGCTCGCCCCGCGACCGTACGCAGTCCCGCCTGGACGCGGAGGTCCGGGTCGGCGCCGACGCCGGCACCGGCGAGACGGTCGTGCTCCGGCTCTACGGCGAAGTCGCCGACCACGCCCAGTCGGTGGTGCTGCCGCTGCTGCTGCCGGACGCCCCGGTGGTGGTGTGGTGGCCGGTGAACGCGCCTCTCGACCCGGCGAAGGACCCCCTGGGCGCCCTCGCCCAGCGCCGCGTCACCGACACCTACGCCTCCGAGCAGCCGGTACGGGACCTGGCCACCCGCTCCGGGACCTACACCCCCGGTGACACGGACCTGTCCTGGACCCGCATCACGCCCTGGCGCTCCATGCTGGCGGCGGCCCTCGACCAGGTCACCTGCGAGGTCAGGGCCGTCGAGGTGGAGGGCGAGGAGTTCAACCCGAGCTGCGAGCTGCTGGCGATGTGGCTCGCGGACCGGCTGGACGTCCCCGTGAAGCGCTCACTGTCCGGCGGCCCCGGTCTGACGGCGGTCCGCATGGACACCAGCTGCGGCGCGATCACCCTGGACCGAGCCGACGGCTCCCTCGCGACGCTCTCCATCGAGGGCCAGCCGGCCCGCGGGGTGGCGCTCAAGCGCCGGGAGACGGCCGAGCTGATCGCGGAGGAGTTGCGGCGGCTCGACCCGGACGACACGTACGCGTCGGCGCTGCGGTACGGGGTGGACCGGCTGAAGTCTCCCAAAGGAGATCAGGGAGAGCCCAAAAGTGACGGGCGAGCACGACTCGCCCTCCCCGCTCCCGTCGAAGCGGCTGCGAAAGCTCCCGCTGCGGAAGCGGCGGCGCAGGCACCGGTGAAGCAGGAACCGCCAAGGTTGGAACCGGTAAGGAAGGCACCCACGAAGTGAGTACGGCACCGCAGCTCGTCGTCCACCACGACAAGGAGCTGATGGCCCAGGCCGCGGCGGCCCGGCTGATCACCAGGATCGTGGACGCGCAGGCCTCCCGGGGCTCGGCGTCCGTGGTCCTGACGGGCGGCCGCAACGGCAACGGCCTGCTGGCCGCCCTGGCCGCAGCGCCCGCCCGGGACGCGATCGACTGGAGCCGGCTCGACCTCTGGTGGGGCGACGAGCGGTTCCTGCCCGAGGGCGACCCGGAGCGCAACGTCACGCAGGCGCGTCAGGCACTGCTGGACTCGGTGCCGCTCGATCCGAAGCGGGTGCACGCGATGCCCGCGTCGGACGGCCCCTACGGCACCGACGTGGACGCGGCGGCGGCCGCGTACGCGGAGGAACTGGCGCGAGCGGCGGGCCCGGAGAACCACGGGCCCGTGCCGACGTTCGACGTGCTGATGCTGGGAGTCGGGCCGGACACGCACGTGGCGTCGCTGTTCCCGGAGTTGCCGGCGGTGCGGGAACTCGACCGTACGGTCGTCGGTGTCCACGGCGCGCCCAAGCCGCCGCCGACCCGGGTGACGCTGACGTTGCCGGCGATTCGGGCGGCTCGTGAGGTGTGGCTCCTGGCCGCGGGCGAGGACAAGGCCCAGGCCGCGGCGATCGCGCTCTCGGGCGCGGGGGAGATCCAGGCGCCGGCGGCCGGGGCGTACGGCCGCAGCCGGACACTGTGGCTGCTGGACGCGGCAGCGGCTTCCCAACTGCCGCGTTCCTTGTATCCGCCGGCTTCGGCTTAGGGCAAGGCAACCAGGGGGCTCCGCCCCCTGGACCCCCGTGCCTTCGCCTCGCAGTTGCCCCCATCAAGGGCAGTTTCGGGTGGCGGGTGGGCATAGGCGGGGGTCCAGGGGGCGGAGCCCCCTGGTACTGCGGCTACTTGACCGACCCGGCCATGACCCCCTGCACAAAGTGCCTCTGGAACGCGAAGAACACGACGACCGGCACGACCAGGGACACGAACGCCCCGGGCGCCAGGACATCGATGTTGCTGCCGAACTGCCGTATCTGCGACTGGAGTTCCACCGTCAGCGGCTGTGAAGCACTGTCCGCGAACAGCAGCGCCACCAGCATGTCGTTCCACACCCACAGGAACTGGAAGATGGCCAGGGAGGCGATCGCCGGCCGCCCCACGGGCAGCACGAGCCGCGTGAAGATACGCCATTCGCTGCCGCCGTCCATCCGGGCCGCCTCCAGCATCTCCTTCGGCATCTCGGCGAAGTAGTTCCGCAGCAGGAACACCGCGAACGGCAGACCGTAGGCCACGTGGAAGAGGACGACACCGGGGATCGTGCCGAACAGGCCCAGCTGCCCGAAGAGTTTGGCGACCGGCAGCAGCCCGATCTGCACGGGCACCACCAACAGCGCGACCACGACCAGGAAGACCGCCTCCCGACCGGGGAAGTCCAGCCACGCGAACGCGTAGCCGGCGAGCGCCGCGATCACCACGACCAGCACCGTCGTGGGCACCGAGATCAGCACCGTGTTCCAGAACGCCTGCGTGATGCCGGAGTTCTGCAACAGCGAGGAGTAGTTGTCGAAGGACAGCTGTCCGGGGCTGGAGAACACCGTCCACCAGCCGCCCTTCGCCGTGTCCTCGGCGGACCGCAGCGAGGACAGGAACAGCCCGGCCAGCGGCGTCATCCACACCAGGCCGATCACCACGAGGAAGGCCTGGACGACCCCGTTGCCCAAACCGCGCCGCACCGCGTTCATCGCTGACTCCTTCGGAAACGGCGGACGTTGAACACCATGGCCGGGACCACCAGCAGCAGGAGCAGCACTCCGAGCGCGCTGCCGAGCCCCTGGTTGTTGCCGCCGCCGAACGACACCAGCCACATCTGCGTCGCGAGGACGGTCGCGTCCTCCTGCACGGGCCCGGGCGCGATGATGTAGACGAGGTCGAAGACCTTCATCACGTTGATGACCAGAGTGACGAAGACGACCGTGAGGACCGGGGCCAGCAGCGGCACGGTGATCCGCCGGAAGATCTGCCACTCGTTCGCGCCGTCGATCCGTGCCGCCTCCAGCGCGTCCCGGGGCAGCGTGGACAGGCCCGCCCCGATCAGCACCATGGCGAAGCCGGTCCAGATCCACAGGTAGGCCCCGATGATCGCCGGTGTGACGAGCGCCGGTCCAAGCCAGGAAACCCCCTCGTAGGGCGGGGCGAAGTTGGACGACGGCAGCTTCACCGCGTACGAGCCCGGTCGGAGTCCCTCGAAGCGGAAGGAGCCGTCGGACGCGGTGGTCGCCGTGGCGACGGCCTTGCCGTCGCGCACTGCCTCGACCTTCATCTGCGGCAGTCCGCTCTCCCGCCGGTCGACCTTGCCCTGTTCCCCTCCCCCGCCAGGGGTGAAGTCCAGGTAGACCACGCCGCGCAGTTCGTCGGGGGCGGCCTTCTTTCCGGCCGCCGTGTACGCGGGTTCGGTCCCGCCGGGCAGGTCGTCGGGCAGCACCCCGACCAGGCCCAGCGTCACCGCGTCGCCCGGGGACACGGGCGTACTGGTGCGGTACGAGCCGTCCTTGTCCTTCGTCAAACCCTGCCCGTCCCGCGCCCGGGCGGTCGGGTACGAGGACTCGGCCTTGAAGGCGTCGTGGACGGAGACGGCCGCGGCGTTCAGGACGCCCTTGTCGGGGTCCTCGTCGTAGGCGAGCCGGAAGATGATGCCGGCGGCAAGGAAGGAGACCGCCATCGGCATGAACAGGAGCAGCTTGAAGGCGGTGGCCCAGCGGACCTTCTCCACCAGGACGGCCAGGATCAGCCCGAGGCCGGTCAGCAGGGCCGGAGCCACGACGACCCAGATGGCCGTGTTGCGGACGGCCGTGAGGGTCGCCGGGTCGCGGAACATCTCGGTGTAGTTCTCGCCGCCGACGAAGGTCGTCCCCGAGGCGTCGAAGAAACTGCGGCCGACGCTGAACAGCACGGGGTAGACGACGAGCGCGCCGAGCAGCAGCAGGGCGGGCAGTACGAACAGCAGGGCGACGATCTTCCCGCGCCGGCGCAGCCGCCGGGTGCGGTCGGCGACCGTGACGGGCGGTGGGGGGTTCGTCTCTTTGACGAGGGTCGCTGTCATGGCGGATCAGTCCTGGTACGCCTTGGCCGCCGCGGCCTCCAGCTTCGCCGCGGTGCCCTTCGGGTCCGACGGGTCGCGCAGGAAGTCCTGGAGCAGCTTCCACTCGCCGGTGCCCTTGGTGCCGCCGAAGGCCGCCGGGGCCTGGTCGGACATGTCGAAGCGGACCGAGTCCCCGGCGTCGACGAGGGACTTGGCGGTGGCGCGCGTGACGTCGTCGCCGTAGGAGGCGAGGTCGAGCTTCTTGTTCGGGGAGAGGAAGCCGCCCGCCTCCGCCCACACCGCGGAGGCCTCCGGGGTCGCCAGGAACTCCAGGAGGGCCTGGGCGGCCTTCTGGTTCTTGCCGTCCTTGAGGACGACGGCCGCGTCACCGCCGCTGACGACCGGTGCCTCGCCGCCGGCGACCGCCGGGAAGGGGAAGAAGTTGGCGTCCTCGCCGACCTTCTTGCCGAACTGGTCCTTGGCGACGCCGGCGACGAAGTCGCCCTCGTAGACCATGCCGGCCTCGGGCTTCGGGCCGAACACCTTCTCCACCGAGCCGGGGAAGTCGGTGTTCAGGGCGCCCTTCTGGCCGCCGGCGATGAGCTGCTTGTCCTTGAAGAGCTTGCCGAGCGTGGTCAGGGCGTCGACGACCGACGCGTCCGTCCACTTCAGCTTGTGCGCGGCGAGGGCGTCGTACTTCTCGGGTCCGGCCTGGGAGAGGTAGACGTTCTCGAACCAGTCGGTGAGGGTCCAGCCGTCCTGCCCGGCGACTGAGAACGCGGCGAGCCCGGAGTCGGACACGGTCTGCCCGGCCTTCAGCATCTCGTCGTAGCTCTTCGGCGGCTTCACACCGGCCTGCTCGAGAGCGTCGGGGCTGTACCAGACGGTCGACTTGTGGGCGGCCTTGAAGTACAGGCCGTAGAGGGTGCCGTCGACGCTGCCGTACTCCTTCCACACGGGGGCGTAGCCGGCGTCGACGGCCTGCTCGGTCTTCTTGGAGAGCGGCTTGAGCCAGCCCTTCTGCGCGAACTGCTTGAGCACGCCGACCTGCGGGACCATCACGACGTCGGGGGCGTTGCCGCCCTCGATCTTGCTGCCGACGACGGTGGAGACGTTGTCGCCGGTGGAGGTGAACTGCGTCTTGGCGCCGGTCTTCTCGGTGAAGGCGTCCAGCACCTTCTGGAAGTTCTTCTGCTCGGTGCCGGACCAGACACCGGCCACGGTGATCGTCTGACCGCTGAGCGCCTTGTCACCGCCGCCTGCGGAGACGGGTCCGCCGCCGCAGGCGGTCGCGCCGAGCGCCAGGACGAGGGTGGTGCAGCCGGTGAGCAGGGTGGTACGTCGTCGCATCATCGTTGATGTCCCTTCGGGGAATTGACTTGCGGGCTTGACTTGCGGGGCGGTCAGGAACGGATCCACCAGGCGGCCGTCGAGCCGGAGAGCACTCCGGGCGGGCAGGGGCCGCTGGCGAGCAGGGGGGTGCCGGAGACCGGCGCGGGGGTGGGGGCCGTACCGAAGTTGACGGCGCACACCAGGTCGTCACCACGGGAGAAGGCCAGGACCCCGGGCGGGGAGTCCAGCCAGCGCAGTGTGCCCTCACCCAACTGGGGCAGAGCGGCGCGCAGTTGGAGGCCGTCGCGGTACAGGTGCCAGAAGGAGCGGGTGTCGGCGAGGGCGCGGTCGGTGGCGTACTCGGCGAAGTACTCCGGCTGGGGCAGCCACGGCTTGGCGCTCTCCACGCCCGGGGTGAAGCCGAACGGCGAGGCCTGCCCCGACCAGGGCAGCGGCACCCGGCAGCCGTCGCGGATGCGGGCCCTGCTGCCGGTGCGGCGGAAGATCGGGTCGGTGAGCACGTCGTCGGGCAGGTCCACGACCTCGGGCAGGCCGAGCTCCTCGCCCTGGTAGATGTAGGCGGCTCCGGGCAGCGCCAGCATCAGCAGCGCGGCGGCACGGGCGCGGGCGGCGCCGAGGCCGCTGCCCTCGGTGGCGGGTTCGCCGTAGCGGGTGACGGTGCGGACCTGGTCGTGGTTGTTGAGGACCCAGGTGACGGTCGAGCCGGTGCCGGCGATGTCCTGCATGGCCTCGGAGATGACCTTCTGGAAGGCGTCCGGGTCCCAGGGGGCGCTGAGCAGGTCGAAGAAGAAGGCCTGGTGGAGTTCGTCGGGGCGGACGTACTGGGCGTGCTCGCGGGCGGTCGGGACGGAGACCTCGCCGACGAGGAGGCGTTCGCAGCCGTCGCGCTCGGTGTACTCCTCGCATATGGAGCGCCAGCGCCGCCACACCTCGTGCACCTCGGGCTGGTTCCAGGCGAGCGGGTTGACCGAGTCGCGGGTGCGGGCGTCGGCCTCCGGGTCGTCGGAGTCGGGCAGCTCCGGGTGCTTGAAGAGCCCGGCGGCGACGTCGATGCGGAAGCCGTCGATGCCCCGGTCCAGCCAGAAGCGGAGGATCCGGTCGAACTCGGCGGCGATCTCCGGGTTGCGCCAGTTCCAGTCGGGCTGCTCGGGCGCGAACATGTGCAGGTACCACTGGCCGGGCCGGCCGTCCGGCTCGGTCACGCGGCTCCAGGCGGGGCCGCCGAACATGGAGTGCCAGTTGTTGGGCGGCTCGGCGCCGTCAGGGCCGCGGCCGTCGGCGAAGTGGAAGCGGGCGCGGGCAGGGCTGCCGGGCAGGGCCGCGAGCGCCTCACGGAACCAGGGGTGCTCGCTGGAGCAGTGGTTCGGGACGATGTCGAGCAGCACCTTGATGCCGAGCCGCCGCGCGGCCCCGACCAGCAGGTCGAACTCGTCGAGGTCGCCGAAGAGCGGGTCGACGTCGCAGTAGTCGGCCACGTCGTAGCCGTGGTCGTGCTGCGGCGAGGGATAGAAGGGGCTCAGCCAGATCCCGTCGACGCCGAGCTTCTTCAGGTAGGGCAGCCCGGCCCGGACTCCGGCGAGATCGCCGACGCCGTCGCCGGTGCTGTCGAGGAAGCTGCGGACGTACACCTGATAGATCACTGCGTCACGCCACCAGTGGTGCCTGTTCAACCCATCGACCTGTCTCTGAGGAGGGCAGCGGTTATGCATGCATGTTAAGTAGGCGTGTCGAGAGGGTGTCAATGAAAAGACAGAAGCTACCGCAGAGTTGAGGTGGTGAAATCCGGTATTTACTGGACATATCTCAGCGAAATGAGACGTCCGCGTTACCTAACAAGTAAGTAGAAGGCTCGCCGACTGCGCTAGCGGCGCGAGATGGCGGCGAGCTCGCGGGCCAGTCGGCGCACCGCCGCCGCGGGCGTCTCGTGCCCGGCCATCGCGTCGTGCACGACCGCCTGCACCACCAGACTGACCTGGTCGTAGCGCGGGCTCTTGGGGCGCGGCTCGGCCGTGCGCACGCTCTCCCGCAGGGTCGGCAGGTACGGGAACCTGCGGATGAGCGCGGGATCCTCGTAGAGATCGGCCCGGACGGGCGGCAGCGCACCGCGCGTGAGGACCTGGCGCTGGACGCGCTCGCTGGTGAGGTACGCGATCAGGCGGGCGGCCGAGTCCGGATGCCTCGCGTGCGCGCTGACGGCCAGGTTGGAACCGCCGAGGACACTCGTCCCCGGCCCGTCCGGTCCCGGCAGCGGTACGGCACCGACATCGCCGGCGACCTTCGAGCCGGGGGCGGAGGCGCCGACGTAGGCGTACGGCCAGTTCCGCAGGAAGAGCAGCCGGCCGTCCTGGAAGGCCTGCTTGGACTCCTCCTCCTTGTACGTCAGCGCCTCCTTCGGGATCCAGCCCTCGCGCACGCCGCGCGCCAGGAAGCCGATGCCCTCGCGGGCCGCCGCCGAGTCGACGGTGACGCGCTCGCCCTCGTCGCCGAGGATCGAGCCGCCCGCCGAGTAGACGGCCTCGGCCGCGTTGACGGTGAGGCCCTCGTACGGGAGGAACTGCCCGGCGTAGCCGTCGAGGCCGTACTTCGGGGCAATGGTCTTCGCGTAGCGCTCCAGCTCCGCCCAGGTGCGCGGCGGCTTGACGCCCTCCTTCGCGAGGACGTCCTTGCGGTACAGGAGCAGGCCGGCGTTGGTGACGTACGGGACGGCGTACAGCTGTCCGTCGTAGGTCGCCGTGTCCACGACCGGCGGGAGGAAGGTCTTCAGCGGGAAGCGGTCGCGGGGCAGCGGCCGGATCCAGCCCGCCGCGGCGAACTCCGAGGTCCAGTTGACGTCGATGTTGAGCACGTCGAACCGGCTGCGGTCGCCGTCGCGCAGGTCCGTGGCCATCTGGGCCTGGGTCTCGTCGGCGGAGTCCGGCAGCTCGACGAGGGTCACTTTTTCGCCGGGGTGGGTGCGGTTCCAGCCCTCCAGCAGAGGACCGAGGTAGCCGGTAAGGTCTCCGGCGGTGGCCAGGGTGAGCGGTCCGCGGCCGCCGCCGGCAGGCTCGCCCGCCTGCGCTCCGGCGGCAACGTAACCGGTCAGGACCACGACGAGAACGAGAAGGCCCCTACCCGCGGCATGGATCCACCGCATAGGTTCCTCCCTGTACACCGGCGACGGGCACCTTCGCCCGGAACAGAGGCCATGTATACCTGTTAGGTATGGGCGATACTAGGGCCTGGAGCACATTGGACCGGACAGGAGGACTGCACGCGTGCGCCTGCCCCTCCTGGCCCTCCTCGCCCGCGGACCCGCCCACGGCTACGAGCTCAAGCAGGACCTTGAGCAACTGCTGGGCTCCGCGTACCCTCAGCCGAACGTCGGCCAGATCTATGTGACCCTCGGCCGCCTCGAGAAGTCGGGACTGATCGAGGGCGAGGACGTGGCGCAGTCCAGCCGGCCCAACAAAAAGGTCTACCACCTCACCGAAGCCGGGCGGGAGGCGCTGCGCGCCTGGTTCGAGGAGCCCGAGGACGAGCCGCGGGTACGGGACGAGTTCTTCATGAAGCTGGCGCTCGCTCCGCAGAGCGGTCTCGCCGACCAGATCTCCCTGATCAACCAGCAGCGGCGCCAGTACCTGAACACCATGCGGCAGCTGTCGAAGCTGGCCGCCGCCGAAGACCGCGACAACCGCATCGCCCACCTGCTGATCGAGGGCGCGATGCTGCACCTGCAAGCCGATCTCGACTGGCTGGAGCGGTGCCAGGAAGAGCTGGAGGAGCTGGAGTGAGCGACGACCGTCCCGCTCCTGTGCTGCGCGCCGAGGGGCTGGTGAAGACGCACCACGGCGAGGGCGCGCCCGCCCATGCCGTGCGCGGGGTCGACCTGTGCGTACGGCCCGGCGAGTTCGTGGCGATCACCGGCCCGTCCGGCGCCGGGAAATCGACGCTGCTGCATCTGCTCGGCGGCCTCCAGCGGCCGGACGCGGGCAGGATCTGGCTCGACGGCGAGTCCACCGACACCTACAGCGAGGCCCGCTGGGCGGTGGAGCGCCGCAAGCGGATCGGGATCGTCTTCCAGTTCTTCAACCTCGTGTCCAACCTGTCCGTCGCCGACAACGTGGAGCTGCCCGCCCTGCTCGCCGGGACCTCGCCGAAGCGGGCCCGGGCCGAGCGGGAGCAGTTGCTGGCCGAGCTGGGCCTGACGGGCAAGGAGCGCAGCATGCCGGGCGAGCTGTCCGGCGGCGAACAGCAGCGCGTCGCCCTGGCCCGGGCGCTGGTCAACCATCCCCCGCTGCTGCTGGCCGACGAGCCCGCGGGCAGCCTCGACAGCAAGGGCACCCGAGAGGTGATGCGGCTGCTGACCCGCTTCCACCAGCGCGGGCAGACGATCCTGCTGGTCACCCATGACGCGCGGCTGGCGAGCGCCGCGGACCGGGTGATCAGCTTCTTCGACGGCCGGATCGCCGACGACGCGGAGCTCGACGGCGGCACACCACCGCGCCGGGCCGGCATATCCGGTGTGCTGGAACTCAGGGACTGACATGCGGGTGAAGGACTGACATGCGGGTGTACGACGGCTGCCCGGTGTCCGGGCCGAGGGGCTGAGGCCCGTGCGAGCCACCCTGCGCTGGGCGCACTCCGATCTGCGCACGCACCGCGGCGAGGCGCTGTTCCTCGTCCTCGCCACCGCGGGCATCGTCGCCTCCCTGCTGCTGGCCACGGCCCTGTTCGGGTACGCCACCAATCCCTGGCAGCGCGTGTTCACGCAGTCGCACGGCGCGCACGTGTGGCTGCACACCGACACCGCCGCCGACACCGGGAAGCTGGCCGGGCTGGACGGTGTCGACTCCGTCGCCGGCCCCTACCCCACCGCGGCCACCACCGTCGCCTCACGCGGCAGCCGCGCCGCCGTGGAGCTGCGCGCCACCCCGCAGCGGCCGTCAGTCGGCCGCCCGCCGGTGGTCTCCGGCCACTGGCTGGACCCCGCGACGCCGAACGGTGTGGTCCTGGAGAGCCGCCTCGCCCGCGCCCTGCTGGCCGAGCCCGGCGACACCCTCACCGTGCCCGGCACCGCCCGCGAACTGACCGTCGTGGGCCTCGCCGACAGCGCCGAGCCGCGCTACCGGCCCGGTGAACAGCCGGGCCTGGTGTGGGCACTGCCGTCGGCCGTGCCGGACCCCGGCGGCCAGGTGATCGGACTGCGGCTGACGGATCCCGGCGACACGTCCTACGTCGTCCAGCGCGCCGTGACCGTCCTGGGCGCCGGGGCGATCGGGGAGGTGTCCACCTGGCAGCAGGCCCGGGCCGAGGCGCAGGGCGACAACCGGCTCCTCGGCCAGGTGCTGGGCCTGTTCGGGCTGGGCGCGCTGGTCGCCGCCGGGCTCGCCGTGCACGGGGCGATCGGCACCCGCATCCGCGGCCACCTGCGGGATCTCTCCGTGCTGAAGGCGATCGGCTTCACCCCCGGCCAGGTGGTCCGCATCTTCCTGCTCCAGCACCTCGCCTACGCCCTCCTCGGCGCCGTGGCCGCCGCCGCGCTGGCCGAGGCCCTGGGCAGCCGGATCCCGGGGCGCCTCGGGGACGCGGTCGGGGTGTGGCAGGGACTGCCCGGCCACACCGTGGCCCTGTTCGTGATCCCGGTGGGCGCGGTGCTGTTCATCGGCGCGACCACCGGCCTGGCCGCCTGGCGAGCGGGCCGTGTCCCGCCGGTCCCGGTGCAGCGGCCCGCGGCGGCACTCGGCGGGCGGTTGTCCGGGGCGAACACGGGCCGAGCCCTCGGACCGGGCCCTGCGGCGGCTACACCTGGCACGCAGCCGACCGGAACAACAGCCCAAGCCCTCCAGCCCGCTGCCGCACCGCCTGTCAGGCGTCTGACCGACGGCCTGCGCCGGATCCTCGGGCTGCGGCCCACAGCGGCGGCCGCACCTGACGGGCTGCCGACCGGGGCACCGAGCCAAGCCCCGCGACCACAGCCCGCGGAGGCTCCGCATGGCGGACGGCCGACCAGCGGCCTGCGCCGCGTCCTCAGGCTGCGCCCTGCGGCTCCCCGGGCCGGGCAGCTCTCCGACCTGGCACGGCGTGCCCTCGGGGCAGGGGTTCCGCCCGCGCTGGTGCTGGGCTGGCACAAGGCGTTCACCCGCCGCCCCCGGTCCCTCGCCACCGTCGCCCGCCTCACCCTGCCGCTGCTGCTGATCGTCGTGGCGATGAGCGCGTGGACCACCATCGACCGCTTCCACAGCACGCCCGAGCAGGTCGGCCTGCCGACCGCCCTCAGCGTCCGCGCCGACGCCGGCCTCAGCGAGCGGCAGACCCGCGCCCTCCTGGAGCGCGACCCGGAGGTGGCCGCCGCCTACCCCGGCGTGGAGACGGCCGCCCTGGTTCCGGGCCAGACGGCGACCATCGCCCTGCGCGGCCTCGGCACCGGCCAGGACCCCTACCCGTACACCCTCGCCGAGGGCCGCCCCGCCCGCGGCGCCGACGAGGCCGTGGCCGGGCAGGGACTGCTCGACCTGCTGGACGTGCGCGTCGGCGACTGGGTGCGGATGACCGTCGGGGACCAGCCGCAGATCCTGCACATCGTGGGCCGCAGCGTCGAGCCGGAGAACGCCGGCCGGGTCATCTCGACGTCCCTCGACACCCTCCGCGCGAACGACCCCGAGCTCCGCCCGACCCTCTACGAGCTGCGTCTGGACCCGGGTGCCGACCCCCGGGAGGTCGCCGACCGGCTGGCCACGGCCGGGCGCGGCCACCTGGACGTGCACACCGTCACCAACCCCGCCGACGGGCTCTCCCCGCTGCGCGCCGTCATCGCCGGGCTGATCGCCGTCCTCGCCCTCATCGGGCTGATCGAGCTGCTGACCGCGATCGGCGGCACCGTCCGCGAGAGCGAACGGGACCTGCTCGCGCTGAAGGCCATCGGCCTGTCCCCCCGCCAGATCACGGCCATCACGGTCACGGCCACCGGCTGTACGGCACTGGCGGCCGTGCTCGCCGCCACCGCCCTGGGCCTGCCGCTCGCCCACTGGCTGATCGACGCCCAGGGCCGGTCGAGCGGTATCGGCGCCGGCATCGCCCAGGGGCCGTCCGCCCCGCTGATGCTGCTGCTAGGTGCGGCGGCGGTACTCTGCGCGGCCGCCCTGGCCGCCGTACCCGCGGCCCGCGCGGCCCGCCGCCGCCTGGCGGACACGCTGAGCGCGGTCGCCTGACGTCCCGGCCGCTCCGGGGTCAGCCCCCGTACGGGTGCCCCGGGTTGTACGGCGGCTGCGGGTGCGGGTGCGGGGCGTACGGGTGCTGCCCGCCCGGCGCGTAGGGATGGCCGTACGGGTTTCCCTGCGGCGGCAGGTACGGCGACCCGGCCGGGGGCATTCCCGGGGGCATCGGCGGGACCGGCCCGGGCGCCGGCGCCAGAGTCGCCGGATGGGCCTTCAGCCGGATCCCGTACCGCCGCTTGAGCCGCCCCATCTCCAGCAGCGCGATGGCGGTGACCGTCACCGGAGCGCCCAGGATGAAGACGATGCCCAGGGTGAGGCTCAGCCCGTGCAGATCACCGGTGACGAGGTCCGGGACGGCCACCAGCCAGCTGGTCACCATGGCGAGCAGCGGTGGCAGACAGCGGTGCGTGGCGGCCGTGCCGAAGAAGTTGCCGGAGACCCGCACCGCCCCGTAGGCCGTGAAGATGAGCATCCACATCATCGTCAGGCCGACCCCGATGATCACAGCCGCGTTCGCCGACCCGTTCACGGTCTGTACCAGCCCCAGCAGTGCGGCCACGCATCCGACGAACAGCAGGAGCAGCAGCAGGGAGTTGAGCAGCGGCACCCGCAGCTGCCGCACCGTGCCGCCCCGGCGCCATACGAAGAGCATCGCCCCGACCGTCAGCGGCGTGAGGAAGAGCAGGACGACGGAGGCCGTCATCGCGTTCTCCAGCAGCTCCGTGAAGTCGAAGCCGCCCTCGACGAAGGTGAAGACACCGAGGGACGCGACGGCCCCGGCGATGACCCGGAACTTCTTCAGCCGCTCCACGGACGGATCGAGCGGCTGCGGTATCCACGCCGGGTGGAACACCGCCCGGGCCACGTCCTGGGGCTTCAGGACGGACCGGACCGTCAGCGTGCCGCCTGTCCAACTTCCGCGTGTGCGTGCCACTTCGCGCTCCCCCGAGCACTCGCCGTGATGATCGACGGGGAGTCTACGGGAAGCGGAAGGGACACCGCCGGGCAGTGGGCGGAAACAGCGCGCGCCGAGCGGCGGTTGGAGTCAGCGCGCCACCGGGCGGTGGGCGGACGACGCGCTGCCGTCCGCCTCCCGCCCGGTCCTCGTCACTGCCGGCCGCGCAGCTCCCTGTACGTGGCGACCAGGGCCTTGGTGGACGCGTCCAGGCCCTCGACCTCCGCGCCCTCGGTCAGCGCGGGTTCGACCCGCTTGGCGAGGACCTTGCCCAACTCCACGCCCCACTGGTCGAAGGAGTCGATGTTCCACACCGCGCCCTGCACGAACACCTTGTGCTCGTAGAGGGCGACCAGCTGGCCGAGGACGGACGGCGTCAGCTCGGGCGCCAGGATGGTGGTCGTCGGGTGGTTGCCCTTGAACGTCTTGTGCGGCACCAGCTCCTCCGGCACACCCTCGGCCCGCACCTCCTCCGGTGTCTTGCCGAAGGCGAGCGCCTGCGTCTGCGCGAAGAAGTTGGCCATCAGCAGGTCGTGCTGCGCCTTGAGCCGGTCGCCCAGCTCCCCGACCGGCCGCGCGAAGCCGATGAAGTCCGCCGGGATCAGCTTCGTGCCCTGGTGGATGAGCTGGTAGTAGGCGTGCTGCCCGTTGGTGCCCGGCGTACCCCACACCACCGGGCCGGTCTGCCACTCCACCTCACGCCCGTCCCGGTCGACGTACTTGCCGTTGGACTCCATGTCGAGCTGCTGGAGATAGGCGGTGAACTTGGACAGGTAGTGGCTGTACGGCAGCACCGCGTGCGACTGGGCGTCGTGGAAGTTGCCGTACCAGATGCCCAGCAGGCCCAGCAGCAGCGGCACGTTGGACTCCGGGGGCGCGGTCCGGAAGTGCTCGTCGACGATCCGGAAGCCGTCGAGCATCTCCCGGAAGTTGTCCGGGCCGATCGCGATCATCAGGGACAGGCCGATCGCGGAGTCGTACGAGTAACGGCCACCGACCCAGTCCCAGAACTCGAACATGTTGGCCGTGTCGATACCGAACTCGGCGACCTTCTCGGCGTTCGTCGACAGGGCGACGAAGTGCTTGGCGACGGCGGCGTCGTCACCGAGCGCGTCCAGCAGCCAGCCGCGCGCGGACGTGGCGTTGGTGACCGTCTCGATGGTGGTGAAGGTCTTGGAGGCGATGACGAACAGCGTCTGAGCGGGGTCCAGATCCCGCACCGCCTCGTGCAGGTCGGCGCCGTCCACGTTCGACACGAAGCGGACCGTCAGGTCGCGGTCGGTGAAGGCGCGCAGTACCTCGTACGCCATCGCGGGACCCAGGTCGGAGCCGCCGATGCCGACGTTGACCACGTTGCGGATCCGCTTGCCAGTGTGCCCCGTCCACTCCCCCGAGCGCACCCGGTTCGCGAAGTCGGCCATCTTGTCGAGCACCGCGTGCACGCCCGGCACCACGTTCTCGCCGTCGACCTCGACGACCGAGTCCCGCGGCGCTCGCAGCGCGGTGTGCAGCACGGCCCGGTTCTCCGTGGTGTTGATCTTCTCGCCGCGGAACATGGCGTCCCGCAGCCCGAACACGTCGGTGGCGGCGGCCAGTTCGCGCAGCAGCCGCAGGGTGTCGTCGGTGACGAGGTGCTTGGAGTAGTCGACGTACAGGTCGCCGACCCGGAGGGTGTACGCGGTGCCGCGGCCGGAGTCGGCGGCGAACAGCTCGCGCAGCTGGACATCGCCCAGCTCCTCGCGGTGCTTGGCCAGTGCCGTCCACTCGGGCGTCTGGTTGAGCCTGGTACGGCCGTCTGCGTTCATCTCGGGCTTCAGCCTTCTTTCCTGTCCTGCCTGCGTACCTTGCCCCGCTGCCGGTCCCAACCTAATGGAGCAGCGCGTGACATCGGCTGCCGTGGCGCCGTCGCCCGGCTCGACAACATCTACGTTCACGTTGAGCGCGGGTATCAGCGCGATGACGGAGAGGACGAAGAAGGCGGCCGTGAGCAGGGGCGGGGTGTTCGGCCCCCAGGCGGTGGCGACGGCCCCACCCAGCAGGGCGCCGAGGGGAACGCCGGCGAAGGCCAGGGTGCGGAAGGCCGAGCTGACCCGGCCCAGGAGCTCGGCGGGGCTGCGCTCCTGCATCAGTGTCGTGGTGTTGACGTTCCACACCATGCCCATGAGCCCGAAGACGGCGAGCGCGCCCACGAGCACGGTGAGACTGCGTACGGTGCCCATGACGACGAGGGCCGCGGTCTGCACCGAGCCGGCGAGCAGCACGGACCGCAGCCGGCCGAGACGCGCGACCAGCCGGCCGTTGACCACTCCCCCGGCCAGACTGCCGAGCGTGAAGGCCGCTCCCGCCGCCGCGTATCCCGCGGGGCCCGCGCCGAGCCAGTCGGTGACGAGGACGACCAGCAGGGCGAGCTGGGCGCCCATGCCGATGTTGCACAGGGCGGTCGCGGCGCACAGGCCGCGCAGGGCGCGGTCGCGCCACAGGGTGCGCAACCCTTCCGCGATCTCGCGGCGCAGTGTGCTGCCCGACGGTCGCGGCGCGCGGTCGGACTCGGCGGCCGGCAGTGAGGCCACCAGCGCGGCGGCCACCAGGAACGTCACGGCGTCGGCCGCGAAGGGCACGGCGGCCCCGGCGGCCAGCAGCAGCGGCACGACGGGCCCGCCCAGCAGGCCGCCCGCGATGCGCTGGCCCGTCAGCAGCCGGGCGTTGGCGCTGCCGAGGGCGCCGCGGTCGACCAGGGCGGGCAGCAGGGCCGTGGCGGCGTTGTCGAAGAGGGTCTGGAGGGTGGTCAGGGCGAAGGCCAGCACGATGAGCAGGCCGATCGTGGCGTGACCGAGAGCGACGGCCACCGCGAAGGCGGCGACCAGCAGCCCACGTAAGGCGTCCACCGTCCACATCGCCCGCCGCTGGTCCACGCGGTCGGCGACGGCCCCGCCGAGCAGGCCGAAGACGATCCAGGGCAGATAGCCGCAGGCCGTGACGGAGGCGATGAGCAGCGGTTCGTCGGTCAGCGTGACGGCGAGCAGCGGCAGCGCGGCCGTACGCAGCGCGTCACCGAAACTGGACAGCACGGCGGCGCTCCACAGCCGTCCGAACCCCCCGCGCCACGCGGGCGCGCGCACGCTTCCCACCTCGACCGTCGCCACTGTCCCCCCTCACGGTTCGCCCGATGCACAAACCGTAGAGGGCACCACTGACAATCGGTCCGCGAGCGGCCGTCCGCCGGTGCGGAAAGCAGCTCCGGCCGGGCACCCGCTGGTGCCCGGCCGGTCTCGACTTCTAGATCTCGCCCCGCAGTTTGGCGAGCGCCTCGGCGAGGATCGCCTCGCCGTCCGCGTCGCTGCGGCGCTCCCGCACGTACGCCAAGTGCGTCTTGTAGGGCTCGGTGCGCGGCGGGTCCGGCGGGTTGTCCCGGTCCTGGCCGGCCGGGAATCCGCAGCGGGGACAGTCCCAGGTTTCGGGCACCTGCGCGTCGCTGGCGAAGCTCGGCTGGGTCTCGTGTCCGTTGGAGCACCAGAAGGAGATGCGCAGCCGCGGCGCGGACTCGCCGCGCTCGGCCTCGCCCATCGGCCCCGCCCCGACCCGGCTTCCCCGGATCGCGTTGCCACTTGCCACGGTCGTAACTCCCTGCGTGATGGTGCCGCGAAGCGAGTCGGCGTTCCGCTTCGCTGCGAGCGCCTCAGTCTACGTAAGGCCCAACGCGCGTCCAGTGATTGGAGTTACAACCCTCACACCTAGACGCAAGCCCCATGATAGGCCGCGCTGTGCCGCGCGTACCGAACATGGGGCGTTACGTACGTATTGCCTGCGTACGCAGTGCGTGCGGGATGCGGGCCGGTCAGTTGTTCACCTTCATCAGGATGCCGAGCACGATGATGCACGCGAACCAGAGCAGACCGACCACGACGGTGATCCGGTCGAGGTTGCGTTCGGCGACCGAGGAGCCGCCGACGGAGGACTGCATGCCGCCACCGAACATGTCGGAGAGACCGCCGCCCTTGCCCTTGTGCATCAGCACCAGCAGCATCATCAGCAGGCTGAAGACGATCAGGGCGATCGAGAACCCCAAAACCACGGCTGGACCAACTTCCTCGGATTCGGATGGACGACGCGGGGTCCAGCACAGTGCTGGACCCCGCAAGGGTACGACGGATCGCGCCTACCGCATACTCACTGGTCGCGGAAGCGCACGATCTTGACGAACTCGTCGGCGTCCAGCGAGGCGCCGCCGACCAGGGCGCCGTCGATGTCGGCCTGGGCCATGATCTCGGCGACGTTGCCCGACTTCACGGAGCCGCCGTACTGGATGCGGACCTTGTCGGCGACGTCCTGCGAGTACAGCTCCGCGATCTTGCCGCGGATCGCCGCGCAGACCTCCTGGGCGTCCTCGGCGCCGCAGACCTTGCCGGTGCCGATGGCCCAGACGGGCTCGTAGGCGATCACGACGGTCTCGGCCTGCTCGGCGGGGAGGTCCTTCAGACCGCCCTCGACCTGGGCGAGGGTGTGGGAGACGTGGTTGCCCGCCTCGCGGACCTCCAGCTCCTCGCCGACGCACAGGATGGGGGTCAGGCCGTGCTTGTAGGCGGCCTTGACCTTGGCGTTCACCAGCTCGTCGGTCTCGGCGTGGTACTGGCGGCGCTCGCTGTGGCCGATGGCGACGAACGTGCACTTCAGCTTGGCCAGCATGGGGCCGGAGATCTCGCCGGTGTAGGCACCGCCGTCGTGTGCGGAGATGTCCTGGGCGCCGTACTTGATCTTGAGCTTGTCGCCGTCGACCAGGGTCTGTACGGAGCGCAGGTCGGTGAAGGGCGGCAGGACGGCGACCTCGACGGCCTCGTAGTCCTTGTCGGCCAGGGCGAAGGCGAGTTTCTGGACGTGGGCGATGGCCTCGAGGTGGTTGAGGTTCATCTTCCAGTTGCCCGCCATCAGCGGCGTGCGCGTGCTCATCTAGGTCAGTCCTCCAGTGCGGCGAGGCCGGGGAGCGTCTTGCCCTCGAGGTATTCGAGGGAGGCGCCGCCACCGGTCGAGATGTGGCCGAATGCCGTCTCGTCGAAGCCGAGGGTGCGCACGGCGGCGGCGGAGTCTCCGCCGCCGACCACGGTGAAGCCCTTGGATTCGACGAGGGCCTGGGCGACCGCCTTGGTGCCCTCGGCGTAGTCGGGGTGCTCGAAGACGCCCATGGGCCCGTTCCAGAAGACGGTGGCGGCGTCGGCGAGCTTGGACGCGTACAGCTTGCGGGTCTCGGGCCCGATGTCGAGGCCCATCTGGTCGGCCGGGATGGCGTCCGCGGCGACGGTCGTGGGGTGGGCGGCAGCCTTGGTCTTCAGGTCCGGGAACTCGGTCGCGCTCAGGGCGTCGACGGGCACGACCAGCTCGACGCCGGTCTTCTCGGCCCGCTCGACGTACTCCTGGACGGCCGCGATCTGGTCCTCCTGGAGGAGGGAACCGCCGACCTCGTAGCCCTTGGCCTTGAGGAAGGTGTAGGCCATGCCGCCGCCGATGAGGATGCGGTCGGCCCTGCCGAGCAGCTGGTCGATGACGGCGAGCTTGTCGGAGACCTTGGCGCCGCCGAGGGCGACGACGTAGGGCCGCTGGAGGTCGTCCGTCAGCTTCTTCAGGACGGCGACCTCCTTGGCGATGAGGTAGCCGGCGGCGTGCGGCAGCCGGGCCGGAAGGTCGTAGACGGAGGCGTGCTTGCGGTGCACGGCCCCGAAGCCGTCGCCGACGTAGAGGTCCGCGAGGGCGGCGAGCTGGTCGGCGAAGGCGCCGCGCTCGGCGTCGTCCTTGCTGGTCTCACCGGCGTTGAAGCGCAGGTTCTCGACGACCGCGACCTGGCCGTCGGTGAGGGCGGCGACGGTGGACCGGGCGGACTCGCCGACCGTGTCGGTGGCGAACGGTACGTCCGTGCCGAGGAGTTCACCGAGGCGCGCGGCGGCCGGGGCGAGGGAGAAGGCCGGGTCCGGGGCGCCCTTGGGGCGGCCCAGGTGCGAGGCGACGACCACCCTTGCGCCCGCGTCGGCGAGGGCCTTGACCGTGGGCACCACGGCGCGGATCCGGCCGTCGTCGGTGATGGTGGTGCCGTCCAGCGGCACGTTCAGGTCGGCGCGGACGAAGACCCGCTGGCCGGCCACCCCTTCGGAGAGGAGTTCGTCGATCGTCTTCATGAGGGGACTCCTGGAAGAGCTCGTGATCGCTCGTAAGCGCTCGTGATCGAACAGCTCTGATCTGTACGTGAGTCAGGGCTCGGACAGCGCATTCTCGCGCTGCCCGAGCCCTGTTCTCACATGGACGTGCCTGCTCCGTGGATCAGAGCTGGTTGCCGACGAAGACCGTCAGGTCGACGAGGCGGTTGGAGTAGCCCCACTCGTTGTCGTACCAGCCGATGACCTTCACGTTCTTGCCCTCCTGGACCATGGTCAGGGAGGAGTCGAAGGTGCAGGACGCCGGGGCGTTGACGATGTCGGACGAGACGATCGGGTCCTCCGTGTACTCGAGGATGCCCTTCAGCTCGCCCTCGGCCGCCTTCTGGAAGGCGGCGTTGACCTCTTCCTTGGTGACCTCGCGGCCGAGCTCGAGGACCAGGTCGGTGACCGAGCCGGTCGGGACCGGGACGCGCATGGCCATGCCGTCCAGCTTGCCCTTGAGCTGCGGGAGGACCAGCGCGGTGGCCTTGGCGGCACCCGTGGTGGTCGGGATGATGTTCTCGGCGGCGGCACGGGCGCGGCGCAGGTCCTTGTGCGGGAAGTCCAGGATGCGCTGGTCGTTCGTGTACGCGTGCACCGTCGTCATCAGGCCCTTGACGATGCCGAAGTTCTCGTCGAGGACCTTGGCCATCGGCGCCACACAGTTGGTGGTGCAGGAGGCGTTGGAGATGACGTGGTGGTTCGCCGGGTCGTAGCTGTCCTGGTTGACGCCCATCACGATGGTGACGTCCTCGTCCTTGGCCGGGGCCGAGATGAGGACCTTCTTGGCGCCGCCGGCGATGTGCTTCTCGGCGTCGGCCTTCTTGGTGAAGATGCCGGTCGACTCGATGACGATGTCGACGCCCAGCTCGCCCCACGGGATGTCGGCGGGGTTGCGCTCGGCGAGGACCTTGATGGTCTTGTCGCCGACGGTGATGGTGTCCTCGGTGTGCGAGACCTCCTGCTTGAGGCGGCCGAGGATGGTGTCGTACTTCAGCAGGTGAGCGGTGGTCGCGGTGTCACCCAGGTCGTTGACAGCCACGATCTCGATGTCTGCACCCTGCTCCAGCAGCGCGCGGAAGTAGTTACGACCGATGCGGCCGAAGCCGTTGATGCCTACGCGGATCGTCACGAACCGATCTCCTCGTTGGTACGCCGGCCATGAAGAGCCGGCGAGCTCTGTTTGGGATGTCCCCGACCGCCTACGACCCTACCTCCCTGAGGCTGCGGTGGTGACATCCAGATGCCCCATACACGGCAGGGCGGTCCGTACCGGCCAGTAGGGGTACGGACCGCCCGCCACCGAGAGCCAGATCACTGGATTTCGCTACCCGGTGTGGTGCCTGTTGACGGAGAGTTCCCAGCGCCTCCGGGGTCACACGTCGGGGTCACACGTCGAGGGAGGCGAGCGCCTTTCTCATCAGTGCCGCCCGGTCGGCCGCGGTGGCGACGTGCTCCAGGCCGAAGCCCAGCAGCACGGTGTCGTCCGTGGTGACCGCGCCGTATGTCTGGAACAGGGCCCCGGTGCGGGTCCAGTCCTTCAGGACGGCCGGGCTGCCCGCGGGCGGTCCGGCCGCCTTCCAGGCGCCGAGCGAGGTCTCGAAGCCCTCGGTCTCCTTCGCCGTGCCGCCGACGACGAGCGAGGCGTCGTCGGCGAGGACGCCGTGTCCGCCGGTGCCCGGGTCGGTGACGTAGCTGATCGAGACCTCGACCGTCTTGCCGGCGTACGCGCTCAGGTCGAAGTCCACCCGCTGCCAGCCGCCGGAGGAACCGGTGAGGCTGTTCCACGACCCGGTGCTGCCGGTCGCGGTGCAGCCGTCGTCCGACAAGGTCAGGTAGTGCTTCAGCCAGGGGTGCTCACGGACGTAGAAGCCGCCCCCGCACTCGGCCGGAACGGCGGCCTTGGTGGCGCCGCCCGCCTCCGGCAGGGTGGTCCAGTCGTCGGCGCCCGCGGTGTGGGCCTCGATCAGGACGTTGTCGTAGCCGGGCTCGGTGTCCCACATCAGCTGGGTGCGCAGGGTCGGCTTGTCGGCCGCGGCGACGCCGGTGAGGTCCACGGTGCGGGTGAGGCGCTTGTAGGCGTCGTCGGTGTGGACGGCGGCGGCCATCGAGGAGCCCGCGTACGGGCCGTACGGGTTGACCGCGCCGGCGAACTGTCCGGCGCCCTTGCTCGCGAACTGCGGGAACTCGTCGGCGGGCAGTTCGTCGGAGGTGACGCCGTAGCGGCCCGCCTTGTCGAGGGGGTTTCCGGGCGCGGCGGCGAGCGGGCCCTGGAAGCCGCCCAGCTCTCCGGAGCCGGTGAAGTCGGTGGCTCCGGCGGCCGAGGTACGGCTGTAGGCGCCCAGGTAGTACTGGCTGAAGTCGTTCGACAGAGTGCCGCCGCCGAGGTCGACGCTGCCGCCGGCCTGCTCGCCGGCTTCGATCAGCCTGCCGCCCTCGTTGAGGTGGGCGCGCAGCTGGAGCTGGGTGGCGTTGCCGGGGACGCCGGCGCCCGTGTAGTGGACGACGGTGTCGAAGTGGCCCAGCACGCCCAGCGCGTCCGGCGCGCCGCGCCCGGCGACGTCCCAGACGAGCGCCTTGCGGCCGTTGGCCTTGAGGGCGTCCACGTACTTCCGTGCCTGCGTGGCGGCCGCGCCCTCCTCGGCGACGACGAGGGTGTCCGCCCTGGGCCGTTCGGCGACGGTGTAGGTGAAGCGCTTGCTGGAGACCTTCTTGCCGTTCTTCGTCTCCGCGGTGAACCACACCTCGACCTTGTCGCCGGGATCGCCGTCCTTGACCTTCGCCCGGTACTCGTCGAAGTAGAGGTTGTCCTCACCGCCGTAGGTCTCGCCGCCCTTCCAGGGCTTGAGGGCCATGTCCTCGGTGCGGCCGCCGTTGACGCGGTACTTCAGCTCCTTGTCGCGCAGCGACTTGCGTGCGACGACGGAGACCTCCTGGTCGGCGCCGCGGGAGTACGACACGGGGAACGCGGCCGGGGTGAAGTCGGCGGCGCTCAGCCCGACCGACGAGGACGGCCGGTCGGGGTGGGCGGCGGACTCGGCCACGGAGAGCGCGAACGGGACGTTCTTGGCGAACTCCTGCTGGATCAGCTTCTCGTCGTCCGGGAAGGTGAAGATCGACCGGCAGTCGGACGCCTTCCACTCGTCGTCCGGATCGACGTTGGAGGCCGTCTGACAGGTCGACATCTCCGGGGTGAACATCGCCAGGCCGTTGACGTTCGCCGCGTGGCCGTCGGCCTCGCCGTTGGTGGTGTACAGCTCGGAGGAGACCTGCGGGTGGTAGCCGGGGATCGCGGGGTTCTCGGGCGTACCGGCGAGCGCTTCGTACACGACGTCGTCCGGGGTGTGCGTAGCCACCTGCCAGCCGACTCCGTAGAGGATCAGTTCGGCGGCGGAGTGGTAGTTGATGCCGTACGTGAAGCCGATCCGCTTCTGGAAGGCGTCCAGGGCCTTGGTCTCCGGCTCCGAGTTGGGTCCGGCGCCGCGGTAGGTCTCGCTGGTGGGGTTGGGGGACGAGCCCTCGTCGTCGTAGCCCCACTTGTAGGCGAAGTTGCGGTTGAGGTCGACGCCGTCGCCGGTGCCGATGACGCCGTCGGCGTTGACGTCCCGCAGGTTCTTGCGCCACAGGCGGTTGGCGTCACCGCTGTGGGTGTGGTCGTAGCCGTCGGGGTTGGCCGAGATGACGAACCACAGTTCGGTGGAGTCGACGATCTTCTTGACGCGCCGGTCCTTCTTGTAGTTGTCCAGGTAGTGATGCATCAGGCGCCGGGTCATCTCCGGCGTGATCCACTCACGCGCGTGCTGGTTGGACAGGTAGAGGACCGAGGGCTTGGAGCCGTCCTTCGTCTTCTTCGCGCCCTTGGTGAACTTCAGCGCGAGGATGTCCTGGCCCCTGACCGTCTTGCCGATGGAGACGACCTTGGTGAGGCCGGGGTGGTCCTGCGCGGCCTCGAGGATCTCCTCCTTGATGCCGCCCTTGCCGCCGTACGGGCGGAACACGCCCTCGGCGGCGTTCTCCACGCGGGCTTCCGCCTTGGTGGAGAGGTCGTGCTCGGTGAGGTCGACGCCCTGCTTCGCCAGCTTCTTCGCCTGCTGGTCGGTCAGGATGACCTCGATGGTGGCGGTTCCCTTCTCGGGCACCTGCTCACTGAGTTCGTGGCCGTCCTGGCCGGCCGCGAGCAGCAGGGGTACCTGCTCGTGGGTGACGTCGGCGCGGAAGACCTTGACTTCGTCCGGGTCGGACGGGGGTGAACTGTCAGGTTGTGCCTGGGCGATGGGTGCGATGCTCGCTCCGCCGATCAGGAGCGCGCCGACAGCGAGGATCGATCTCGCTCTTCGTCTCATGAACCCCCCTAGCGTGGGTTCGCCACAGCAGCGAACAGATGCCAGGCTCATGACAGTCCATGATCGAGTCAAGAGTGCCCGAGCGACACGCGAAAGCCGGTGCCGACCACCCAAGTGGCGGTCGGCACCGGCTTCTTGACGGACTGTGTGATCAGCCTACGAGGTTGTCGGCCAGTTCCTCGGAGAGGTTGGCGTCCGTGCCGGGGATGCCCAGGTCGGAGGCGCGCTTGTCGGCCATGGCCAGCAGGCGGCGGATCCGGCCGGCGACGGCGTCCTTGGTCAGCGGCGGGTCGGCGAGCGCGCCCAGCTCCTCCAGGGAGGCCTGCTTGTGCTCCATGCGCAGCCGGCCGGCCGCGGCGAGGTGCTCGGGCACGTCCTCGCCGAGGATCTCCAGCGCGCGCTGCACACGGGCACCGGCGGCGACGGCCGCGCGGGCCGAGCGGCGCAGGTTGGCGTCGTCGAAGTTGGCGAGCCGGTTCGCCGTGGCCCGCACCTCGCGGCGCATCCGGCGCTCCTCCCAGGCCAGCACGGACTCGTGGGCGCCGAGCCGGGTGAGCAGGGCGCCGATCGCGTCGCCGTCGCGGACGACGACCCGGTCCACGCCGCGCACCTCGCGTGCCTTGGCGGGGATCTGGAGGCGCCGGGCGGCGCCGACCAGGGCGAGCGCGGCCTCGGGGCCGGGGCAGGTCACCTCCAGGGAGCAGGAGCGCCCGGGCTCGGTGAGCGAGCCGTGCGCCAGGAAGGCGCCCCGCCAGGCGGCCTCGGCGTCGCAGGTGGCCCCCGAGACCACCTGCGGGGGCAGGCCGCGGATCGGGCGGCCCCGCCCGTCGACCAGGCCGGTCTGGCGGGCCAGCTGGTCACCGCCCGCGACGACACGCACCACGTAGCGCGAGCCGCGGCGCAGTCCGCCCGGGGCCATCACGATCAGCTCCGAGCTGTGGCCGAAGATCTCCAGGATGTCCCGCTTGAGGCGGCGGGCCGCCATCGCCGTGTCCAGCTCCGCCTCGATCACAATCCGACCGCTCACCAGGTGAAGGCCGCCGGCGAACCGCAGAATGGCGGAGACCTCCGCCTTTCTGCAGCAGGTCCGGGTGACGGGGAGCCGGGAGATCTCGTCCTTCACCGCTGCCGTCATCGCCATGGGCCGATCCTTCCATGCATCCGAAAAATACGGTCGTACGCGGCGGCCAACAGCTCCGGGTCATGCCTCGGGGTCCCGTCGGGCCGGGCCACCGGCGCCAGCTCGACCGCGGCCCCGAAGCGCTTGGCGGCATCGGTGAGGGAGTCGCGGTCGGGCACGGCGGCCTCGTCGGCCAGCACCACGTCCAGGGCGAGTTTAGGGGCGTGTCGTCCCAAAACCTCCAAATGACGCTGCGGAGAGAAGCCCTCGGTTTCTCCGGGCTGCGGGGCGAGGTTCAGGGAGAGTACCCGGCGGGCCTTGGTCTGCGTGAGCGCGTCCAGCAGCTCGGGCACGAGCAGATGCGGGATGACCGAGGAGAACCAGGAGCCGGGGCCGAGCACCACCCAGTCCGCGTCCAGGACGGCCTGGACCGCCTCGGGCACGGCCGGCGGGTCCTGCGGCACGACCTGCACGGACTGCACCTCGCCCGGGGTGAGGGCGACGGTGGCCTGGCCGCGGACCGTGTCCACCTCGTCCGGGCGGGCCGGGTCGTGGCCCTTGACCAGGGCCTGGAGCTCCAGCGGGACGGCGGACATGGGCAGCACGCGGCCCTGTGCGCCGAGCAGCCGTCCGACCAGGTCGAGGGCCTGGACGTGGTCGCCGAGCTGTTCCCACAGGGCGACGATCAGCAGATTGCCGACCGCGTGTTCGTGCAGGTCGCCCTTGGACTGGAAGCGGTGCTGGATGACACGCGCCCAGGTCTGGCCCCAGTCGTCGTCACCGCACAGCGCGGCCAGTGCCTTGCGCAGGTCGCCGGGCGGCAGCACGCCCAGCTCGTCGCGCAGCCGGCCGCTGGAGCCGCCGTCGTCGGCCACGGTGACGACGGCGGTGAGGTCGCCGGTGATCCGGCGCAGCGCGGCGAGCGAGGCGGACAGGCCCATGCCGCCGCCGAGGGCGACGACCTTGGGCTGGGTGCCCCGGCGGCGGGGTCTGCCGCCGCGGGCCTCGGCGGGCCGGCCGCCCCTTGAGTCGGTGCTGCCGTCGGGCACCACCCGGCGCAGCCGGCTCAGCCGCGGAGTACGTCGTGTCATTCGCGTCCCATGTCCCGGTGTACGACCACCGTCTCCACGCCCTCGGCGGCGAGCCGGGCGGCGAGCTTCTCCGACATGGCGACCGAGCGGTGCTTGCCGCCCGTGCAGCCCACGGCGATGGTCACGTAGCGCTTGCCCTCACGGCGGTAGCCGGTGGCCACGAGCTGGAGGAGCTCCGTGTACCGGTCGAGGAACTCCTTGGCACCGGGCTGGTTGAAGACGTAACCCGACACCTCCTCGTTGAGGCCCGTGTACGGGCGCAGCTCCGGCACCCAGTGCGGGTTCGGCAGGAAGCGGCAGTCGACGACCAGGTCGGCGTCGACCGGCAGCCCGTACTTGTAGCCGAAGGACATGACCGTGGCCCGCAGCTCCGGCTCCTCCTCGCCGGCGAACTGGGCGTCCATCTTGGCGCGCAGCTCGTGCACGTTGAGGCTGGAGGTGTCGATCACCAGGTCGGCGTCGCCGCGCAGCTCGCGCAGCAGCTCCCGCTCGGCGGCGATGCCGTCGACGATCCGCCCGTCGCCCTGGAGGGGGTGCGGGCGGCGCACCGACTCGAAGCGGCGCACCAGGGCGTCGTCGGAGGACTCCAGGAAGACGATCCTCCGGGTGACGTTCTTCGCCTCCAGGTCGGCCAGCGACTCGCGGAGGTTGTCGAAGAAGCGGCGGCCGCGGACGTCTACGACGACGGCGATCCGGGCCACGTTGCCCTGGGAGCGGGCGCCGAGCTCCACCATGGTGGGGATCAGCGCGGGCGGCAGGTTGTCGACGACGAACCAGCCGAGGTCCTCCAGACACTTCGCGGCCGTCGAGCGGCCGGCCCCGGACATGCCGGAGATGATCACCAGCTCGGGGATGGCCGCGTCGGGGACCGGGGCCTTGTCGTTGGGCGTGCCCGTACTCACCTGTGCTCCGTCTCCGGCTTGCTTTTCTTGCCCGTCGTGCTCGTTCACATTCATGTCTCCTGCCCCCGTCGCTCGTCCGGGGCGCCCGTCCGTACGGGCTCCCCGCTGGAACCCATGGTGCCGGGTTCCTCTTCCATGATCTCTCCAGTCGCCGTGTTGACGGCGGGTGCGGCCGGGGCCGCCTGGGCGAGGGCCACCGCGATGGTCTCGGCGGTCTTGCGGCCTATGCCGGGTACCTCGCAGATCTGGTCGATGGTGGCGGATCGCAGTTTCTTCAACGAGCCGAAGTGCTTCAGGAGTGCCTGCTTGCGCGTGTCCCCGAGTCCGGGGACGTCGTCCAGGGGGCTGGACCGGAAGCGCTTGGACCGTTTGGTGCGCTGGTAGCTGATCGCGAAGCGGTGGGCCTCGTCACGGACCCGCTGGAGCAGGTACAGGCCCTCGCTGGTGCGGGGCAGGACCACCGGGTCGTCGTCGCCGGGCAGCCAGACCTCCTCCAGGCGCTTGGCGAGGCCGCACACGGCGATGTCGTCGATCCCGAGGTCGTCCAGGGCCCGCTGGGCGGCCGCGACCTGGGGGGCGCCGCCGTCGACGACCACGAGCTGCGGCGGGTAGGCGAACTTCTTGGGGCGGCCGTCGTCCTCGGTGAGGGTGTTCGGGGCGCCGGCGAGGTCCGGGCCGGCGAGGGTGCCTTCGCGGTCCTGGGTGTCCTGGCCGTCCTCACCGTCGGTCCACTCGCCCGTCTTCTCCTTCTCGGCGAGGTAGCGGCGGAAACGGCGGGTGATCACCTCGTGCATGGAGCGGACGTCGTCCTGTCCGGCGAAGCCCTTGATCTGGAAGCGCCGGTACTCGCTCTTGCGGGCCAGGCCGTCCTCGAAGACGACCATGGAGGCCACCACGTCGTCGCCCTGGAGGTGGGAGATGTCGTAGCACTCGATCCGCAGCGGGGCGCTGTCCAGGCCGAGGGCGTCGGAGATCTCCTCCAGGGCACGCGAGCGCGTGGTCAGGTCGGAGGCGCGCTTGGTCTTGTGCAGGACGAGCGCCTGCTGGGCGTTGCGCTGCACCGTCTCCATGAGGGCCTTCTTGTCGCCGCGCTGCGGGACGCGCAGGGACACGCCCGAGCCGCGCCGCCCGGCGAGCCACTCCTGGACGGGCTCCACGGGGTCGGGCAGGGCGGGGACGAGGACCTCCTTGGGCACGGCGTCGCCCGTCTCCTCGCCGTACAGCTGCTGGAGGGCGTGCTCCACGAGGGCGCCCGTGGTGATCTCCTCCACCTTGTCCGTGACCCAGCCGCGCTGGCCGCGCACGCGTCCGCCGCGCACGTGGAAGATCTGGACGGCCGCCTCCAGCTCGTCCTCGGCGACCGCGATCAGGTCCGCGTCGGTCGCGTCGGCGAGCACGACCGCGTTCTTCTCCATGGCCTTCTTCAGGGCCTCGATGTCGTCGCGCAGCCGGGCCGCCCGCTCGTACTCCATCTCCTCGGCCGCCTCGGCCATCTGCTTCTCCAGGCGGCGGATGTACGTGGCCGTCCGGCCGGTCATGAAGTCGCAGAACTCGTCGGCCAGTTCGCGGTGCTCCTCGGCGGAGACCCGGTCCACGCAGGGGGCGGAGCACTTGCCGATGTAGCCGAGGAGGCAGGGGCGGCCCGTACGGGCGGCGTTCTTGAAGACGCCGGCCGAGCAGGTGCGCACGGGGAAGACGCGCAGCAGCAGGTCGACGGTGTCGCGGATCGCCCACGCGTGCGCGTACGGCCCGAAGTAGCGCACGCCCTTCTTCTTGTGACCGCGCATCACCTGCACGCGCGGGTACTCCTCGTTCATCGTCACCGCGAGGTACGGGTAGCTCTTGTCGTCGCGGTACTTGACGTTGAACCGGGGGTCGTACTCCTTGATCCACGAGTACTCCAGCTGGAGCGCCTCGACCTCCGTGGACACCACCGTCCACTCCACGGACGCGGCCGTGGTGACCATGGAGCGGGTGCGCGGGTGCAGGCCCGCCAGGTCCTGGAAGTAGTTCGCCAGGCGCTGGCGCAGGCTCTTCGCCTTGCCGACGTAGATCACCCGGCGGTGCTCGTCACGGAACCTGTAGACCCCCGGCGAGTCGGGGATCTCACCCGGTTTGGGGCGGTAGCTGGAGGGGTCGGCCATGTCTCACACCCTACTGGCGGGCACCGACAGTCCGACGGGGCGGCGGGGCACGATCGCGGCCTCGGCGAGGGGCAGTTTCCAACGGCATGCTCCGTCCGGGGTTACGGCACGCCGGGAGCGGGAATGCAGGCTTCCCACGGGACACGGCGACGTCCGGCGGACGGAAGCCGTGCCGGTGCGGGCACAGGTAGTCGGTGCGGACCGCCCGTTTCGGTGCGAAACGGGCGGACCACGGGTCGGAGGGCTGCGCAGATGAAGCGGATGCGGATCGAGAAGACCCGGCGGGCCGTCCGTGCCCGTCGGTACGCGGACGAACGGTTCGCGCTCCACGACGCCCTCGACCCGCGCGACCCCGACATAGTGCGGGCCAAGCGCCTGGCCGTCGAGGAACGGGGCGGCAGCGACCGTTCCTAGCCGGACGCCTGGACGCCGGACACGCCGGCTTCGGCGGAGGCCGGTGACGCCGTCAGCACAGACCGCCCGGGGCACCGCGCCCCGGGCGGTCGCATGTCCGGACGGCGGGCCTGGCCGGGAGTACGTCACTGTCCGGCATCAAGTGTTGTCGGGACCAGGTCAACACGCTTCAATGCGGGGGAACTCGGGACCCCTGAACGACGGCGTACGGATGTGAAGACCTCCCCTGCGCCGGCGGGACGGCCCCGGGCGGCCCCGCGCGAACGGTCTGACCAGCCGTCGCCGACTCACAGAGAGGCCCCTGCATGCCGCACGCCCCACAGCACGCGGACGCCGCCACCGCGGAACTGGACTCGGTTCTGCGCGGCGGCCCCTTCCACGTCGCCCTGCGTGCCGCGATCGCCGCCCGCGGCCTGCCGCTGCAACGCGTGCAGCACCATCTCTCCCGCCACGGGGTGAAGGTCGGCGTCACCAGCCTGAGTTACTGGCAGCAGGGGGCCAGGCGTCCGCAGCGCCCCGAGTCGCTGCGGGCCGTGCGCGCGCTGGAGGAGATCCTGGAGCTTCCCGAGGAGTCGCTGATCCGGCTGCTCGCCGAGCCCGGCGAAGGCCCGTCCGGGCAGCGGTCCGCAGCCCGCTCCTACCGCTCCCTCGTCGAGGCCTCCGGGGTCCTGGACCAGCTGCTGGCCGAGCTGGACTGCCCGCCGGAGGGCGGTCTGCACACCCTCGGACACCACGAGCGGCTGCGCATCGGGGCGCGGCGCGAGCTGGCCGAACGGGAGTCGCACCACATCGTGCGCGCCCACCGGGACGGCGTCGACCGCTTCGTGGCCGTCCACCACGGCGACCGGGGAGCCGCACCGGAGCGCATGAGGGTGCACGCGCTGGAGAACTGCCGTACGGGACGCGTCCGTTGGCACAGTGACACGGGCGTGCTCGCGGCCGAACTGCTCTTCGACACCTGGCTGCGGGCCGGGGACACGTTCCTGTTCCGCTACGGCGTCGAGGACGGCACGGCGGGTGTGTCGTACGAGTACCTCCGCGGCTTCGACTCCCCCGGCGGCCAGTACGCGCTCCAGGTGTGCTTCGACGCGGCCGCCCTCCCGGTGCGCTGTCACCGTTTCGCGCAGCACTCGGCGGCGGCCCCGCGCACCGGCTGCCAGGACCTGGCGCTGAGCGGACGGCACCGGTCGGTGCACCTGGTCGAGCCGCGGGTGCGGACCGGGTTCCTGGGGATCGGCTGGGACTGGGAGTAGGGGCGCCGACTGGGAGTAGGGGCACCGAGGGCGGCTGCGGTTGGTCGCCCTCTCGTTTCTGGCCTCTGCCCCGTGCGTCTGCCCTCTGCCCTCCGCCCTCTGCCCTCTGTCCTCTGCCCTACGCCTCGTGCCCTTGGGGTCGACGTAAACGCTTGCGTAAGCGTTTACGTATGCCGTCGGATGCGATACGTTCCCGCCGGGACCTGACACAGGAGGCGGGAGAAGCATGGCGACCATGGCCGACGTCGCGCGCAGCGCCGGAGTCTCCGTCGCGACCGTCTCGCACGTCCTGAACGGCACCCGGCCGGTGCTGCCGCACACCCGCCAGGCGGTCCTGGACGCCGTGGAGGAGCTCGGCTACACCACGAACACGCTGGCCCGGTCCCTGGTCACCGCCCGTACCCGGTCCATCGGGCTGGCGGTGTCGGCGATCAGCAACCCGTACTTCACGGAGATCCTCCAGGGCGTCGAGGCCGCCGCCCTGGAGCACGGCTACAGCCTCCTGATCGCCGATCCGCACGACGACCCGGAGCACGAGCGCAAGGTCGTCCAGCTGCTGCACGAGCGCCGGGTGGACGGCATGATCGTCGCGCCCTCCGCGGATCCGCGCGGGCTGCTCGCCTACCTGGGGCGCCACGACGTACCGGCCGTGTTCCTCGACCGGCTCGTGGACGCCCCGGACGGCGGACCGCGCTTCGACCAGGTCTGCGCCGACAACGCCGAACCGACGTCCCGGCTGGTCACCCATCTCGCCGGTCTCGGTCACCGGCGGATCGGGCTGGTGGCGGGACGGCCGGGGCTCAGCACCACGAGCGAACGGATCACCGGCTACCGGACCGGCCTCGCGTTCGGTGGGCTCCCCTACGACGAACGGCTCCTGGTGCACGGCGACTCGGAGTCGGCCGGTGCCGAACAGGCCACCGCCGCCCTGCTGTCCCTCGCCGTGCCGCCCACCGCGCTGGTCACGGGCAACAACGCCATGACCATCGGGGCGCTGCGTGCCCTGCGCGCGCACGGCCTGTCCGTGCCCGGCGACATCGCGCTGTGCTGCTTCGACGACTTCGCCTGGGCGGATCTGTTCGCGCCCCGGCTCACCGCGATCGCGCAGCCCAGCCGGGACATCGGCGCCCGGGCCGTCCGCGTGCTCCTGGAACGTCTCGCCGAGCCGGACCGGCCCGCCCGGACCGTGCGGCTCCCCTGCACCTTCGTCCACCGCACGTCGTGCGGCTGCCCCGAGGAGCCGGGGCAGTCCCTGCGGCTCGAGCAGCCTGAGCAGTCCGCGCAGTCCGCGCAGTCCGAGAAGGGAACCGTCGCATGATCGTCGTCGCCGGTGAGGCACTGATCGACCTGGTACCGCGGGGCACGGGTGCCCTGGCGGCACTCCAGCCGGCGCTCGGCGGCGGCCCGTACAACACGGCGGTGGCGCTGGGCCGTCTCGGCTCGCCGGCCGCCTTCTGCTCCCGGGTGTCGTACGACGCCTTCGGGGAGGCCCTGCTGGACCGGCTGCGGGAGACCGGGGTGGACGTGTCGTCGGTGCAGCGTGGCGCCGAGCCCACGACCCTCGCCGTCGCCACGGTCGGCGCGGACGGTTCGGCGGCGTACTCCTTCTACGTCGACGGTACGGCGGACCGGCTCTTCACGGCGCCCTCCGCGCTGCCGCCCGGCACCCGGGCCGTGTCCTTCGGGACCTGCTCGCTCGTGCTGGAGCCGGGGGCGAGCGCCTACGAGGAGCTGATGCGTGCGGCCGCCGCGCAGGGCGTGTTCACCGCCCTGGACCCGAACATCAGGTCCGGGCTGATCCCGGACGCGGACGCCTACCGGGCGCGGTTCAAGAGCTGGCTGCCGTCGGTGTCCCTGCTGAAGCTGTCCGAGGAGGACGCCCGGTGGCTCGGCGGCACGCCCCAGGAATGGCTGGCGGCCGGCCCGGCCGCGGTCGTGATCACCCGGGGCGGCGACGGGATGACCGCCTTCACCGCCGGCGGTGAGTACGCGGTGCCGGGTGAGCGGGTGGAGGTCGTGGACACGATCGGCGCGGGCGACACGGTGAACGCGGCGCTGCTGCACGAGCTCGCGGCACGCGACGCCCTCAGCGGGCAGGCGCTGGCCGCGCTGGGGCACGACGGCTGGGCCGGACTGCTGGGCTTCGCGGCCCGTGCGGCGGCGATCACCTGCTCGCGGGCCGGGGCGGAACCGCCGTACGCGCACGAGCTGGAGGGCTGACACCTCCCGCGATCAGCACGGACGGCGGGGAACGCGTCCCCCGCTCGTCTCCTGCTCGTCTCCTGCTCGTCCCCTGCGCGTCCCCTGCGCGTCGCTCAGCCGGCCTCCGCCACAGCCCGCAGCGCGCCGGGGCGGCGGCCGTTGAGGCGGTCCAGGGCGGCGGCCGTGGCGTCGTCCGCGGGCAGGTGGACGATCACGCGCTGGCCTTCGTCGGGCAGAGCGAACGTCTCGTGCAGCAGCCGCAGCGATCCGGCCTCCGGGTGCTCGATGTGCTGGGAGCCCGCCCGCCGCGGCGTCACGGCCAGGTCGGCGAACCGGTCGGCGAAGTCCGCCCCCGCCGTCACCGTCAGCTCGTCGGCCAGCTCGAGGACGTACGGATCCCGCAGCGGGACCTCGTGCCGGAGCTGGGCGACCAGATCGTCGGCCACCCGGTCCCAGTCGCGGTAGGCGCTGCGGGCCCGCTCGTCGGTGAACAGGTAGCGGAGCAGGTTGGGCGGATCGTCGTCCAGCAGGCCGAGGGGGCCGGCCAGCCGCTCGTATCCCGCGGTGTGGGCGAGGACGTCGCCGATCCAGTTGACGACCAGCGCGGGGGTCGGTTCGAGGCGGTCCAGCACGGACCGGACGGTGGGGCGGGCCGAGCGGCTGAGCGCCGGGGCCGCCGCACAGAGCAGCGGGTCGCCGCCGTCCGCCTCCTTGGTGAGGCGGCGCAGCAGCGTCCGGTCGACGAGAGACAGGTTCAGGGCGTCGGCGAGGGCCCCGAGCACCTGGGCGGAGGGGTGGCGGTCGCGCCCCTGTTCCAGCCGGGTCAGGTACTCGACGCTGATGCCCGCGAGGGTGGCCAGTTCGGCCCGCCGCAGGCCCGGGGTGCGGCGGCGCGGGCCGGTGGGCAGGCCCACCTCGGCGGGGCTGACGGCTTCACGCCAGGTGCGCAGGAACGTGCCCAACTCGTTGTCGCTCACCCGCCGAACGTACCTTCCCGGCGCGCGGGAAGGGTGTCCCTGCCACTACCAGGCTCCGGCCGGTCTCCCTCACGGGCCGCGCACCCCTCAGGGTTGAGGTCATGACGAATGACACCGCTACCACCGCTTCCGCCACCGCTCTGCCGCTGGCCCCGGGGCACTGGGCCCTGGACCCGTTCCACTCCTCCGTCGGCTTCACCGTCCGTCACCTGGGCATCGCCAAGGTGCGGGGGCGCTTCGAGCGGCTGGAGGCCGACCTGTTCGTCGGGGAGCGCGTCGAGGACGTGCGGGTCTCCGCCACCGTCGATCTGGCCTCGATCGACACCGGCAACGCCGACCGGGACGCGCATGTCCGCGCCTCCGACCTGCTCGACGTGGAGAAGCGCCCGACGATGACGTACCGCTCGACGCGGGTGTCGGGTGCGGGCGAGGACTGGACGATGGAGGGCGAGCTGACCATCGGCGAGGTGACCCGCCCGGTGACGCTCGCCGTGGAGTTCGGCGGGCTGGTCGATGTGCCCATGGACGGCAGCCGGCATGCCGGTTTCGAGGCGACGGGTGAGATCCGGCGCAGTGAGTTCGGGCTCGACTTCGCTCCCGGTCTGCTCGGGGAAGTGGTGAAGATCCAGCTCGACATGCAGTTCGTGGAACCGAAGAACGCCTGATCGGCAGGCGGACGCGCCGTGCCCCACAAGGGAACTCCTTGTGGGGCACGGCGCGTTGGCGGGGGCTGTCAGCCCTTGGCCGCCCGCGTAGTCTTCTTCGCGGCGGCCTTGGTGGACTTCGCGGCTGTCTTCTTGGCGGCGGTGCTGTCGACCGTCGTGGTGGCGGTCTTCTTCGCCCTGGTCTGTGCCGGGACGGTCTTCTTCGCCGCCGTCTTGCGCGGGGCCTTCACCGAGGACGCGTCGCTGATCCGGTCGGCGCCGAGCACCTCGCGCAGGAACTTGCCGGTGTGGCTGGCCGGGACCCCGGCGACCTCCTCGGGGGTGCCCTCGGCGACGACCAGGCCGCCGCCCGCGCCGCCTTCGGGACCCATGTCGACGATCCAGTCGGCGGTCTTGATCACGTCGAGGTTGTGCTCGATGACGATGACCGTGTTGCCCTTGTCGACCAGGCCGGACAGGACCGTCAGCAGCTTGCTGATGTCCTCGAAGTGCAGACCGGTGGTCGGCTCGTCCAGGACGTAGACCGTGCGGCCGGTGGAGCGGCGCTGGAGCTCGCTGGCGAGCTTGACGCGCTGGGCCTCACCGCCGGACAGCGTGGTCGCGGACTGGCCGAGCCGGACGTAGCCGAGGCCGACGTCCTTGAGGGTCTTCATGTGGCGGGAGATCGCGGGGACCGCCTCGAAGAACTCCGTGGCCTCCTCGATCGGCATGTTCAGGACGTCGGCGATGGACTTGCCCTTGTAGTGGACCTCCAGGGTCTCCCGGTTGTACCGGGCGCCGTGGCAGACCTCGCACGGGACGTAGACGTCCGGGAGGAAGTTCATCTCGATCTTGATGGTGCCGTCGCCCGAGCAGTTCTCGCAGCGGCCGCCCTTGACGTTGAAGGAGAAGCGGCCGGGCATGTAGCCGCGGACCTTCGCCTCGGTGGTCTCGGCGAACAGCTTGCGGATGTGGTCGAAGACGCCGGTGTACGTGGCCGGGTTGGAGCGGGGGGTGCGGCCGATGGGCGACTGGTCGACGTGTACGACCTTGTCGACGAGGTCGTCGCCGTCCACGCGCGTGTGCCGCCCTGGCACGTTCCTCGCGCCGTTCAGCTCGCGGGCGAGGTGGGTGTACAGGATGTCGTTGACCAGGGTCGACTTGCCGGAGCCGGACACGCCGGTGACGGCGGTGAACACGCCGAGCGGGAACGAGACGTCGATGTCCTGGAGGTTGTTCTCCCGGGCGCCGTGCACCGTGAGCTGCCGGGACGGGTCGATCGGGCGCCGGATGTCCGGCAGCGGGATGGCCTTCTTGCCGGACAGGTACTGACCGGTCTGCGACTCCTCGTTGGCGAGCAGTTCCTTCAGGGAGCCGCTGTGCACGACCTTGCCGCCGTGCTCACCGGCGCCGGGGCCGATGTCGACGACCCAGTCGGCGGTCTTGATGGTGTCCTCGTCGTGCTCGACGACGATGAGCGTGTTGCCCATGTCGCGCAGCCGGACCAGGGTCTCGATCAGCCGGTGGTTGTCGCGCTGGTGCAGGCCGATGGACGGCTCGTCGAGGACGTACAGCACGCCGACGAGGCCGGAGCCGATCTGGGTGGCCAGGCGGATGCGCTGGGCCTCGCCGCCGGACAGCGTGCCGGCGGCGCGGTTCAGGGAGAGGTAGTCCAGGCCGACGTCGACGAGGAACCGCAGCCGCTCGTTGACCTCCTTCAGGACGCGCTCGGCGATCTTCTTGTCGCGGGCGCTGAGCTTCAGCTCCCGCAGGAAGTCCGCGCAGTCGCTGATCGACATCGCGGAGACCTCCGCGATGGACTTTTCCATGATCGTGACGGCGAGGACGATCGGCTTCAGGCGCGTGCCCTCACAGGTCGGGCAGGGAACCTCGCGCATGTAGCCCTCGAAGCGCTCACGGCTGGCGTCGCTCTCGGCCTCGCTGTGCCGGCGCTTGACGAACGGGACGGCGCCCTCGAAGGCCGTGGTGTACCGGCGCTCGCGCCCGTAGCGGTTGCGGTAGCGGACCTCGACCTGGGTCTTGTGGCCGTGCAGGAGGGCCTTCTTGGCGCGCTGCGGGAGGCCCGCGAAGGGGATGTCCGTCCTGAAGCCCAGGGCGTCGGCGAGCGCGCCGATCAGGCGGCCGAAGTAGTCCTTGGTGTGGCCGTGCGACCAGGGGTGGATGGCACCCTCGTCGAGGCTCTTGTCCGGGTCCGGGACGATGAGCTCCGCGTCGACCTCCATGCGCGTGCCGATGCCGGAGCAGTCCGGGCAGGCGCCGAAGGGCGAGTTGAAGGAGAAGGAGCGGGGCTCCAGCTCCTCGAAGGACAGGTCGTCGTACGCGCAGTACAGGTGCTCCGAGTACATGCGCTCGCGCTCGGGGTCGTCCTCGGGGAGGTCGACGAAGTCGAGCACGACCATGCCGCCGGACAGGCCGAGGGCGGTCTCGACGGAGTCGGTGAGACGGCGCTTGGCGCCTTCCTTGACCGTGAGGCGGTCGACGACCACCTCGATGGTGTGCTTCTCCTGCTTCTTCAGCGTGGGCGGGTTGGACAGCTGGATGGTCTCGCCGTCCACCCGCGCGCGGGAGTAGCCCTTGGTCTGGAGGTCGGCGAAGAGATCGACGAACTCGCCCTTGCGCTCGCGCACCAGCGGCGACAGCACCTGGAAGCGGCTGCCCTCCGGCAGCTCCAGGACCTTGTCGACGATGGCCTGCGGCGACTGGCGCGTGATCGGGCGGCCGCACTCGGGGCAGTGCGGCTTGCCGATGCGCGCGAAGAGCAGACGCAGATAGTCGTAGACCTCGGTGATGGTGCCGACCGTGGAGCGCGGGTTGCGCGAGGTCGACTTCTGGTCGATGGAGACCGCCGGGGACAGGCCCTCGATGAAGTCGACGTCCGGCTTGTCCATCTGGCCGAGGAACTGCCGGGCGTACGAGGAGAGCGACTCCACGTAGCGCCGCTGTCCCTCCGCGAAGATGGTGTCGAAGGCCAGCGAGGACTTGCCCGACCCCGACAGGCCCGTGAAGACGATGAGCGAGTCGCGCGGGAGGTCGAGCGAGACGTTCTTGAGATTGTGCTCGCGCGCTCCACGAACGATGAGACGGTCGGCCACGCCGGTCCGCACCTTTCTTGAGAGAAGTGACAGGGGCGGGGCCCCCGTGCTTTCTCAGACTAGGGGGAGCCACTGACAACGCCGGGCGGATTCACGGGTTGCCAACAAACCCCGGCTTTCCAGCATGCCCGACGTCACGTCCGACCTTATAGCACGCGCATTCGATTACCGGCACTCCTTCACCACCTTCACCCGAAGGTGTGGCGGAGCTAGGGTCAGCACCATGATTGATCACGGTCATGACCTGGCGTCTGTACAAACCGCTACGGAACGGCTGCTCATCGCAGTCGGCAAACTGGACAACGCCTCTGTGACGCAGCCGTCACGGCTGCCCGGCTGGACCCGGGGCCATGTACTGGCCCATCTCGCCCGCAACGCGGACGCCCTCGTGAACGTCCTCGAAGGCCGCCCCATGTACGTCTCCGGCGAGGCCCGGGACGCCGACATCGAGCGGGACGCCGCGCGCCCTGTCGACGTCCACCTCGTCGACCTGCGCGAGAGTGCGGCCCGGTTCCAGGAGGCCGGGGACGCTCCCGCCGACTGGTCGCGCACGGTGGAGTTGCGGGGCGGGGTCACGGACTCCGCGTCGCGAGTGCCGTTCCGGCGGTGGGTGGAGGTGGAGCTGCACCACGTGGACCTGGGGATCGGGTACGAGCTGGAGGATCTGCCGGCGGACTTCACGGAACGGGAGATCGCCTTCCTCGCCGACCGGTTCGCCGGGCATCCCGACGTACCGCCCACGCGCCTCACGGACGGCACGCGCGCGTGGAGCACGGGACGGGAGGCGGACGACGGGCCCGAGGTGACCGTCACCGGCGCCCCGGCGGACCTGCTGGGCTGGCTCGCCGGCCGCCGCACCGGGGCCGCGCTGACGGTGGACGGCGGAGCGCTCCCGGCACTGCCCCCGCTGTAGGACCCGGGCCGCTCCCCCGCTATAGGCTGGCGCTCATGACGTACAGCGGACAGGTGACGGTCGGCGGACCTGCCGACGTGCACGAGCTCAAGGACCTGATGATCACCAAGATCGCGGTCGGTCCGATGAACAACAACGCCTATCTGCTGCGCTGCCGGGCCACGGACGAGCAGCTGCTGATCGACGCCGCGAACGAGGCGGAGACCCTGCTCGGCATGATCGGTGACGACGGCATCGCGTCCGTCGTCACCACCCACCGGCACGGCGACCACTGGCAGGCGCTCGCCGAGGTCGTGGCGGCGACCGGCGCCCGCACGTACGCGGGCCGGGACGACGCCGAGGGCATCCCGGTGCCGACCGACGTGCTGGTCGACGACGGCGACACCATCCGCGTGGGGCGCGTGGAGCTCACCGCGCGCCACCTGGTCGGGCACACGCCCGGTTCGATCGCCCTCGTCTACGACGACCCTCACGGGCATCCCCATGTGTTCACCGGGGACTGCCTCTTCCCCGGCGGTGTGGGCAACACCCACAAGGATCCCAAGGCGTTCGCCAGCCTCATCCACGATGTGGAGACGAAGATCTTCGACGTCCTCCCGGACGAGACGTGGGTCTACCCGGGGCACGGCAACGACACCTCGCTGGGCGCGGAACGCCCGCAGCTGCCGGAGTGGCACGCGCGCGGGTGGTGAGAGACCGCGCGGGGCGCACGAAACCGGGGACCAGTAGGCCGCGCACGCGCCCCGTGTGAATCATTCGCACACGCCGGTGTCGTACGTACGCTCCCCCTCCACGTAGTTGCGCAGTCAACTGGTAGCAGCCCCGCGCAGGATGACGGCTCCTGGGCGGATGGGCCGCCGGTCTGTCGATCCCCGCCCTCGACCGGCGGCCCCGGCGCAGCTGTCGTCATGACCCCGGCCGGGCGGCATGGCGCCGGAGCTCGGCTCAGGCGTCGGCGTGCCCCGTCCCGGCCAGCGCCGCGACCCGCTCCACGCCGAAGACGTACCCCTGCACCCCGCACCCCGCGATGACCCCGTCGGCACGCAGCGAGACGTAGGAGTGGTGCCGGAACGACTCGCGCTTGTGGATGTTGGAGATGTGGACCTCCAACACGGGCATGCCGTCACAGGTGTTGAGGGCGTCCAGGATGGCGACGGAGGTGTGCGAGTAGGCCCCCGGGTTGATCACGATGCCGCAGTGGTTCAGCCGCGCCTCGTGGATCCAGTCCACCAGCTCGCCCTCGTGATTGGACTGGCGGAAGTCGACCGTGCCGCCGTGCGCGGCCGCCGCCTTGGCGCACAGGGTCTCGACGTCGGCGAGGGTGTCGGAGCCGTAGATCTCCGGCTGACGCTGGCCGAGCAGATTCAGGTTGGGGCCGTTGAGGATCATGATCGGGGCGTTGGCCAGGGTGCGGGGCACGGTTCCTCCGGTCCGTTCGGGGTCGGGCGGCCCGCGACGGACCGCTGCTCGGACCCGGTTTATCACGGTGCGCCGACGGACCGCCGGGCCGTAGCCTCCCGCCATGACGAGACTCTCCTACCCTCCCAAGCCGTCTCCCGGTGACCGCATCGCCGTGCTCTCGCCCTCCTCCGGCTTGCCCGGTCTGTTACCGCTCCCCTACGACCTGGGCCTGGAGCGGCTGCGCAAGGAGTACGGACTGGAGCCGGTCGAGTACCCGGCGACCCGCAAGATGGGCTCCACACCTCAGGAGCGGGCCGACGACATCCACGCGGCCTTCGCCGACCCGGACATCAAGGCGGTCATCGCGTCGATCGGCGGGGACGACCAGATCACTGTGCTGCCGTTGCTGGACCGGGATTTGATCCGGGCCAACCCGAAGCCGTTCTTCGGGATGAGCGACAACACGAACCTGCTCGCCTACCTCCACAACAGCGGCATCGTCGCCTTTCACGGGGCGAGTGTGATGTGCGAGCTGGGCCGCCCGGTGGCCATGCACCCGCAGACCGCCGAGTCCCTGCGCGCCGCCCTGTTCACCCCCGGCCCCTACGAACTGCGGCCCGCCGAGCGGTGGCGTGACATCGACCGGGACTGGGCGGATCCGGCGACCTTCGACGCGGAGCCGGAGACCCGGCCCGGGACCGGCTGGACCTGGGTCAACGCCGACCGGGTGGTCGAGGGCCGCAGTTGGGGCGGCTGCCTGGAGATCGTCGGCTGGTTGCTGATGGCCGACCGGGAGATCGCGCGCGATCTGTCGGTGTACGACGGTGGCGTGCTGCTTCTGGAGACCTCGGAAGACATGCCGAGCGCCACGGAGGTCTTCTGCACCCTTCGCAACATGGGCGAACGCGGGCTGCTCCAGCGTTTCTCGGCCCTCCTGATGGGCCGCCCGAAGACCTGGTCCTTCGAGCGGCCCAACAGCCCGGAGGAGGCCGCTCGACACGCGTCCGAACAGCGTGAGGCCGTCCTCAACGCCATGCGGGCCTACGCCCCCGACGTCACAATCGTCTTCGACGTCGACTTCGGGCACACCGATCCGCAGCTGGTGATCCCGTACGGCGGCACCGTGCGCGTGGACGGACCGGCCCGGCGCATCACGGTCACGTACTGAGGGCCCCCGGGGCCTCCGCGCGCCCCCGTAACCCGCCGTCACGGTGGGTAGTTGACGCGGCATGCACGACGTACGCTCCGTAAGGGCGCCTTCCATGCCGCGCCTCGCGGCCGCCTCGCTCGCCGGCACGGCCATCGAGTTCTACGACTTCTTCGTCTACGGCACCGCGGCGGCCCTGATCCTGGGGCCGCTGTTCTTCCCCACCTTCTCGCCGGTGGCGGGGACGCTGGCCGCCTTCGCGACCTTCGGCGTGGGCTTCATCGCGCGGCCGCTGGGGTCGGTGCTGTTCGGGCACATCGGGGACCGGCACGGGCGGCGGCCGGTCCTCGTCGCCTCCCTGCTGCTGACCGGTGCCTCCACGGTCGCGGTCGGCTGCGTACCGACGTACGGGACGATCGGCGTGGTCGCTCCGCTGCTGCTCCTGGTGCTGCGTTTCCTCCAGGGACTGGGGCTCGGCGGGGAGTGGGGCGGGGCCGTGCTGCTGACGGTGGAGCACGCGCCCGCCGGGCGGCGCGGGCTGTGGTCGAGCTTTCCGCAGGTCGGGCCCGCGCTGGGGTTCCTGCTCGCCAACGGTGTGGTGCTGGGGCTCTCGGCGACGCTGTCCGAGGCGCAGTTCGCCTCATGGGGGTGGCGGGTGCCGTTCTGGGCGGCGGGGGTACTGGCCGTCGTGGGGCTGTGGCTGCGCTCGTCGCTCACCGAGAGCCCCAGCTTCCTCGGGATCGACGACCACGCGCGTGTGCCGCTCGTCGAGGTCCTGCGCGACCACTGGCGGCTTCTGCTGCTGACCGGCGGGGCGCTCGCGATCGGCTACGCGATCTTCTACGCCGTGACGACCTGGTCGCTCGCCTACGGGACGGAGCGGCTGGGGGTGAGCCGCAGCGTCATGCTGACCTGCATCATGGGCGCCGTGGTCGTGAAGGGCGCGCTCACGCCGCTGGTGGCGCTGCTCGGGGACCGGTACGGCCGGCGTCCCCTGTGCCTGGCCGGATGCGCGGCCGCCGCCCTGTGGATGTTCCCGATGGTCGCGCTCCTCGCCACCGGCGCGCCGCTGCCGATGTTCCTCGGCTTCCTCGGGGCGATGCTCGCCTTCATCACGATGTTCGCCGTGATCGCCGCGTATCTGCCGGAGCTGTACGAGCCGCGGGTCCGCTGCACGGGCGCGGCCGTCGGTTACAACCTCGGCGGGGTCATCGGAGGCGCGCTCACGCCGATCGTGGCGACGGCGCTGGCCGAGCAGGGCGGGCGGGTGCCCTGGGGTGTGGCCGCGTATCTGACGGCGATCGCGCTGTTCAGCCTGGGGTGCTTCGCGCTGTTGCCGGAGACGCGTCCGGTGCCGGTGGCGGCGGCCGCGAAGCCGGCTTCGGGGTGAACTCCCGTCGTGAGTCGGTGTCCCCGCCGTCGGCCATCAGGGTGACGAGCGAGCCGAACGGTTCGCCGACCCAAGACGTGAGGGGCCCCGCACTCCGGTCATGCGGGGCCCCTTCACGCGTGTCCCGGGGCTACGCAAGCTCGCGCTGGTCCACGAGGTCGCAGTTGGTGAACACCCGCTCGCCGATGCAGAGCTCATCCAGTTGCCGCGCCATCCTGCTGGTCTCGGGGTCGTTGCTGTTGCGCATGGCCTCCTCGTAGGAGTCGAACTCGATCAGCGCCAGATAACGGCGAGGATTGTCGCGGTCCTTCAGAAGCATGCGCTGCTTGGGGCCGCCCGGCCGGTCGGCGAAGCGTCTCCCCGCTTCCTCGAAGACCCGCTCCATCTCGTCGAAGCGCTCGGTCTCGAAATCGATGATCTGTACGAACTTCATGGCACCTCCAGCCGAACACGGCGTCCCCGGGCCGGGGAACGCGTTCAAGAACAAACAAGCACCGGGACCGGTGGCCGGCAATTCGCCGACCACCGGTCCCGGTGATGGTTGCTCCCGCGTCCGACGTGGTCAGACGTCGATGCTGTCCTTGGAAGCGCCTCCGCTCGGCTCCTGGGCCGCCTCGGCCTCCGCCTGCTTCTTCGAAGCCCGCAGACTGGTGATCGTGGTGACGATCAGGACGGCGCAGATCACGCCGAGCGAGACCGGAATGCTGATCTCGGGCACGTGCACCCCGGACTCGTGCAGCGCGTGCAGCACCAGCTTCACGCCGATGAAGCCGAGGATGATCGACAGGCCGTAGCTGAGGTGGACCAGCCTCTTCAGCAGGCCGCCGATGAGGAAGTACAGCTGGCGCAGACCCATCAGGGCGAACGCGTTGGCCGTGAAGACGATGTACGGGTCCTGCGTCAGGCCGAAGATCGCGGGGATGGAGTCGAGCGCGAACAGCACGTCCGTGGAGCCGATGGCGAGCATCACGACCAGCATCGGGGTCATGACCCGCTTGCCGTTCTCCTGGATCCACAGCTTGGTGCCGTGGTAGCGGTCGGCCACCCCGAAGCGGCGCTCAACGGCCTTGAGCAGCTTGTTCTCCTCGAACTCCTCGTCCTGCTCTTCCGCCCGGGCCTCCTGGATGAGCTTCCAGGCGGTCCAGATCAGGAAGGCGCCGAACAGGTAGAAGACCCACGAGAAGCTGGCGAGGATCGCCGCGCCGGCGGCGATGAAGATGGCCCGCAGGACCAGGGCTATGAGGACACCGATCAGCAGGACGCGCTGCTGGTACTGCGAGGGCACCGCGAACTTCGCCATGATCAGGACGAAGACGAAGAGGTTGTCGACACTCAGCGACTTCTCGGTGATGAAGCCCGCGAAGAACTCACCGGCGGGCTGGCCGCCGCCGAACACCAGCAGGCCGAGCCCGAAGAGGGCGGCCAGGACGATCCAGACGACCGTCCAGATCCCGGCTTCCTTGATCGATACGTCGTGCGGCTTGCGGCCGATGAAGAAGTCGACCGCGATCAGGGCGGCGAGCCCCACGATCGTCAGGACCCATAGGGTCACGGAAACATCCACTGCGCCTCCGGCAGTCGTAACGGCAAATGTCAGCGTCGTCGCTGCCGGAGGTCTCTTCCACCCAAGGATGGGCCGACGCCCCGGGATCTGGCCTGATCCGTATTGACGGGTACGCCGCAGCAGACAGGGAGTACTCCCCTCCGTGCCGTCAACAGTACCCAATCACCAAGAGAAGGTAAAGCGCTTGGCAAAAGAAAGACCAAAACCCCTGGTCAAACGGCTTTACACATACTTGGTGCGGGCGGCCGCGACCTGGGTGAGCACCTGCTGGAGGACCTGGCTGCCCGGCGGCACGAGCGAGGGCTCGTACGTCCAGGCATGACCGACCCACGGGTCGGCGAGATGATCGTCGGGTACCGGCGTCAGTCGCAGCAGCGAACGCCACAGCGGGTCGAGCAAAGGCCCGTACCCCGACGACTCCTCGCGGTCGGCCACCATCATCAGATGGACTCCGAAGGCGGGGCCCTCGTCGGCGAGGTAGCGCAGCTGGGTCACGGCCCGGTCGTCGAAGCCGTGCGGGAAGTCGTTGACGATCAGCAGTTGCTGGGAGGTGTCGAAGCCCGGCGGGAGGGAGTCGGCGGCCCCGCCCCGCACCGCCATCTGCACCAGGTCGACCCGCTGGGTGAGCCGGCTCAGCACGTCCGCCACTCCTGCGGCGCCGAGCGCGGGCGGGGCCGCGAGCACCCCGGTCTGCACCAGGGGTGCGAGCGGCTGCGCACCCGAGCCGGCCGGGTCGATCACGTGGACGGTGAACTCCCCCGCCGGGTAGACGGCGAGCAGCCGGGCCGCGTGCGCGACCGCCGTCTCCAGGGCGAGACGCCCCAGGGCGTGCGAGTCCTCGAACGAACCACCGGACGAGCCGGTCCGGCCGCTGTCGATCCACAGGCCGCGCTCCAGCGGCAGCCTGACCAGCATCGGGATGCGGATCCGGTCGGCTTCGGGGAGATGGAGGTCGCCTAGGCGCAGGGCCATGGGCATCTCCATCGATACGCGGTAGGCGTGCCAGACGGGGCTGTCCCAGCGGGCGTACGCCGGCGGGAGGGCGGGTTCGACGACCTCGGCCTCGGCCACGAGCTGGGCGAGGTCCCGGTCGAGGGCCTCGCCGGCCTGGGCGACGAGCTGGTCGTGCCGGGCGCGGGCAGCCTCGCGGGCGGCGTCGCCCTGTCCGCCGATCCTGCTGCGCGGGTCGGAGAGGACCTGCTCCAGCTCCTTGTCCATGCGGGACTCGGCGAAGTCGACGGCGCTGCGGTAGGCGGCGGTGCTGCGGGCCAGGTCCTCGAACATGCCCCACACCTGGTTGTAGAGCCGCTCGTCCATGGACCAGCCGGTCGCGTCGCCCGCGACGGGCCGGGCGGGCTGCCCCGGTGCGGCCGGGGGTGCGGTGGGCGGCGGCGGAGGCGGAGCGGTGTTCTGGCGGCGCGGGTGGCTGTAGTCGATCGGGCCGCCCGTGGTGGACGTGGAGGGCTGGGTGACGGCGTTGGGGTCGGGGGCCGCACCGGGGTACGACGGCGTCTGCGGCGTGGGCTGCCCCGGACCGCCGGGTGTCTGACCGCCGTACGGCGGTGTCGGTGGTGCCTGGTCCGGCTGAGGCGCGGTGCCGCTCTGGTCCGGGCCGAGGGCCGGGGCGGCCGTCTGCCGGGAGCGGTCGCCGTCCGCCGTGCGCGGCAGGGGCGCCTGCACCGAGCGGGCCACCCCCTGGGCCACCGCGTCGTCGATGCCGGCCGCGAGCCTGCGGGCCTCGGGCAGGCCCTGGTCGGTGAGGAGTTCGGCGAGGCCGCCCGCGTAGCCCTGACCGATGGCACGCACCTTCCAGGCGCCCTGCCGGCGGTAGAGCTCCAGGGCGACGACCGCGGACTCGGCTTCCAGGCCGGTGATGGTGTAGGTGGCGATCTCGACGCCGTCGAGGCCCGTGACGGCGACGAACGGGGCGGCCACGGCGCCGAAACGGCTCGGGCCCGCCCCGGCGGCGGGCAGGGCGAGCAGCACGCCGACCCGGTGGACGGCCTCCGGCACGGCGTCCAGATCCACGGCGAGGCGATGGTCTGCGGCGGCCTGCCGGGAGACCTCCAGACCCGGCTGGGTGGGCGCGCCCGGGTGGGCGACCCACTCCGGCCCTTGGATCCGGCCGTTGTCGTCGCTGAGCGCGGCCGCGGCCACGATCGGCGTGCCGGCCGAGACCCGGATCTCGAGTCGGACCTGGGAGAGCGGGTGGTTCTGCCCCCGCACCAGCTCGGCCGTCATCGCCTTCTCCCCCCGTGTCGTTGTCTGGTGTCGTGTGCCGCTCGCCTGCCCCGCCCCGGCCGGTTGGCCCCGGGCCTCAGAGGACGGGCAGGATCGCCGGCATCAGGTCCTGGAAGGTGCGGCCGTTGGCCGGGTTGCCGATGGCCGTCATCGTCCAGCCCGGGCCCGAGCGGTGCACCTTGGCCATGATCTGGGCCGTGTACTGGCCGCCGCCGGCCAGTGTGTAGCGGGCGAGCTCCTGGCCGTTGGTCTCGTCGACCAGGCGGCAGAACGCGTTCTGCACCTCCTGGAACGTCTGGCCCGTGAAGGAGTTCACGGTGAAGACGATCTGGTCGATGTGGACCGGGACGCGCGAGAGGTCGACGAGGATCGCCTCGTCGTCGCCGCCCTGGCCGACACCGCCGACGAGGTTGTCACCGGTGTGGCGCACCGAGCCGTCGTCGCTCACCAGGTGGCGGAAGAAGACGACGTCGACCGGCTGCTTGTCGGCGAACAGAACGGCCGAGGCGTCGAGGTCGATCTCCCGCGTACGCGAGCCGAACAGGCCGCGCCGGGGAGCCGCCTGCCAGCCGAGACCCATGCGTACCGCGGTCAGGCTGCCACCGTCGTTCTTCTGCAGACTGATGGCCTGACCCTTGGTCATGTTGACGGTCACGCGCTGATCCCCTCTCGGACGTCCCCTGTTGCCGCGCGGTCGCGGTTGATCAGAACACTACGCAGGGACACTGACAGTCCCGTACCCCGGTCCGCACTTTGTGTCGGTCTTGCAACACTGCGCGTACGCGGTCCGCCGTCAGGCCAGGCCCGCCTCCTTCATCTGGCGCAGTTCCTTCTTCATCTCGGAGACCTCGTCGCGCAGTCGGGCCGCGATCTCGAACTGGAGGTCCGCGGCGGCGGCCCGCATGCGTGCGGTCAGCTCCTCGATCTGCTCGCTGAGTTCGGCCGCGGGGCGGTCGGTCGGCACCGTCTCCTTGGCCTTGCCCTTGCCCTTGCCCTTGGCCGGCTTGGCGCCCTCGGCGCCCCTGCCCAGGGACGGCACGGGCGCCTTGGTGCCCCCGCCGTCCTTCTTCGCCTTGCGGTAGCCCGAGCCGAGCAGCTGCTCGGTGTCGATGTCCTCGCGGGCGATCTGGGCGACGATGTCGTTGATCTTCTTGCGGAGGGGCTGGGGGTCGATGCCCCGCTCCTTGTTGTACGCGACCTGCTTCTCCCGGCGCCGGTTGGTCTCGTCGATGGCCTTCGCCATCGCCGGGGTGATCTTGTCCGCGTACATGTGGACCTGACCGGAGACGTTGCGCGCGGCGCGGCCGATGGTCTGGATCAGGGAGGTGCCGGAGCGCAGGAAGCCCTCCTTGTCGGCGTCCAGGATCGCCACCAGGGACACCTCGGGCAGGTCGAGGCCCTCCCGCAGGAGGTTGATGCCGACCAGCACGTCGTACTCGCCGGCGCGCAGCTCACGCAGGAGTTCGACACGGCGCAGGGTGTCGACGTCGCTGTGCAGGTAGCGCACCTGGATGCCCAGCTCCAGGAAGTAGTCCGTGAGGTCCTCGGCCATCTTCTTGGTGAGCGTGGTGACCAGGACGCGCTCGTCCTTCTCGGTGCGCTGCCGGATCTCGTGCACCAGGTCGTCGATCTGGCCCTCGGTGGGCTTGACGACGACTTCCGGGTCGATGAGGCCGGTGGGGCGGATGATCTGCTCGACGACACCGTCCGAGCGGGAGAGCTCGTAGGCGCCGGGGGTCGCCGACAGGTAGACCGTCTGGCCGATGCGCTCCTGGAACTCCTCCCACTTCAGCGGGCGGTTGTCCAGGGCGGAGGGCAGCCGGAAGCCATGGTCGACGAGCGTGCGCTTGCGGGAGGCGTCACCCTCGTACATGGCGCCGATCTGCGGGACCGTGACGTGCGACTCGTCGATGACGAGGAGGAAGTCGTCCGGGAAGTAGTCCAGCAGCGTGTTGGGCGGGGAGCCGGGCAGGCGGCCGTCGAAGTGCATCGAGTAGTTCTCCACGCCGGAGCAGGAGCCGATCTGGCGGAGCATCTCGATGTCGTAGGTCGTGCGCATCCTCAGGCGCTGGGCCTCCAGGAGCTTGCCCTGCTTGTCCAGCTCGGCGAGGCGCTCGCCCAGCTCCTTCTCGATGTCGTTGATGGCCCGCTCCAGGCGCTCGGGCCCTGCGACGTAGTGGGAGGCCGGGAAGACGTAGAGCTGCTGGTCGTCGCTGATGATCTCGCCGGTGACCGGGTGCAGCGTGGACAGCGCCTCGATCTCGTCGCCGAACATCTCGATGCGGACGGCCAGCTCCTCGTAGACCGGGAAGATCTCGATGGTGTCGCCGCGGACGCGGAAGGTGCCGCGGCTGAAGGCCATGTCGTTGCGCGTGTACTGGATGTCCACGAAGCGGCGCAGCAGCTCGTCGCGGTCGTGCTCCTCGCCGACGCGGAGGGGGACCATGCGGTCCACGTACTCCTGCGGTGTACCGAGGCCGTAGATGCAGGAGACCGAGGCGACCACGACGACGTCGCGGCGGGTGAGCAGCGAGTTGGTCGCGGAGTGGCGCAGGCGCTCGACCTCCTCGTTGATCGAGGAGTCCTTCTCGATGTAGGTGTCCGACTGCGGGACGTAGGCCTCGGGCTGGTAGTAGTCGTAGTACGAGACGAAGTATTCGACGGCGTTGTTCGGAAGAAGCTCCCGGAACTCGTTCGCCAGCTGGGCCGCCAGCGTCTTGTTCGGCGCCATCACGAGCGTGGGGCGCTGGAGCTTCTCGATCATCCACGCGGTGGTGGCGGACTTGCCGGTGCCGGTCGCGCCCAACAGGACGACGTCCTTCTCACCCGCCTGGATGCGCTGGGCGAGCTCGGCGATGGCCGTCGGCTGGTCGCCGCTCGGCTGGTAGGGGCTGACGACCTCGAAGGGCGCCACCGTGCGTTCGATCTGGGAAACGGGCCGCATGGGATCCACCGTACGACCCCGCACTGACAATGGGCTCCGGTCAGCGGTTCTGCGGGGTTCGGGAGCCTCGGTGCTCCACGGTGCGGCGGGGGCGGAGCCGCAGGCGCTGCGGGTTGTGGGGCGTGTGGACGTGGGCGGGAATGCCGGGCCGGTGCTCGACGGGGACGACCGCGGGCTTCCCCATGACCATCAGCGGGTCGAACATCACCACGACGCCGGCGAGGAGGAGGAAGGCGAGCGGGCCGATCAGCATGGGCGCGAGCAGGGCGGCGGGTGACTCTCCCGCGGTGGGTTCGGCCGTGCCGTGCAGGTGGACACTGAGGCCGGCCATGCCGGTGTAGTGCATGCCACTGACGGCGAGTCCCATGACGAGGCTGGCGCCCACGCTCCACAGCAGGCCCCTGACCTGGCCGGCCGCCCACAGAGCGGCGGTGGCGGCGGCCATGGCGATCGCGACCGAGATGCCGACGGTGAGCGTGTCGTACTCCAGTTTCCCGTCCACGTGCATGCTGGCCATGCCGAGGTAGTGCATCGACGCGATGCCCAGGCCGGTGATGGTGCCGCCGGTGAACAGAGCCGTTCCGCGGGCTCCCTTGTAGCCGACGATGAAGATCCCGACGCCCACCATCACGATCGCGACGGCCAGGCTCGCGAAGGTCATCGGCTTGTCGTAGTGGATCGTGGCCCCGCGGACCGTGAACCCCATCATCGCGATGAAGTGCATGGTCCATATGCCGGAGCCGATGGCGGCCGAGCCGAGGGCGAGCCAGCCGGGGCGCCAGGAGTGGGCGACGAGCATGGATCTGGTGGTGCAGCGCAGGCCGAGGGCGCCTCCGAGGCAGGCCATGAGGTAGGCCACCAGGGGTGTGACCAGGCCGTAGCTGAATCCGTCGACCGTGCCCTGCATGCGCGGCTGCCCTTCCCGCCCTTTGCGACCCGGAATTCCCGATGTGCGCCCCCTCCCAGGACCGCGGCAGCGGTCAGGGTTGACGCAGAGAGTATGACCCCCACCGGAATGGTCGAACGACTTTCCGGCAAAGAAACACGTCCTTGCCCCAGTTGTGCGCTACCGGTGTGCGGAGTTGGGTCCTCTCCATTCAACCTGTGGCCATCCTGTACCCCTCTTTCGTTGACTCTCTGCTGTCACAGTTGAGCTGTCTGTGATGCCGTGATCGCCCGACGCGAGGAGTACGTATGCACGCGCGCGCTGTTGCCGCCTCGACCACCGCGCTCCTGGGGACCGCCGCCCTCCTGTTCCCTGTCTCCCCTGCGCGGGCCGCAACCGGCGGCGGCTGGCCGCTGGTCATCGCACACCGGGGAGCCTCCGCGTACGCGCCCGAGAACACGCTGGCCGCCGTGGACAAGGCGGCCGAGCTGGGCATCCGCTGGGTGGAGAACGACGTGCAGCGCACCAGGGACGGTGAGCTCGTCGTCCTCCACGACGACAACCTGCGGCGCACCACGGACGTCGAGGAGGTCTATCCCGGCCGGGCTCCCTGGAAGGTGAAGGACTTCACCGCCGCCGAGATCGCCCGTCTCGACGCGGGCGGCTGGTTCGGCCCCGCGTACGCGGACGCGCGCGTACCGACGCTGGAGCAGTTCGTGAACCGCGTCGAGCGTCATCACCAGAATCTCCTTCTGGAGATCAAGAACCCGGAGCTGTATCCGGGCATCGAGCGGCAGACGCTCAAGGTCCTGGCCAACGAGGGCTGGCTGGACCGGTCCCACGTGGCGCGACGGCTGGTCGTGCAGAGCTTCAGCGCGGACAGCGTGCGGAGGGTGCACGAGCTGAAGCCCGCTGTGAAGACCGGCCTGCTGGGCACGCCGCCCGTGGCTGCCCTGCCGCTCTACGCCGGTTTCGCCGACCAGATCAACCCGCCGTACGGCTCGCTCTCCACGGCGTACGTCTCTTCCGTCCAGGCGTTCACCGGGCCGCACGGCAGGCCGCTGCAGGTCCTCACCTGGACGGTCGACGGCGCGGCGAGGGCCCGGCGGGCGGCCGGGTACGGGGTCGACGGGATCATCACGAACAAGCCGGACGTGGTGCGGGAGGCCGTGGGCGGGTGAGGCAGGCCGGCCGCCCGTGGGCGGTGCGTCCGGCCGGGGCGGCGTTGTCAGTGGTGGGTCGTACGGTGGGCGCATGGACAGCCATGGGCAGGTTGAGCAGCGGGTCGTGTGGGGCGTCGTCGACAGCGCCATCGGCCCGCTGCTGCTGGCGGCGACCCGCGAGGGCCTGGTGAACGTCGTGTTCCACGCCACGGACGCGGTGCGGGACCGGGCCGTCGAGCGGCTGGCGTCACGGCTCGGCACCGAGCCCGCCGAGGCGCCCGGCTCCCCGCTGCTGGCCGAGGCGATACGTCAGGTCGAGGCGTACTTCGCGGGTGAGCGTCGCGCCTTCGACCTGCCGCTGGACTGGTCGCTGATCTCCGGCTTCAACCGCGAGGTTCTGCGCGAGCTGGCATCCGGAGTGCCGTACGGCACGGTCGTCGGGTACGGCGATCTGGCCGGGCGGGTCGGCCAGCCGGGCGCCGCCCAGGCCGTGGGCACGGCGATGGGCGCCAACCCGCTGCCGGTGGTGGTGCCCTGTCACCGGGTCGTCGAGAGCGGCGGCGGAATCGGGGGCTTCGGGGGCGGCCTGGAGACCAAGCGGAAGCTGCTGGCCCTCGAAGGGGTGCTGCCCGAGCCGCTGTTCTGAGGCCTTGCGCCCTGGTCAGTCGTAGTGCCGCGCCTCGAAGACGTTGCCGTCCGGGTCGCGGAAGTAGAAGCTGCGCGTGGCCTTGCCCCGGGCCCCGAAGGAGTCGTACGAGAGGTCCGACACCGGTACGGAGCGTTCCTCCAGGCGGCTGAGAAGGGCGTCGAAGTCGCCCCGGGGCAGAGACAGACAGACGTGGTTGACGGGGTGCCCCGCGCTGTCGGCGGCGCCGGGCAGCATCGTCATCCGTTCCGCGAAGGTCAGCGGCATGAGGTCGAGGATGGTCTCGTCGTTGACGCGTACGGAGGGGAACGGCACCTCTCCGGCGGCGAACTCCGTGAGCCTGAGCGTTTCCAGGCCGACGGCCTTCTCGTAGAAGTCCGCGGCGGCGAGCGGGTCGCGCACCCAGAGGACGACGTGGTCGAGTCGCGTGTTGTCCGTCATGCACCCCAGGCTCGTGATGTCGCCGCCGGCCCGCAAGGGTTTGGCCCGGCGCGCCGCCCGCCAGAGATGAGGGAAGACCGACCGACAGGAGGCAGGCGCGTGGTGCTGGTGGTGTCAGAAGAGGTGCGGGAGGCGATCGACGCGCGTCGGCCCGTGGTGGCCCTGGAGTCCACGATCATCGCCCACGGGCTGCCGCGGCCGCGCAACCTCCAGGTGGCGCTGGAGCTGGAGACGGCGGTGCGGCAGGAGGGCGCGGTGCCCGCGACGATCGCCGTGCTGGACGGGCGGCCCCACGTCGGGCTGGACAAGGAGCAGCTGGAGCGGGTGGCGAACGAGGACGGCATCCGCAAGCTGGGCCACCGCGACCTGCCGCTCGCGGTGTCCTCCGGGGTGAGCGGGGCGACCACGGTGTCGGCGACGGCGCTGCTGGCGTCGCTGGCGGGCGTGCGTGTGTTCGCGACGGGCGGTCTCGGCGGCGTGCACCGGGAGTGGACGGTGACGCAGGACGAGTCGGCCGATCTGGGGCTGCTGGCGCGGGCGCGGATCACCGTGGTGTGTGCCGGGGTGAAGTCGATCCTGGATGTGCCGGCGACCTTGCAGCGGCTGGAGACGCTGGGTGTCGCGGTGGCCGGTTACGGGACCGACCGGTTCCCCGGCTTCTATCTGTCCGACTCGGGGCATCCGGTGGACTGGACGCTGCGGACGCCGGAGGAGGTGGCGGGCGTCATGCGCGCCCAGGACGCGCTCGCCGGGCCGGAGTCGGCGCTGATCGTCGCCAACCCCGTCCCCGAGGAGGAGCAGCTCGATCCGGAGCTGCACGCGCGCGTGCTCACGGACGCGCTGCACGCGTGTGAGGAGGAGGGAATCACCGGCCAGGCCGTCACGCCGTTCCTGCTCGACTACCTCGTGCGGCACACCGACGGTGCCTCCCTGAGCGCCAATCTGGCGGCGGTCCGCGGCAACGTACGCCTGGCGGCGCGGATCGCGGCGGCCTGGGCGCGGGGATGACCCGGGCCGGGGCCGACCGCGGGGCGGCAGGCCGAGCCGGCCGGGCGGGGACCTCGGCAGGCGGCGGGGCGCTGCTGGTCGTCGGGGACGTCATCACGGACGTCGTCGCGCGGCATGCGGGGCCGCTCGCCGCCGGTACGGACACGGCTGCCTCGATCCGGACGGTGCCGGGCGGGGCGGGTGCCAACGTGGCGTGCTGGGCCGCACACCGGGGCGCGGCGGAGGTGCGGCTGCTGGGGCGCGTGGGGGCGGATGCCGCGGCCTGGCACGAGCGTGAGCTGGTGGCCCAGGGCGTGCGCCCGCGGCTCGTCGTGGACCCGCGGGCGCCCACCGGCACGGTGATCTGCCTGGTGGACGCGGGCGCTTCGGCGGAGCGGACGTTCCTCACCGACAGCGGCGCGTCATTGCGGCTCGAACCCGCCGACTGGTCGGACGCGCTGCTCGACGGCGTGGCCCGGCTGCACCTGTCGGGCTATCTGTTGTTCTCCGAGCCGAGTCGCGCCCTGGTGACGGTGGCTCTGCAAGGCGCACGCGCGCGTGGCGTGCCGGTGAGTCTCGACCCCGCGTCGGCCGGTTTCCTCGGGGAGCTGGGGGCCGGGCGGTTCCTCGGGCTCGTCGAGGGCGTGGACGTGCTGCTGCCCAGCCGGGACGAGGCATGCCTGCTGACGGGGCTGACCGACGCGGCCGACGCGGCGGCCGAGCTGAGCCTGCGAGTGCCGCTGGTGGTGGCCAAGCAGGGGCACGAGGGGGCGCTCGTCGCCCGCTCGGGGAAGGTGTGCGCCCGCGTCCCCGCCGTACCGGTGACGCCACGGGACACCACGGGCGCCGGTGACGCCTTCACCGGCACGTTCCTCGCCGCCCTGCTCGCGGGTGCCGGGCCCGAGGAGGCGGCGGAAGAGGGCTGCCGGGCGGGTGCGAGCGCGGTGGAACAGGTGGGCGGCCGACCGCCCCTGCCCGGCTGATACCCGGCGCGCCGCACCACCTCTGACTACTGCTTGCGCCCCCACGCCGAGATCATCGGAGCCGTCGTCAGATCGAGGGCGCCGGACGTGACGTTCGCGAGATGCCGGTCGATGTCCTGGTCCGTGGCGAGGCCGGCGGTGACGAGCTGGTCGCGGATCTGGCGGATCGTCACGGACTCCAGGGCGGCGCAGGCCGGCGAGGCGACCGGGAAGTAGGCGTCGGCGTGCACCCGGGTCACGCCCGCCTCCCGGAGCAGCCGCGGGAGGACGCGGCCGCAGGGGAGTTCGGTGCCGCGGTCGGCGAGCAGTCTGCGGAAGCCGTGCCGCAGCCGGTTCGCGAGCTGCTGCTCGGGGCCGTGCTCGTCGGGGCAGAGCAGCGGCTGGAGGGCGGGGTCGGCGTCCTCGACGAGGATGCGCCCGCCGGGGCGCAGGGCCTGGACCATGGACCGCATGGCCCGTGCCCGGTCGGCCACGTGGACGAGGGCGAGACGGGCGTGCACCAGGTCGAAGCCCTCCCCCGGCGGCTCCTCGGCGCCGAGGTCGTGCACGCGCACCTCCACGGGGGGCCGGGCAGCGGGGACGAGCCGTGAGGTGTCGGTGCCGGTCGCGACGACGCGTCCGGTCGGGCCGACCTTCTTCGCCAGCCAGGACACCACGGAGGTGCCGCCCGCTCCGACCTCCCAGCACCGCCAGCCGGATCCGATGCCGAGCGCTTCGAGATGCCGGAACGTCGTGGGGTCGAAGAGAGCGGCGAAGGCGCTGAAGTGCTCTGCCGCCTCGGTCTGCCGGTTGTCGAGGAGGTACCCGTCGGTTCGCGTCATGCCGCGATCATCCCATTTATCTGACTTGTCCGTGATGGTCGACGCTCCGGTGCGGAGAACCGCCCGGCGCCGGCACGCGTCGAAGTCTCGAGGACAAGGACACCCCGAACGTCTGGGGGCGAGGGCACCCGGAGTCGGTCATCCACAGCCGGGAACAAAGCGGAACGAGCCGTTTCCACAGGCTTACCCGCAGCTCACGTCCGCCTGGCAGACTGACGCGGCAAGGCGCGGGACGGCGCGAGGAGCTCCACGCAAGGAGATGCAGATGTCCATGGCAGGGAATCTGCGCAAGGTCACGAGCCTCGGCGGGGTCGGCGGCCTCCGCAAGGTGGCTCGGCTGGCCCGGCGGCGCCCGCGCGTCGACCTGAGTCACCCGGCCCGCTCCCCGCTGGGCTCCTCGGTGGTGAACTGCGTGACCTACCGGGACGGTGCGCGCACCGAGGCGCGCGGCGATCTCGAGGACACCATGGAGTGGGTGCGCAAGAAGGGCGAGGGCTTCGTCTGGCTCGGCCTGCACGAGCCGACCGACCAGGAGTTCGCGGGCATCGCCGAGCTCTTCGACCTGCACCCCCTGGCCGTGGAGGACGCCGTCGAGGCCCACCAGCGCCCCAAGCTGGAGCGCTACGGCGAGACGCTCTTCGCGGTGTTCAAGACGGTCTGCTACGTCGAGCACGAGGAACTCACGGCCACCAGCGAGGTGGTGAACACCGGCGAGATCATGGTCTTCGTCGGCAAGGACTTCGTGATCACGGTGCGGCACGGCCGGCACGGCTCGCTGGGCCCGCTGCGCGAAGAGCTGGAGTCCGACCCCGACCAGCTGGCCAAGGGCCCGTCCGCGGTGCTGCACGCGATCGCGGACCACGTGGTGGACGACTACCTGACCGTCACGGACTCGGTGCACGAGGACATCGACCAGGTCGAGGCGGACGTGTTCGCGGAGACCGGCGCGCGGGCCGACCCGGGGCGCATCTACCAGCTCAAGCGTGAACTCCTGGAGCTGAAGCGGGCGGTGGTGCCGCTCAGCCGCCCGCTGGAGGATCTCGCCACCCGGCCGATCCGGGCGGTCGACCCGGAGATACAGGCCTACTTCCGCGATGTCTCGGACCACCTGCTGCGGGCGAAGGAGCAGATCGCCTCCTTCGACGAACTGCTCAACTCCATCCTCCAGGCGCACCTCGCGCAGGTCACGGTCGCGCAGAACGAGGACATGCGCAAGATCACGGCGTGGGCCGCGATCGTGGCCGTGCCGACGATGGTCTGCGGGGTGTACGGCATGAACTTCGACCACATGCCGGAGCTGCACTGGCGATACGGCTACCCCATGGTCATCGGCGTCATATCCATCGCGTGCCTGTCGCTGTACCGGGGGTTCCGGCGCAGCGGCTGGCTGTGACGAGGGCCGTGACCTGCGGGGTCGTGGCGGGGTGAGGCGCGCTCAGCGCGGGGTGCTCCTGGCGTAGACGCTCTCGGCCCAGGAGGCGATCTGGTCGCCCGCCAGATGCCGGGCCAGGTCGGACTCGCTGATCATGCCGACCAGGCGCTTGTCCTGGATGACGGGCAGCCTGCGGATCTGGTGCTCCTGCATCTCGTGGAGCACCTCGCCGACGTCGGCGTCCGCGTCGATCCAGCGAGGCGTGCCCTTGGCCATCTCCCCCGCGGTGACCTCGGCGGGGTCGTGGCCCATGGCGACGCAGCCGACGACGATATCGCGGTCGGTGAGGATGCCGCAGAGCCGCTCGTTCTCGTCGCTGATGGGCAGGGCGCCGACGTTCAGTTCGCGCATGAGCTGGGCCGCGCGGTCGAGGGTTTCGTGAGCGGGGATCCACTGGGCGCCGCGGTGCATGATGTCTCCGGCGGTGGTCATGGAGTACCTCCCGGTGCCGGACGGCCGGCGCGGCGCGGGAGGCACCGCGAGTCCCGGCGCCCTTCATTCTCGCCGCGTCACCCGGCGCCCGCACACGGAACAGCGGCCCCCGAGCCCCCCGGCGGACAGGGCTGCGACTCAGCCGCCCCATGCCGGATGGCGCGGATCGTCGGCCCGTACCAGGACGTCGGCCGTGCCCGCCGGGTCGGTCTCCTGCTCGTAGCGCTCGAAGGCCGGCAGGGTCCAGTGCTCGGCCTCGGGCGTACGGCGGCGCAGGGCGCCCGGGGAGAGCAGGACGTGGACGCTCAGGTCGAAGGGGAACCAGTGCCGAAGGAGGAAGGGACCGTGCAGCAACAGCACGCCGCCGGGCGGGAGTTGGACGTAGGGGCTGCGGGTGGCCCGGTCGGCGTCCGGGTCCCACAGATCGGGCAGGACACGGCCGTCACCCCCGGCTTCGAGCGGGCCGAACACCTCGCGCCACAGGGCGCTGGTGTCGTACCAGCCGCTGTAGTAGGACTCCACGTCCCGGTGGCCGTACTCCAGTCGCACGGAGGCGGGGCGCAGAAAGCCCTCCGTGCCCACGACGAGCGAGGAGCGGCCGCGTATGCGCAGCGCCTCGGAGACCCGGCGGGCGAGGTCTCCCGGGCGGGCGGCCGGGGCGCCGTCGAAGGCGATGCGCGGCCAGGGACTGCCGTCGGCGGGCTTCAGGTCGAGCAGGCGCTCGGCGAGCGTGTCGCCGAGCCGGTCCCAGGTGATCGCTTCGAGTCGCACACGGCCCATGATGCGTCAGGCCGCGGCAGGACGTGTCAGGCCGGCGAACGCCACGGACACCGGGAAGGACGCGGCAGAAGCGGAGGCGCCGAGGCCGCCGAGGTCTCCCCGGCGGACGCGGTGCGCGCCGCCGTCGGCGGGAAGGAACCCCCTATGGTCCCGGACCGCCGTATGGCCCCGCACGCGACACTCCCGCCCCGCACCCCCACCGGACTGCTCGTCTTCCAGCCCCTCAAGCGGCGGCACTGCGCCGAGTGCCGGCGAGGGCCGCTGCCGCTGCTCGTCCTGGAGGACGCCACCCCGCGCTGCCTCGACTGTGCCGACCTCGCACATCTGGTGTTCCTGCCGCGCGGCGACACCGCGCTGACGCGCAGAGCGCGGGAGGAGAGCGCGCTGTCGGCGGTGGTCGTGCGGTTCAACCGGCGCAAGAGCCGCTACGAGCGGCAGGGCGTTCTGGTCGAGGAGGCGGCACTCGCCAGGGCCGAGCAGCGGTGTCTGGCGGACGCCGAGGCGCGACGGCGGCGCCGGGTGCGGGACGCGCGGCGGCGGGCGGCCCAGGACGCCCGGTTCGCCGAGGCGTTCGCGGCGGAGATACAGCGGCTGTTTCCCGGCTGTCCGGCCGACCGTGCACGGGACATCGCCGCGCACGCCTCGGAGCGGGGCAGCGGGCGGGTGGGCCGCAGCGCGGCCGGGCGGGCGCTGACGGAGGGGGCGGTGACGTCGGCGGTCGTGGCGTCCGTACGGCATCTGGACACGCCGTACGACCGGCTGCTGATGAGCGGGGTACCGCGGCACGAGGCGCGACGGCGGATCGCGGCGGTGGTGGAGACGGTGCTGAGGGGATGGACCGAGGCGCGGCTCGGCTCCACCGGGTGAGCCGGGCCGGCCGGCCGGTCGATCGGCCGGTCAGCCGGTCAACTGGTCAATCGGTCAGCCGGTCGATCGGTGGACGGGTGACCCTCGCGTGGTCCGGCCACCGGTGGGCCGTGGACGTACGCGTATGGCCCCGCGCCACTCGGCCATGGTCACTGTTCTCGTACGGGAATTCACTTGTGGTGAGGAGCGGCGCCGGGGCAGGATCCCGGCTCGACGGCGGGAGAGGCTGACATGATCGACGGACCGTACTTCGTGCTGACGGTGCTGGGTGTGCTCGGGACCGGCCTGGTGGCCGGGGTGTTCTGCGGCTTCTCGACCTTCGTCATGCGGGGCCTCGCCACGGTGCCGCCCGCGCAGGGGGTCGCCGCGATGAACGCGATCAACGTGGCCGCGGTGAGACCGCCCTTCATGGCGGTGTTCCTCGGGTCGGCCGTGCTGTGCGCGGTGATCGCCGTGGTGACGTTCGTGCTGTGGCCGGACGAGGGGACGGTGGAGCTGCTGGTCGGCAGCGCGTTGTACCTGTTCGGCTCGTTCGGGGTCACCATGGTCGCGAACGTGCCGCGCAACGACGCGCTGCTGAAGCTCGCGCCGGGCACCTCGGAGGCGGCCGCGTACTGGCCGGTGTATGTGCGCGAGTGGACGATGTGGAACCACATCCGCACGGCCGCCTCGGCGGGGGCGGCGGTGGCATACGTGCTGGCACTCACCTGAGCGCGCCGGCAGACGCGCCGGCCGCGCTCGGCCGCGCCCCGTGTCCCGCCCTCCTGCGTGCGTGGCCGCCCCTCTGCGGGGCTGCCGCCGCGGACGTATCGTGGCCGGTAGGAGCGCCGACCGACGACGCACGGCCTGTCACACGCGCACGCAAGGAAGACGGCCATGGCCGACCCCAAGGGCTTCATGACCACCCCCCGCCAGGACTGGCCGCGCAGGCCCGTCGACGAGCGGGTCCGGGACTGGGACGAGGTGTACGTCCCCGGGGCGCTGCTGCCGATCATCAGCAAGCAGGCCGACCGCTGCATGGACTGCGGCATCCCCTTCTGCCACGAGGCCTGCCCGCTGGGCAACCTGATCCCCGAGTGGAACGACCTGGTGTCGAGGGAGGACTGGCGGGCGGCCGCCGACCGGCTGCACGCCACGAACAACTTCCCGGAGTTCACCGGCCGGTTGTGCCCGGCGCCCTGCGAGACGGGATGCGTGCTGGCGATCAACCAGCCGGCCGTCACCATCAAGAACGTCGAGTGCGCGATCGCCGACCGTGCCTGGGAGGAGGGCTTCACACCGGCGAGGCCGCCGGAGCGGCTGTCCGGCAAGACGGTCGCGGTGATCGGTTCCGGGCCCACCGGGCTGGCGGCGGCCCAGCAGCTGACCCGGGCGGGGCACACGGTCGCCGTGTACGAGCGGGACGACCGGCTCGGCGGGCTGATGCGGTACGGCATCCCCTCGTTCAAGATGGAGAAGCACCATCTGGAGCGGCGGCTGGAGCAGATGCGGGCCGAGGGGACCAAGTTCCGTACGTCGACGGCGGTCGGGCGGGACATCGGGGCCGACGACCTGCGGACCCGCTACGACGCCGTGGTGCTCGCCACGGGCGCGACCGCGTGGCGCGAGCTCGACGTGCCGGGGCGGGAGCTGACGGGCATTCACCAGGCGATGGAGTACCTCCCGCTGGCCAACCGGGTGCGCGAGGGCGATCTGGAGACGTCCCCGCTGTCGGCCGCGGGGAAGCACGTCGTCATCGTCGGCGGCGGCGACACCGGGGCCGACTGTCTGGGCACGGCCGTCCGGGAGGGTGCCGCGTCCGTGACGCAGCTGGACATCTACGCGCTGCCGGACACCGAGCGCGACGAGGACAGGGAGCCCTGGCCGACGTACCCGGTGCGGGTCTACCGGCTGTCCGCCGCGCACGAGGAGGCCCGGGACCTGCGGACGGCCCCGGTGGCCGACGCGGACGCGCGGCTGTTCGCGGCGTCCACGCTGCGCTTCGACGGTGACGAGGAAGGCCGTGTGCGGTCACTGCACCTGGTCGAGGTGGACGCGCGGCGCCGCCCGATGGAGGGCACCGGGCGGACACTCCCCGCCGACCTCGTGCTGCTCGCCCTCGGCTTCTCCGGGCCCGACCGCGACGACGGGCTCGTCGACCAGCTGGGGCTGGACATGGAGCCCCGCGGCACGATCGCGCGCGACGCCGGCTTCGCCACGAACGTGCCCGGCGTGTTCGCCGCCGGAGACGCCGCCCGCGGCCAGTCGCTCATCGTCTGGGCGATCGCCGAGGGGCGGGCCGTGGCGGCGGCGGTCGACCGCCATCTGACGGGCAGTTCGAGGCTCCCGGCGCCGATCGGACCGTACGACCGGCCCATGACGGTCTAGGCGTACGGCCGGTCCGGTCCCCCCTCTCCCCCTCTCCCCCCCCCGACGGGCCGATCACCGCTCGTCCGTCCCCGCCACCTTCCGCGTCGACAGCGCCACCCGGTTCCAGGTGTTGATCGTGCAGATGAGGGCGAGGACCTGGGCCAGTTCGCGCTCGTCGAACAACGCGGCGGCCTCCGCGTAGACCTCGTCGGGGACACCCGCGTCGGCGACGAGCGTCATCGCCTCCGTGAGGGCGAGGGCCGCCTGTTCCCGCTCGGTGAAGAAGTGCCGGGCCTCACGCCACACGGCGACCATGTGCAGCCGGTCCTCGCTCTCGCCGGCCTTGCGGGCGTCGTTGGTGTGCATGTGCAGGCAGTACGCGCAGTGGTTGAGGTGCGAGGCGCGGATCTGGATCAGTTCGACGAGGGCCGGATCGAGGCCCTCGCGGGCGGCGGCGTCGAAGGCGACGAGGGCCCGGAAGGCCTTCGGGGCGGACTTGGCGAACTCCAGCCGGGGCGCCTTCACCTGCGTGCTGTTCGTGCTCGGGTGCGTCGTCATGTCCTTCAACCTACGGGCCGCAAAGACCCACTGTAGGGTGCATTTTCATGGTGGATTCGTGGGTCAATTCGGCGGAACGGATCGGGTCCGACCTGCATCTGGAGCTGACCGGACCGGGCGGGCGGCGCGCGGCGCTGATCCGGGCCCTGCGGGAGGCCGTACGCGGCGGGCGGCTCGCTCCAGGCACCCGGCTGCCGCCGTACCGCTCGCTCGCGGCCGATCTCGGCGTCGCCCGCAACACGGTGGCCGACGCCTATGCGGAACTCGTCGCGGAGGGCTGGCTCACCGCCCGGCAGGGCTCGGGCACGCGGGTCGCGGAGCGTGCCGGGCTGTTGCGGCCCCCGGCCCGCGTGCCCCGAAAGGCACCTCCACGCGCGCGTGGACCCCGGCACGACCTGACGCAGGGCACGCCGGACGTCTCGTCGTTCCCGCGCACCGCGTGGCTGGCCTCCTACCGCAGGGCTCTCCAGCAGGCGCCCAACGAGGTGTTCGGCCCGGGTGATCCGGCCGGCCGGATCGAACTGCGGGAGGCACTCACGGAGTACCTGGCACGCGCGCGTGGGGTGCGCACCGAGCCGGGCAGGATCGTGATCTGCTCCGGCTTCGCGCACGCGCTGCGGCTGCTGTTCGGCGGGGGCGTGCTGCGCGGGCCCCTGGCGGTGGAGGCGTACGGGCTCGGATTCCACCGGGAGATCCTCACGGCGGCCGGGGTGCGGACCGTGCCGCTCCCCCTCGACGAAGACGGCGCCCGGGTCGACCGGTTGGGGCGCGAACGGGCCGTGCTGCTCACTCCGGCACACCAGTTCCCGACCGGGGGGCCGCTGCACCCCGCGCGCCGGTCCGCCGTGATCGACTGGGCACGCGCGCGTGGCGGGCTGCTCCTGGAGGACGACTACGACGGGGAGTTCCGCTACGACCGCAAGCCGGTCGGCGCGGTCCAGGGCCTCGACCCCGAGCACGTGATCCACATCGGCTCGGTCAGCAAGAGCCTGTCGCCGGCGGTGCGGCTGGGCTGGATGGTGCTCCCGGAGCGGTACGTCGACGCCGTCCTGGCCGCCAAGGGGGACCGGGAAGCGTGGGCGAGCGTCCTCGACCAGCTGAGCCTCGCGGACTTCGTCGTCTCCGGGGCTTACGACCGTCACGTACGGCGGATGCGGCAGCGCTACCGCGGCCGGCGGGACCGGCTCGTCGCGGCGCTCGCCGAGCACGCGCCGCACGTCGAGGCCACCGGTATCGCGGCCGGGTTGCACGCGGTGCTGCGGCTGCCGCCCGGCACCGAGGCGTCCACGGTCAAGGCAGCCTCCTGGCAGGGCATCGCCCTGGACGGCCTCGCCGCGTTCCGGCACCCGGACACGGACATGGCGGCGGGCGACGGCCTCGTCGTGGGGTACGCGACGCCCTCCGAGCACGCGTACGGACCGGCCCTGGAGGCGCTGTGCCGTGCACTGCCGCCGCCGTGACCGGCCCATGAAGCGCGAGGAGCTACGGCGCGCGCGACCGCGTGGAGCTGCGGCTTGCGCGCGACCACCTGGAGCTACGGCTTGCGCGCGACCGCCCCGTACCCCGGAATCACCCCGTCGTCCTGCCCCGGTACGGGCTCGCCCAGTTCGGGGTGCCAGCGGTGGGGCACCTCGACGCCGGGCTCGACGAGGTCGAGGCCGTCGAAGAAGCGGGTGAACTCCTTGCGGGAGCGCAGGGCCAGGGTGACGCCGGCGGCGCGGAGCTTCTCGGTGGCCGCCTTCGACTCCTGAGGAGTGAAGTCGGCCGTGGCGTGGGTGATGACCAGGTGGCTTCCGGAGGGCAGTTCGGCGAGCAGCCGGCGGACCAGGTCGTGCGCGCCGTCGTCGTCGGAGACGAAGTGCAGCAGCGCGATGAGCGACAGCGCGACGGGCCGGGAGAAGTCCAGAGCCTTCCTCGCGCCCTCCAGGATGGCGTCCGGGTCGCGCACGTCGGCCTGGAGGTACTCGGTCACCCCCTCGTCCGTACCGCGCAGCAGGGCCGCCGCGTGGGCCAGCACGATGGGGTCGTTGTCGCAGTAGACGACCCGGGCGTCGGGGGCGATCTCCTGGGCGACCTGGTGGAGGTTCGGCTCGGTCGGGATGCCGGTGCCGATGTCCAGGAACTGCCGTACGCCGTTCGCGGCCAGCCAGCGCGTGGCCCGGTGCATGAACGCGCGGTTGACCCGCGCCATGACTGGCACCCTCGGGTCGAGGGCGAGCATCTGCCGGCCCATCTCCTCGTCGACCGGGTAGTTGTCCTTGCCGCCGAGGTACCAGTCGTACATCCGCGCGGGGTGAGGTCTGGTCGTGTCGATCTGGACGGCCGGTGTGGGGTCCTGCCCGGTCATGAGGCACTCCGTAAGGCACAAAGGATGGTCAATTCAGCACCACAGTCAGAAAGTCGAGCGTCAGAAAAGTCGAACGTCAGAAAGTCGAGCGTCAGAAAGGCAATCGCGTCAGGACAGCAGGAAGTCCGCCTCCCCCGCCTTCGCCCCTTCGATGAAGGCCGTCATCTCGTCGGTGGTGTAGATCAGCGCCGGACCGTCCGGGTCGGTGGACTGCCGGACGGCGATCCGGCCGTCGGCGAGCTTCATCGCCTCCAGGCAGTTCCCGCCGTTCCCGCCGCTCCACGGCTTGTGCCAGCCTTCGCTGCCCAAGTCGCGCGCGGGCATGCCGTTGTAGACGTGTTTGCGCGGCTTGATGCGATCCATTCACAGCTCCTTGCGGAGATCCCTGAGGATCTCCTTCGTGCGTTGTGCCGTAGCGGCCTGCGCCGCCATGCGGTCCATGACCTCGAGGTGGGTCGCCACCTCGGCGCGCGCGTCGAGGTAGACCGCGCCGGTCAGGTACTCGCTGTAGACCATGTCCGGCAGTTCGGGCATGGCAAATCGGAACAGCACGAACGGCCCGTACGTGCCCGGGTGCGGCCCGGTCGCGAACGGGGCGACCTGCAACGTCACATGGGGCAGTTCCGTGGCCTCGAGCAGCCGGTCGATCTGGGCGCGCATCACCTCCGGGCCGCCGACCGGGCGCCGCAGCACGGTCTCGTCCATCACGACCCACAGCCGGGGCGCGTCCTTGCGGGTGAGCAGTTCCTGGCGCTGCATCCGCAGGGCGACATGGCGCTCGATGTCCTCGGGCCGGGTCTGGCCGACGGCGCCCGAGCGGAGCACACCGCGCGCGTAGTCCTCGGTCTGCAACAGCCCGGGGACGAAATGGGGCTCGTAACTGCGGATGACGCCGGCCGCGCCCTCCAGGCTCACGTACATCGAGAACCAGCCGGGCAGGATGTCGTGGAAACGCTGCCACCAGCCGGGTTTGTTCGCTTCCTCGGCCAGCAGGACGAAGGCGTCTGCCTCCTCGTCGGAGATTCCGTAGGCCTTCAGGAGGAGTTGGAGGTAGGGGATTTTGAGCGCGACCTCGGCCATCTCCATACGGCGGACCGTGGCGGGGGCGACGCGGAGGATGCGGGCGGCTTCCTCGCGCTTCATCCCCGCGCGTTCGCGCAGGTCCAGCAGGCGCCGGCCGAGGACGACCTGACCCACCGTCGGAGCGGACCGCGGTTCGCTCACGCTCCACCTCCACCAAGAGTTCTGACGACCGGCCACAGAAGAAGCTGACAGTCCGGCGGCGCCATGCGAAGACCTATTCGAAGAGCCGGCCACCCGAACAGATGTTCCGAACAAAACTTCGACAGCTTCAACTGGCGCCGCACGGGGTGCTGTTGCGAGCAGTGTGCCACGGCCTTCCAGACCGTCACACAGCACTCTGCAATTTTCAGAGTGACACTTGCCAAGTGTTCACGGCGGGGCGATAGTGGCAAGCGTGATTCCGTCCGCGCCCTTAGGAACAGACGCCGCCGCAGGCCCTTACGGTCTGGGTGCCAGCCCGGAAGCAGGCCCCGTGGGGGCCGCTGCCGAGCGCCGGTTCCGTTTCGAGCTGGCCGCACATCCGGGGTCTCCCGCACAGGCCAGACGTCTGACGCGGGCCCGGCTGACCGGCTGGTCGGTGTGCGAGGACACGTGCGACAGCGCGGCCCTGGTGGTGTCCGAACTGGTCACCAACGCCATCGTGCACACGGCGAGCACCCACATAGTGTGCGAGCTGCACGACGGCGGCGACCTGGTGCGGATAGCCGTGCGTGACGAGGGCTGCGCTCCGGGTCAGCCCCATGCGGCCGGCCGCACCCGGCCCGAGGAGGAGCACGGGAGGGGACTGCTTCTCGTCGACGCCCTCTGCGACGCCTGGGGTGCCCATGAGCACGGCCCCGGGCTGCTGGTCTGGGCCGAGCTGCCGCGCAAGGCCGACACCCCGCACGACCCGGCGGAGCCCCGGAACGACCTGGGCTGGGGCACCCGCCCGAAGCCGGGGCCGTCCGACGACTCGGGCGACTCGGGCGACGGGGACGGAGCACGCCGGACGCGCCGTACGCAGGGCGCTCAGGAAGTCCCCGCTCATGAAGTCCCGGCGCAGGAGCGACGCCGAAAGCGAGGGCCTGCATGAGCCCCGGGCGCGGTGGCCGCGTCCTGAACCTCGACACGCTGGCCCGGCTCCGGCGCGAGCTGCGGACGACGGGCCCGGCTCTGCGGCTGCCCGTGCCCGACGGCATGACCGCCCCGCTCGGCTGCGACGCGGTCGCGGTACCCGCCCGTCTCGGCCCGCTGGTCATGCCCCGGCTGCCCCGCACGGGCTGCGTGTACGCCGACGCGACGCACTGGTGGTGGCTGGTGCCGTCCGACTCCGACCACGCCCTGGAATGGCCGGCCCCGGCGCACTACGCCACCGGCGCGGTCGTCCCGGACGTCCCCGAATTGCCCGAACTGATCCACCGCCCGGACGGCACGCTGCCGTACACCCCGCCGATACCGCTGTATCTGGCCCTGTGCCGGGTGACGGGGACCGCCCCGTCCTGGTCGCGGCCGGTCACCGCGTAGGGCTCGACAAGCCCGTCACCACGCCAGGGCCCGACAAGCCCCTCACCACGCCAGGGCTCGACAAGCCCCTCACCACGCCAGGGCCCGACAAGCCCGCCGGACACGGCTCGGTCGAGGCCTGGGCACCACCCCTGCGACTCCGCGCCGCCTCATGCCTTCCCCGCCCGATTCGTGCGCCCGCGCGCCTCCGGCGCCCCGGGCTGCGCCCTGCCCGGGCGGGCTCCGCCCCCGCCATAGTGACCGTTCGTCCACGAGCGGGGCATGAGCAGGGAGGTCGGTCGACGGTGGCGAAGAAGCGGACCGCGCCGGAGGTGTCCGAGTCGGAGCGGCTGCTCTTCGGCGGGCCGCTGCGCTACGACATGGGCTGGAACCAGCACGCCGACGCGTTCCTGGAGCTGAACTTCCGCGCCATGATCACCCGGCTGCCGTCCTTGCTGGCGTCCAGTCTGCGGCTCGCCCGGCAGGCCGACCGGGGCGCCGCGCGGATCGTGCTGGCCGCCGAGGCGGGCCGGGGCGTGGCGCAGGCGGTGGCGCTGCTCGCGGTCAACAGCGTGCTGGCCCGGCTGATGGGCGGCGGCGCCATCGAGGAGCGGCTGCGCGGCGCCCTGCCCGCCCTGGTCACCGTAGCCGTCGTGATGCTGCTCGCGGCGCTGCTGCGGGCCGCGAGCACCTACGCCACCGGGCGGCTGGAGCCCAAGGTGGAGCGGGTGGCGACCGAGCAGTATCTGGAGCGAGCCGCGGCCGTCGAACTGGCCGCGATCGAGGACCACGCCTTCCACAAGTTGCTGGACACCGCGCAGTACGGCGCCGCCTCCGCGCGCCGGATGATCTCCTACGGAACCCGCGTGATCAACGCGATGATCTCGCTGGTCGCGGCGGCAGGCGTGCTGACCGTGCTGCATCCGGCGCTGCTGCCGCTGCTGGTCACGATGACCCTGCCGAGCGCCTGGAGCGCGCTGACCGTGGCCCGGCGGCGCTACGAGTCCTTCCACGCCTGGGTGCAGCACGCCCGGGCGGGCCGGCTGATCGGCAACCTCCTGATCGAGCCCGAGGCGGCCCCCGAGATCCGGGTGCACGGGGTGGGCGCGTTCCTGCTGCGGCACTTCCGCGCGATGTCGGAGACGGCGGAGGCCGAGCAGGCCCGGCTGGCCCGGCTCGCCGCCCGTACCGGCCTGATCGCGGCGGCGTGGACGGGCCTGGCGACGGTGGCGACGTACGCGACGCTCGGCGGGCTGCTGCTGGCGGGCGCGATGGCCCTGTCGGTGGCGGGTACGGCCGTGATCGCGATCCGGACCGGCTCGCAGAGCCTCGACACGCTCGTGGTGGAGGTCAACGCGCTGCACGAGGAGGCCCTCTTCGTCGGCGACCTGCAACGGCTGTACACGGAGGCGGCCCAGCGGGCCATCCCGGTGGGCGGCCTGCCGCTGCCGGAGAACCCGCGCGAGATCCGCTTCGAGAACGTCACGTTCCGTTACCCGGGCGACTCCGCCCGCCCCGCCCTCGACGACGTCTCGCTCACGCTCCCGCTGGGCCGGATCGTGGCGCTGGTCGGCGAGAACGGCTCGGGCAAGACGACCCTGGTCAAGCTGCTCGCCGGGCTCTACACCCCGGAGAAGGGGCGGATCCTGTGGGACGGGGTGGACGCGGCGACCGCCGACCGGCACCGGCTGGCCGAGCGGATCGCGATGGTGGCGCAGGACTTCAAGCGGTGGCCGTTCACGGCCCGGGTGAACGTCGCCCTGGGGCGCACGTCGGTGCCGGTGTGCGAGCAGCGGCTGGCCGCGTCGATCGCCGAGGCCGGGGCCGAGACGGTGATCGAGGACCTGCCGCGCGGGCTGGACACCCTGCTCGCCCGCAACTTCAGCGGCGGGCACGAACTGTCGGGCGGCCAGTGGCAGCGGCTGGGCATCGCCCGTGCGGCCTACCGCAGGGGCCGCATCCTGATCGTGGACGAGCCGACGGCGGCCCTGGACGCCCGGGCCGAGCTGGAGGTCTTCGAGCGGATCCGTGCCCTGGCCGACAGCGGCCAGACGGTCGTCCTGATCACGCACCGGCTGGCGTCCGTACGGCACGCGGATCTGGTGCACGTCCTGGACCAGGGCCGGCTCGTGGAGTCCGGGACTCCGGACGAGCTGCTGGCGACGGGCGGTCTCTACGCCGAGCTGTACGCGCTCCAGGCGGAGCAGTTCGCCACGTCATCCACGACGGTCCAGCCGGTGCAGCCGGTGCAGCCCGTCGCGCCGGTCCCGAAGGTGCCGTCACCGAAGGCGGGCTGAGCCCCCTCGGGGCACGGCACGTGTCAGGCCGCCGCGTCGGCACCGTCCCCGCTGCGCACGATCACCAGGAACATGTCCGTGGCGAGATCCATGACGACCTCGGCAGGCAGGCCCTCCAGACGCCGCGCCTGCGCGAACTCCTCCGCCGGCCAGGAGCCACGCGGCCCACCGGCGGGAAAGCTCTCGAGCACCGTTCGCCCGTTCACCCTGCACCTCCATGTCGCGCTGTACTCGTAGAGTTAAACGCCAACCATGGGGTGAACGGCTCGCGAAGTGACGGTTCTGAGACGTAGTTGACACTCGTTCACCACCGAGTGTGACCAAACTCTCAGCCGATTGGTCTATCTTTTCACTTTCCGTATCAGTCGTCGTACTCATCGTGATAGCGGACGCGCTCACTTCCCGCAGGCGCCCCAAGAGCTGATGCACGCCCCTTGGGCTCCTCCCACTCCTCCTGGCGGCCCAGTGCGGTGAGATCCAGCAGGCTGGTGGTCGAGCCGAGGCCGTCGAGGCCGCGCTCGTACGTCGAGTAGGTGTGGAAGATCCGGTCGCGGTCCCGGAGGAAGCAGCTGAGGCCCGGGCGCTCGACGAGCTCGCCCTCGCGCGTGAGGGTCACCTCGAAGTCGTGGTTGAAGTCGCTGCCGTACGACGAGTACCAGGGCACCGTCCAGCCCATCCGCGCCTTGAACGGCAGGATCTTCGGGTACGGCGCCCGGGACACGGCCGCGAACGACGTACCACGGGCGTTGAGATGGGCGAGATGCCCCACTTGGTCCAGGAATGCGGAGCAGCTGCGGCAGCCGGCGTCCCACTCGGGCGCGAACATGAAGTGGTAGACGACGAGCTGGTGCCGGCCCTCGAACAGGTCGAGCAGGGTGGCCTTGCCGTCCCCGCCCTCGAACACGTACTCCTCGTCGACCTCCACCATGGGCAGTTCGCGCCGCTCGGCATTGAGCGCGTCCCGCGCGCGGGTGGCGGCCTTCTCCTTGACCAGCAGTTCCGCGCGCGCCGCGCGCCACTCCTCACGCGAGACGATCTCCGGAAGCGACATGGGCCCTCCTGTGGCAACGGTCCGTCCGGGGTGGTGACCGGCGGGAGGGACGGAACTCATCGCTGCCCCGGAAGGAATCTCGGGGGAGGGAAGGACTTTCGTCAGGGTCCTTCGAGACGGTCAGGTGTCGCAGTCCGTCCAGACGGTCAGGTGTCGTAGTCCTGGATGCGTCGGCCGTGGCTGCGGTCGACGAGGGCGGGCAGGCGCTGCTCCAGCTCCCGTACCACCGCCGGCACATCGATCGTCAGCAGCGTCCGGTCGCGCATCAGGATCCGTCCGTCGACGATCGTGGTGCGGACGTCGGCGGAGCGGGCGCTGTGCACGAGGGTGGCGGCGAGGTCGTGGACCGGCTGGGTGTGCGGCCCGGTGAGGTCGACCAGGACGATGTCCGCCCGCCGCCCCGGAGCGATGCCGCCGACGCTGTCCCCCAGTCCCACGGCACGCGCGCTCTGGAGGGTGGCGTGGTGCAGGGCCTGGCGGGAGGTCAGCCAGCGCGGGTCGCCCTCGGAGGACTTCTGGACCAGGGATGTCAGGGCCATCGACTCCCACACGTCGAGGGAGTTGTTGGAGGCGGCGCCGTCGGTGGCGAGTCCGACGTCGACGCCGATGTCGCGCAGGGCGCGGATCGGTGTGGTGTCGGGCCAGGCGAACTTGAGGTAGCCGCGGGGCGCGGTGGCGACGGCCGTACGACCCGCCGCCCGTTCCAGGACGGGCAGGTCGCGGTCGACGATGCCGGTGCCGTGGGCCAGGAGCACGTCCGTGTCGAGGACGCCGGTGCGTTCCAGGACCTCGACCGGGGTGACGCCGTGGCGGGCGAGGCTGGTCTCGGTCTGGTCGCGGTTCTCGGCTGCGTGGAGGTGCACGGGCAGGCCGTGTTCGCCGGCGAGCCGGGCGGTGGCGGCGAGGTCGGTGTCATCGACCGTGTAAGGGGAGTGCGGGGCGAGGGCGGTGGTGACGCGGCCGTCGGCGAAACCGCGGTACCGCAGCGCGAACTCCAGTGACCGCTCCCGGCCTTCGGGGCCCTGGGAGGAGAAGTAGGCCTCCCCCAGCAGCGCCCGCATGCCGCAGTCCGCGACCACGTCCGCCACCGCGTCCATGGCGAAGTAGTGGTCGGCGAAGCACGTGACGCCGGCGCGGATCATCTCGGCGCAGGCGAGCCGCGCCCCCAACTCGACGTCCTTGCCCGTGAGGTTGGATTCCACGGGCCAGACGACGTCGTTGAACCACTCCTGTGTCGGCAGGTCCTCGGCGAGACCGCGCAGGGCGACCATCGGCGCGTGCGTGTGACAGTTGATCAGACCGGGCAGGGCGACCTGGCCCCGGGCGTCGAGGCGCTCGGCGGCGGGCAGGTCCGCGACCGCGGCGGTGGTCGTCACGGCCTCGACGACACCGTTCCGTACGACGATCGCGGCGTCCTCCTCGAACCCGATGCGCTCTTGATCGTCGTGCACGAGGACGGTACATGCGCTGATGATGAGGTCGGCGGGACTGCCCGCGGCGGAAGGCGTCATCGCGCCAACGTACGACCGACCTGTCGGCTTCTGAAAGGAGCCCGGCATGCTCCTCGGCACCTGGAACCTGGAGAACCTCTACCGGCCCGGCGGCCCGTACGGCCCGAAGGACGAGGCCGCGTACCAGGCCAAACTCGCCGCGCTCGCCGCCGTGATCACGGAACTCGACCCGACGCTGCTCGGCGTGCAGGAGGTCGGGGACCCCGAGGCGCTGGAGGACCTGGCCGGGATGCTCGACGACGACTGGCATCTCGCCCTGTCCGGGCATCCGGACGGCCGGGGCATACGGGTCGGGTTCCTGAGCCGTACGGCCATGACGGTGCTGGCCGACACGACGGCCTTCCCGGCGGAGCTGCGGCCCGTGCAGGTGGACGACTCCGGGGTGGCGGTGACGCGGGCGGGGCGGGGCTTCCTTGCCGTGGAGGTGGAGCAGGCCGAGGCGACCGAGGGCGGGCCGCTGCGGGTGGCCGTCTGTCATCTGAAGTCGAAGCTGCTGTCGTACCCGAACGACCGCTTCCAGCCGCGCGACGAGGGGGAACGGGCCCGCTACGGCGCCTACGCCCTGTACCGGCGGGCCGCCGAGGCGACGGCCCTGCGCGCCCTCGCGGACGAACTCCTGCACGGCGACGGACAGGGCAGGGACGTAGCCGTACTGGGCGACCTCAACGACGAGGTGCAGGCCGCGACCACCCAGATCCTGCTCGGCCCGCCCGGCTCCGAGATCGGCACGCCGGGCTACGAGCAGGCCGACCGGGGCGACGCGACCCGGCTGTGGGACGTGGCCCCGCTCATCCCGCCCGGGCAGCGCTACTCCCGCGTCAACTCCGGGCGCCGCGAACTGATCGACCATGTGCTGGTGAGCCACCGCCTGGTGCACCGGGTGACGGCGGCGGGCACGGGCCTGCCCGGCGACGGCCCGCCCGGTCTGCCGTCGATCGGCCCCGACCCCTCGGAGCGGCGGGACGCGCCCGGGTCGGACCACGCGCCGGTGTGGATACGGGTCGGTTGAGGGCCGGTTGAAAGGTGGATTGAGGGTCGGTCGAGGGCCGGCCGAGGGGTCATCCGGCGCGGCGCGTCCCGGGCAGCCGCAGCCCCAACCGGTCTCCCGGTCCGGCGAGTTCACCGAGCAGGGTGGTGAGGCGCTCGGTGTGCTCGGGACCGATCCGTCCGGTGTCGTCGAGGTGGACGGCACAGGCGGTGGTGGTGTCGACGAGGCGTTCGAGAAGGTCGGCCACCTCGTCCGCGCCCTCGGTGTGCCGGGCGAGGGCGGGCAGTTCGTGCGCGGACAGGGAGATGGCCGTCCGAGCCTCGGCGAGCGTGCGGTAGGCCTCGCGGCGCAGGGTCCAGCGGGTGGCGCGGTGGTCGGAGGGGGTGGCGCGGGGGGCGGAGGGCGTGAAGGGGCGCTCGGAGGTAGTGCGGGAGCGCTCGGCGGAAGTCCGGGAGCGCCCAGAGGGCGTGCCGGAGCGCCCGGAGGAAGTCCGGGAGCACTGGGCGGGCGTGCCGGAGCGTGCAGAGGGCGTGCCTGGGTGCTCGGACGGCGTGCCTGGGCGCTCGGAGGGCGTGCCGGGCGGCCCGATGCGCGGGGTGTCGGCCTCGTCGAGTACGTGGGTGAGGTAGGCGTACGCCGCATCGCTCGCCGCGGCGAGCCGGGCGCGCACTCCCCCGCCCCGCTGTCCGGGCATCGGCAGGTGCCCGGTGATCAGCACGATCGCGCAGGCCAGCAGCGTCTCGCCGATCCGCCCCATGGAGGCCTGCGGCTCGCCGCCGACCATGACCAGGGCGAGGACGAGGACGGTGACGACGGCGGTCTGGGCGGCGAAGTGCCGGGTGGCGACGGGGATGAGCGCTCCGCTGAGGGCGACGAGCGCGATGAGCCCTTCGGGCCGGGGCAGGACGGCGGCGAATCCGGCGAAGACGACGGCGCCGAGCACGGTCCCGGCGGCCCGGTTCAGGACCCGCGAGGCGAGCGGCCCCAGGTCGGGCTTGACGAGGAAGACGGCGGTGGCAGGCAGCCAGTACCAGTGCTCGTGCTGCCCGTACCACTGGCCCTGGTGCAGGGCCTGGGCGACGGCCGAACTGGCTCCGAAGCAGAGGGCGACCCGCAGCCCGTACTCGCGACCGGCGCTGCCGAAGAGCGCGCGCATCCGGTCCCTGGGCGTACGGGGCCGGGTGTGCAGATCGCCGCCCCTGCCCTGGTCGAACACCTCGGCCGCGTGCAGGAGGGCGTCGTCGAGGGCGCGCAGGGCGGGTGCGGAGCGGGAGGGCGCGGGCAGGGGCCCGGTGTGACTGTTGCCGCGTACGGCTGCGGCGAGCCGCCGTGGTCCTTCGGAGGCCCGCTCGGCGACGGCCTCTCCGGCCCACGCCAGCGCGGTGGCGGCCTCGGCGAGGGGCAGAGCGGCGGCGTACTGCGCGTGCAGCCGCCGCTCGGCGGAGGAGGAGGCGTACCGCCGCAGCCGGGGCCCGGCGAGGGCGTCCTGCGCGTGGTCGAGGGCGGCGGTGAGCGCGGCCCGGCGGCGCATGGCCTCGGGCCCGCCGACGGCGTCGAGCAGCCCCGCGACGGCGTCGTACACGGCGGCGACGGCTTTCCGCTCCCCGTCGAACCGGAAGTCCCCGGCGAGGGAGCCGGGCGTGGGCAGCACGAGCCGGAGCACGATCAGCCACCCGGCGCCCGCGACATAGGCGAGCGCACGCTCCCACCCCTCCTCCGGCAGGGGCATCCCGGCCCCGATCGCCGAGGCGACGAGCAACTGCGTCCCCACGGCGGAGGCGACCGGCCCGATCGCGCTGATGCTCCCGGCGACGAGTCCGACGAACGTGAGGATCACCGTCAGCACGACCGCGCCGGTCTGCTGCCCGGCGTACGTCCCGGCCACCAGCCCCAGGGCACCGCCCAGTGCGGGCACCCCGATCCGCTTGACCGAGGCCCGCCGGCTCCCGGGCCGGTCGTTGATCCCGGCGAGCATGGCGGCGATGGCGGCGACGACCCCGAGCGAGGTACGCCCGACCTGCACGGCCACCAGCAGCAGCGGCCCCGCCGACAGGGCCCCCCGCGTCACCGCGCTCCAGGGCACCGGCCCCCGCTGGGCGCGCAGGGCGTGCGCGAGCCAGGGCGGCAACGCGAGGTAGGCACGGCGGGACCGGGACACGGGGCTCCTGTCGACTCGTCGAGGGCAGGGGTGGGCCTTCGGGCGACGGTGGCCGGGGCGGGGGTATGGGTGCCCACAGTAGGCGGGGTTCCTGGAGGAAAGGTTGCCGGAACGTGACGGAGTCCGGGAAAGCCGGATTCTTTATGAACGCAATCGGCAGGAACGCAATCGGCGACGGCCGTACGACTACCGGTCAGCTGCGCGCCGCCGCCACGGCCTGGTTCAGGAGCGTCTCCACGTCTGTGATCCTCTTCACGAGCTCGTCCGGAGCGCCGGTGAGGGTGCTGCCCAGGAGCGCGTCCACGTCCCGCAGCCCCGCCCGCGCGACGAGACCCTTCTCGTTGGTGACCCACTCCCCCCGTGCCGCCAGCACCGCGTGCGCCGCCTGTGTCGCCGCGAGGGCGATCGCGCCCGCGACCTGGGTGACCGCGCCTTTGGGCGCGTGGCCCGCCTTCGCGTACGCGAGGGTGGCCGTGGCCATGCCGTGCCAGTGGGCCGGAGCGGTCTCGCGCAGGGCCGGGGGGTAGGCCGCGGGGCGCGGCAGTTCGCCGCGCAGCACCTTGTTGATGGCGAGTTCGGCGACGAGCAGGTACGTCGGGATGCCCGCAAGGTGGAACATCAGCGGCTCGACCCGGAAGCGGCCCTCTTCCGCTTCCGCCACCTCGTGTGCGACGACGTCGAGATCGCGGTAGTGCACGTCCACGCGCCGGCCGTCGACGGTCAGCCAGGCGCCGCCGTTGAAGACGCCGCCGCCCCAGGCGCCCAGCTCGGAGACCTCGCCCTCCCAGCCGACGGCCCGCAGGTCCTCCGGATCGAAGGCTCCCCGGTAGTAGATCGCCATGTCCCAGTCGCTGTCCGGGCGTTCGGTGCCCTGGGCGCGGGAGCCGCCGAGGGTGACGGCCTCGACGGCGGGGAGGGCGGCGAGGCGGTCGGCGGTGGTGTCGAGGAAGGTCTGGTCCGGGCGGGTGGGCACGGGCGTCGCTCCTGGGCCGGCGGGTGATGCCCGGAAAGCGTAGGGGAGCGCTCGGGTGAGGGCGCAACCGAAATACGGGTGCGGCCGCGGGGCTGAACCTCGCATGATCGGTGGGTTGCCCTCGACCGCCACCGGTAGATCCGTCACCGGTAGATCGGAGACCCCCGTGATCCAGCGAGTCACTGTCCCGAGCCTGTTTCCGCCGCCCACCTACTCCCACGCCTCCGTCGTGGAGGCCGGCACGCGGCTCGCTTTCCTCGCCGGGTCCGTGCCGCTGGACGCCGCCGGCGAGCTCGTCGGCCCCGGGGATCCCGTGCGGCAGGCCGACCAGGTGATCGACAACCTGCGCGAGCAACTGCGGGCCGTCGGCAGCGACCTGGCGCACGTCGTGGCGACCGACGTGTACGTCGTGAGCGGTGAGCCGGCCGTGCTGTCGTCCGTCTGGGAGGTCGTCGAGGCGTCCGGGCTCAGTACCGGGCCGCACTCGTCGACGCTCATCGGCGTGGCGTGCCTCGGGTACACGGGACAGCTGGTGGAGATTACGGCGACAGCGGTCGTGCCCGGCGAGCCGCCGGCCTGAGGCCTGAGGAGAACGCCATGTTGATCGAGCACCGCGGGCGGCGCCCCGTCGTCCCCGAGTCCGCGTACGTCGCCCCGACGGCCGTCCTGTGCGGGGCCGTCGTCCTCGGTGAGCGCAGCCGGGTGCTGCACGGGGCCGTGCTCACCGCCGAGGACGGGGAGGTGCGGGTGGGCTCGGACGTCGTCGTCATGGAGAACGCCCTGGTGCGGGGACGGGCCCGGCACCCCGCGGTGATCGGTGACGCCGTGCTCGTCGGCCCGCACGCCCATGTCAACGGGGCGACGCTGGAGGACGAGGTCTTCGTCGCCACCGGCGCCTGCGTCTTCCCGGGCGCCGTCGCGAGCGCCGGATCCGAACTGCGGATCCACAGCGTGCTGCACGTCAACTCCGTGCTGCCGCCCGGCACCGTCCTGCCCATCGGCTGGATCGCGGCGGGGGCGCCCCGGGCCCGGCTCTTCGCCCCCGGCGAGCACGACGAACTGTGGCAGGTGCAGGAGGCGCTGGACTTCCCCGGCACGGTCTACGGCATCCCGCGCGGCACGTCGATGCGGGAGGTCATGACCCGCCAGGTGGCGTTCTACGGGGCACATCGCGACGACGTCACACTCGACGACGGCCCGGCCTGACGCGGCATGACCCCCGCGACACCTAGTCCCGTGCGGGCCGCCCCCACACCCTCCGTTTCGCCAGCGGCTCGGCGTAGCTCCCCGCGCGGCTCGTCGTCAGCCCCAGCGCCACCAGCGATTCCGCCAGTTTGACCGCGGCGGCGACCCCGTCGACGACCGGCAGGCCCAGCTTCTCCCCCACCAGCCGCTGCAGCCCCGTCATCCCGGCGCAGCCCAGCACCAGTACCTCGGCACCTGCCGCGCACGCCCGCTCGGCGGCGGCCAGGAACGCCGTCTCGGTGCGCTCGTCGTCGCCGAGGTCGAGCACGTTCAGGCCCGTGCCGACGATCGCGGCGCAGTTCCGGGCCACGCCCGCCGTCTCCAGGCTGTCCTCGATCTGGCCGACGGACCTTTCCAGCGTGGTGACGACGCCGTAGCGGCGGCCCAGCAGACAGGCCAGATGCGCGGCCGCCTCGGTGATGTCGACGACCGGTACGTCCACCAGTTCCCGGACGCCCTCGCGCCCGTGCTCTCCGAAGCCGGCCATGACGACGGCGTCGTACGGCGGTCCGTCGTACGTGCGCAGCGTGTCCAGGACGGCCGCGGCGGACAGGTAGCTGTCGAGCCAGCCCTCCGCGGACTGTGGCCCCCAGGCCGGGGTCAGCCCGGTCACGGCGGTGCCCGGGCCTGCGGCGGCCCGGGCACCTCGTACGATCTCCTCGGTCATCTCCTGCGTGGTGTTGCAGTTGGTGACGACGATCCGCACGTCTCTCAGACCTCCACGGCGGGGCGCTCGGCGGCACGTTCGCTGCGGCACAGCGCCGCGTACAGCCCGGCCGCGAGGGCCGTGCCGATGAACCAGGAGTACGGGGCGGCGTCGCTGAAGGTCTTCACCAGCGCGAGGACGGCCGCGACACCGGCCGCCGGCAGGAACGCCCACAGTGCCTTCGGGTTGACGCCCTTGCGGTAGTGGTAGCGGGAGCCGGGCGTGGCGTCGAACAGTTCGTCGACGTTCACCCGGCCGCGCTTGACCCAGTAGTAGTCGACCATGATCACGCCGAACAGCGGGCCGAGGAAGGCGCCGAGGCCGCCGAGGAAGTAGTTCACGACGGTCGGGTTGGAGAAGAGGTTCCAGGGCGTGACGAGCAGGGCCGCGACCGTGCTGATCATGCCGCCGACCTTGAAGGTGATCTTCTGCGGCCAGACGTTGGCCAGGTCGTACGCCGGTGAGACGAAGTTGGCGACGATGTTGACGCCCATGGTGGCGATGGCGAAGGTCAGCGCGCCCAGCACCAGCACCCATGTGTTGCCGATCTCGGCGACGAGGTAGGCCGGGTCGGTGATCTCCTTGCCGAACACCTCGAACGCACCCGCCGTGACGATGACCGACACGATCACGAAGGCCGTGGAGTTGACGGGCAGACCCCAGAAGTTGCCGCGCCGGACGGACTTGTAGTCGGGCGAGAAGCGGGAGAAGTCGCAGAAGTTGAGCATCAGAGTGCCGTACGTGGCGAGGACCAGGCCGATCGCGCCGAACCACTGGCGCCACTGCTCGCCCACGGAGACCGGGTGCGGGGTGGAGGTGAGCGAGATCGTCCAGCCGGCCTTGGCGAGGATCCACACGGCCAGCGCGATCATCACGAGCCAGATCGCCGGACCGCAGAAGTCCTGGAACTTGCGGACCGATTCCATGCCCCGGCTGATGATCGCCGCCTGGACCAGCCACAGCGCGACGAAGGAGACCCAGCCGAGCGCGTCCAGCCCGAGGAACGAGTTGTGCGTCCACGACTCCAGGCCCGGCCAGGCCGCGAGCAGCATCACGTTGACGGCGACGGAGGCCAGGTAGGTCTGGATCCCGTACCACATGATGGCGATCACGGCCCTGATCAGCGCCGGGATGTTGGCGCCCCAGACACCGAAGGCGATCCGGCTCACGACCGGGAAGGGGACGCCGTGGCGCTGCCCGATCTTCCCCATCCAGTTCATGCCGATGTAGATGATCACGAAGCCGACGAGCAGGGACGTGAAGATCTGCCAGACGTTCATCCCGAGGAAGAGCAGTCCGGCGGCGAAGGTGTAGTTGCCGAGGTTGTGGACGTCGGACATCCACATGGCGAAGAGGTCGAAGACCTTCCAGTTGCGCTTCTTCGCGGGCGCGAGGTCTTCGTTGGTGAGCCGGGGATCGGGGACGAACGCTGGGGTGCCGGTGGTTGCGGCACGGTCGGCGAGGGACACGGGGCCTCCATGAGCAAGGGGACGAAGGAGGACTGCTCTGCGAGGGGTTTGGTATACCAAACTGCGCACATGGTCTCCTCGTCAACCGTTCTGACCGATGTCGCTCTTGTTAACGCTCCGTAAAAGACACTCCGCGTCGGCGAAGATGGGCTTCATGACGAAGATCGAACCCCTCGGAGCGGTGCGCGAACGCGTCACGGCGGACCTGCGGCAGGAGATCATCGCGGGCAGCCTCCGTCCCGGCGACCGCCTGGTCGAACGCGAGCTGGCGGAGCGCTTCGGCGTCTCGCGCGTTCCGGTCCGGGAGGCGATCCGGGCGCTCGTCGCCGAGGGCTTCGTCCACTTCGAGACGCCCCGGCGCACGGTGGTACGCCGTCTCACCCCGACCGACGTGAAGGAACTGTTCGAACTGCGCGAGGCCCTGGAGGTCTACGCCGCCGGACTCGCCGCGTCCCGCGCCACACCGCGGGACCTGGCCGAGGTCCAGGAGCTCCTCGACCGCGCGGCCGCCGCCACCGAGGCCGGGGACGCCGAGCTGATCACGGACCTCAACAGCCGCCTGCACGACCGCATCGTGGCGATGGCCGGCAACAGCCTGCTGACCGAGGCCCTGGAACCGGTCGCCGGCCGGCTGCGCTGGATGACCCGGCGCAACGAGGAGTGGCCGCAGCTCCTGGTGGAGCACCGCGAGCTGTACGAGGCGATCGCCTCGGGCGACCCGGACCGGGCCCGCGCGCACGCGCTCACGCACGTACGCACCAACTACCGCTCCACGGTGCGGCACCTGTTCGGGGAGGAGGCTTCCCGGGAGAAGGCTTACGGAGAGAAGGCTTACGTGGAGAAGACTTACAGGGAGAAGGCTCCTTAGCCGCTTTCGGTGGGCAGTTCCGCCGCCCGCGCGGCCGTCCGCAGGACGTCGCGCAGCATCGCCGGGGTGAGCCGGCCGGTGAAGGTGTTGCGCTGGCTGACGTGGAAGCAGCCGAAGAGCTCCAGGCCGTCCAGGTGGAACCGGGCCCCGTGGCCGAAGGCGGGCCGGGGCCGGGGCACGGACCAGCCCGCCTCCGCGAACGCGGGGAGCGCGGCCTGCCAGCCGAAGGCGCCGAGCACGACCACGGCCCGCAGCGTCGGGCGCAGCAGCCGCAGCTCCTGCACGAGCCAGGGGCGGCAGGTGTCCCGTTCCTCGGGGGTGGGCTTGTTCGCGGGCGGGGCGCAGTGCACGGGCGAGGTGACGCGCACGCCGTACAGCTCCAGGCCGTCGTGGGCGTGCTCGGCGGTGGGCCGGGAGGCGAGGCCGACGTCGTACAGCGCCTGGTACAGGACGTCTCCTGAGCGGTCGCCGGTGAACATCCGGCCGGTGCGGTTGCCGCCGTGCGCGGCGGGGGCGAGGCCGACGATCAGCAGCCGGGCGTCCGCCGGCCCGAAGCCGGGCACCGGCCGCCCCCAGTACGTCCAGTCCGCGTAGGCGGCTCGCTTGGTCCGGGCCACCTCCTCACGCCAGGAGACCAGCCGCGGGCACGCCCGGCAGTCCGTGATGCGCCGGTCGAGGAGGGGGAGACCGCTGGCGTCCATGACTCCACCGTAGGCGGCGGTGGGGCCGCCCCTCACCGGGAGGTGGAAGGCTCAGGACAGGCCGGCACGCGAGCCCGGAGTGATGGTCGTGTCCGGCGCGGACCGTGTCTCAACGCGGCGTAGCCAGAGCAGGGCCCCGGACAACAGCACCGCACCGGTCAGCAGCCATGGCAGCGGGCCCGGCCGCAACGCGCCGACGACGAGGCCGGCGAGCGCGCCGACCAGTTGCAGGGCGAGGGACTGGACGGACAGGGCGGTGGCGCGGCCGGCGCTGGTGACGCGGCGGTGCAGCAGGTCGTTCTGGTTCGGGGACGCGGCGCCGATGCCGAGGTAGAGCAGACAGAAGCCGACGACCGCGAGGGCCGTGGCGAGCGGGTGCGTGGTGGTCGCGGTGACACCGAGCAGCAGCATGCCGCCCGCGCCCGTCACGAGACAGACCAGCACGGCCCGCTCGCCACTGCCCGCGATCCGGGCGGCGAGCGGCGCGAGGTGGCTGCCGGCACCGTTGCAGACGAAGCCCGCGCAGGCGAGCACGGCGTACACCATCGCTCCGGAGCCGGGCGCTCCGGTCAGCTCGACGGTGCGGCCCGGGACCAGCAGTTCGACGGCGGCCAGGGCGCCGCCGACGGCCGCGGCGGTGAGCAGGACCCGGCGGACCAGCGCGTCCCGGCCGCCCAGCCGCAGCCCGTCGAGGACGGTGACCGGGACGCCGCGCAGCACCGCACGCAGGGTGGCCGGCGGTCGCGGCGGCTCCCGCAGCACGGCCAGCACGTAGCAGACGAGGACGACCCTGACCACGGCTCCCAGCAGCATGGGGACGGACAAGGGCAGCACCGCCCCGGCCGTCGCCTCGCTCAGCCCGGTACCGAGACCGGGCCCCGCGTCGAGCAGCCAGGGCAGGGCACCGCCGAGCAGCAGGCCGGCCGCGAGCGCGGCGGAGGTCGCGGAGCCGCCGCGGGCCAGGCCCGTACGCAGCTCGGCATCCGGGCCGGAGCAGTCCTGGACGGTGTCGACGTACCAGGCCTCGGCGGTACCGCTGGCCAGGGCCCGGGCCGTACCCATGAGCACCATGCCGGCGGTGAGCACCCACGCGGTGGTGCCGAGGCCGACCAGCAGGCAGGCGACCATGTTGAGGACACCGGCCGTGGCCAGGACCGGCCGGCGCCCGAGGACGTCGGAGAGCCCGCCCGTGGGCAGCTCCAGCGCGGCCACGGTCAGCGAGTGGACGGCGAAGAGCCCAGCGACCGCGGCCAGGGACATGCCGCGCTCGCTGAACAGCAGGACCATCGAGGCCAGGCCGAGGCCCGACGGCAGCCATAAGAGCGCGCAGACGGTGACGTAGCGGCGGCGAACGGTCCGCAGCTGGGTCGGCTCGGTCACGAGACGTCCCCGCGGTCCGTCTCCTCACGGTCCGTCTCCTCGCGGTCCGCGTCACCACGGTCGGGGCCCCCACGGTCGTGCGGCGCGAGCGGCAACCCGGCGGTGAGGAACAGGACGTTCTCGGCGCGGGGGTCGTCCGCGTCCCGGGCCGTCAGTTCCTCCAGCTTCCGGGCCACGGCCTCCCAGAGCTCGGTGAGCGACTCGGCCGTCAGCCGGGGCATGAGGTCGCTGATCCCCGACGGCTCCACCCACTCCTGGCCCAACCGCCCCTCGGCCATGTCCGCCTCATGCCGGGCGAGGGACGTCTCCAGGTGCTCCAGCTGCCGCCGCCTCGCCAGGCTGACGAAGGCACGGCCCGCCTCGGAGGACTCCATCGCCTCGTTGCTCCAGGACGTCACGGTGTGCTGGGCCCGCCAGCGCCGCTCCCGCCCGTCACGATGCCGGGCCTCGGTGATGAACGCGTACTTCGCCAGCACCCGCAGGTGGTAACTGGTCGACGCCGACGACTCCCCCGTCCGCGCGGCGAGCTCACTGGCCGTGGCGGGCCCGTCCTGACGCAGCAGCCCGAGCAGCCGGATGCGCAGGGGGTGGGTGAGGGCCTTCAGGGCGTCGGTGTCGTGCTCGGGGTCCAGTACGCGCTTGTGCTCGTCGCTGTCCATGCCGGGAGGGTAGGCCGCCAGCGGTATTCAACAAAAGAGTTTTTGCAAAACTTGCTTTGTAGAGTGGGGCGGGAGGCTGGTCCCCTGCCCGGACGGCCCGAAATCGGATGACGGGAAGGACTAAGGTCGGGGACATGGCTTCTGAAGGCACGGAGTACCACGGGACGGGCGACACGGAGGCCGTGGACCCGAAGACCGTGGACCCGAAGACCATGGACGCGAAGACCATGGACGCGAAGGCCGCGGACCCGAAGACCATGGACCCGAAGGTCGCTGCGGCCATCGCCGCTGCCGAGGCCGCCGGGCCCCAGAGCGGCCAGAACGTCCGTGTCGACAGCTGGATCTGGGCCGTGCGCCTCGTCAAGACCCGTTCCCTGGGCGCCACCGCCTGCCGGGGCGGACACGTCCGCGTCAACGGCGAGCGTGTGAAGCCCGCCCACGCGGTGCGCGTCGGCGACGAGGTGCGCGTACGGCACGAGGGCCGGGAGCGGGTCGTCGTCGTGACACGGCTCATCCGCAAGCGGGTCGGCGCCCCGGTGGCCGCCCAGTGCTACATCGACAACTCCCCGCCGCCCCCGCCCCGCGAGGCCGTCGCCCCGGCCGGCATCCGCGACCGCGGCGCGGGCCGCCCGACGAAGCGGGACCGCCGCGAAATGGAACGCCTGCGCGGCCTGGCCGGCCCCGGTCCGGGCCCTGTACCCGGCCCTGGCCCCGCCGCCGGCTTCGGCCGCGGTCCTGGTCCCGGTCCCGGTCCCCGCGGAGGGTCCGGCAAACCGAGGCCGTGAGCAGCGCACTTGCACGGTCACGCCCGGAGCCGCAGCAGGCGCAGCAGATCCGCGTTGTGCCCCCGCCGCGCCCAGGCGATGAGAGCGAGCGGCACCATCAGGATGATCGGCGTCGCCGCGTACTGCCCGTCCATGACGGCGATCTGGACGACGAACGCGCCCACCATCAGAGCACCCAGCGCCATCGCCGCCACCGACTGGAGCACCGGGATCAACAGGGCGACCGCTCCCGCCAGTTCAAGCACGCCGATGGTGTACATCCCTGCGCTGCCCCAGCCGAGCTCCTCGAACGACTCGGCAGCCGACGGGTGCGCGATCAGCTTGGGCACGGCGCTCGCGATCCCGTAGAAGAGGGCGAGCAGCACCTGGAGTCCGCGCAGTGCGATCCGGGCACGCCGCCCGCGGGCGGTCGCGGACTCGGCGACGACGACACCGGCCGGGGCCGAGGGAATGGCGGTGGCGGCAGGGTTGGTCTCGGACATGGAGGTCTCCTGGGGGAAGCGGTCCGGGAAGATGTCGCAGGGGTAGACCGCCCCTCCCCCTCGAACTCATCGCCGCCCGGCGAATGTCACCCGACCCGCTCCGCCCTTGCCCGTCACGGGCAGAGCCGCCGGAGTCTTTCCGCTGGGTAGGGCGTCGTCCTGCTCACCTCCTGGATCGCGCGGTAGAAGTCCGTCATCACGGCCGCGACCGGGGCATGGCGGGTGAGGATCTTCGCCGTCCCGGGCGGCACCCCGGTGGGCTGCTGCCCTTCGGCCCAGGCCCGTATCAGTGACCCACGTATCTCCCAGTCCGCGCCGTACAGGGCGGTGACGAGCCAGTTGACGAGATAACTGGCCGTGTAGCAGCGGTCGTAGCCGGCGTGCCGTTCGTAGAAGTCGGTCTCGGTGGGTGAGAGGTCGAAGCGGCTGGACAGGGAGAGGCCGTAGTCGGCGAAGTACAAGCGCCGGCCGTCGGTCAGGACGTTCTCGAAGTGGGCGTCGAAGTGGAGCAGCTCCCGGCTGTTCATGAAGGACGTACCGGCCCGCAGTTCCCTCTCCGCGAGCGAGCACGCCCGGTCGAGTGCCGCGCCGCCTGCTCGTACCTGCTCCGTGAGCCACGCGTGCAACGTCTGGGGGACATACTCCAGGAACAGCGCGACGCTCGCCGAGGACTCCCGCAGTGCCTCGATACGACGCCGCACCTCCGCGCTCCCTCCCCAGTACGCCACGGCCCGTTCCGCATCGGCCAGTTCCTCCGCCAGGGTGGGCGCCTCGTCCGGCAGCACGCGCCAGTGGTACATCAGCGGAAATCCCTGGAACTGCCCGGAGAGCACCCAGTTCGTCGTCATCGTATGGACGGCGACCTCGCGCCATGCCCCGAACCCGGGCCCGCCGACGCCGTACTGGCAGAAGGTGGGGAGCCCGAACACGTTGGCCGTGGACCGGAGGTGTTCCGGCCGCCGCTCCAGGTCCGTCAGGGGCACCCGCTTCACGAAGACCGGCGTGCCGGCCACCTCCGTCCGGGCCGACTTGCCACCGATGCCCGTCCCCAGCGGCACGGCCGCGTCCACCAGCTCACGCAACTCGGTGTCCCCGCACAGCGCCAGGGATGTCGACACCGCGTCGTAGCCGGTCAGCCGCCCGGACTCCCCCGCACCGTCCGGTGCCTCACGCACCCTGCTTGCCTGGCCCGTCCTGCACCGCCCGCACCCAGATCCGGTCCTCCGTCAGGTACCGGTCCACCCTCAGGCCCGTCTCCCGCAGCGCCTCCTCGAACTGTTGCCTCGTCAGTGGTCGGGCCCGGAACGTCTGGGTCCAGACCGCGTCCGGGAACTCGTACTCCGCTCGGACCGAGTTGACGCCGTCGCCGACCGGCTCCGACGACACGATCCGCATGGTGAAGCCGCTGGGGTCCACCCGCTCGCGCGGCACGTTCACGTGGTAGTCCTCGCCCTCCCGCTGGATCAGCACGGAGCCACCCTCCGCGACATGCCGCACACACGTGCGCAGCAGGCCCCGCCGCACCTCGGCGTCCCCGGCGTGCACGAGGAACGACGCGAGCAGCACCACGTCGAACGTCTCACCCAGGTCCAGGTCCTCGATCGGGCTGCATATCGTCCGCGTCCCGCGTACCCGCTCCAGCATGTCGGCGGACTCGTCCACCGCCGTGACCTCGAACCCGCGCTCCAGCAGCGCATGGGTCATGCGCCCGACGCCGCTGCCCAGCTCCAGGATGCGCGCGCCCGCCGGCACCGCCGCCGCGATGATCTCCGGTTCGTCCCCGACGGGCAGCCGTGAGTAGAACTCCACTGCGCAGCCGTCCGGGGTGATGGCCCCGGGTCCCGTCCCCTCGTACCCCTCACGCATTTTCAGCTCCATGCCCGCCCAACGGACCACACCCGCACGCCCGTTCCCATCCCGCCCGCGTTCACCCGCCCGAGTGAACGACGTCGCGCGCCGGCCCCTGCTCCCCCTGTTGGTGGGCATCCGCGGTGAGGAGTACGTTGCAAACAGGAGTGGAGATCGTGATGCGTACAGGCAGTGAACCGAGGACGGCGCGCAGTGCCCTGCGGGCGCGCTTCTGGCTGAGCCTGTGGGGGCTGGTCTGGGCGCTCTTCGGGACGGTCGCGTTCACGCTGGCCGGGCGGACCGGCTGGGCCATCGCCTGTGGCGCGCTGCTGCTGGTCGTCACGGTCGACCTCGTCATCGTCCTCAGGCACATCCGCCAGGGCCCGCACTACCAGCCGGGCCCCGACATCCCGCCCTACCGTCCACCGGAAGATCATCCCTGAGGAAGACGGATCACGTCCGAGGCGGACAGGGGCGGCCGCTCACGCGTCGAAGCGCGCCGCCTTCAGGAACCGCGGGTTCGGATCCAGCGCGGCGGCCAGGCGGAAGTGGCGCTTGGCCTGGTCGGGGCGGTTCTGCCGCTCATACGTGCGGGCGAGCGCGAAGTGCGCGAACGCGTTGTCCGGCTCTCGCTCCAGGACGATCGAGAACTCCAGCTCCGCCGGCCGCAGCTGCGCCGCGGCAAAGAAGGCACGGGCGCGCAGCAGCCGCGCGGCCGTGTTCTCCGGGTGCGCGGCGATGACGCGGTCGAGCAGCTTCACCGCGCCCCGCGGGTCCCGCGCGGCGAGCAGTCGCTCGGCGGCACGGAAGTCGATGACGTGCGTCTCCGGTGTACGTCCGGTGGAACCGCTGGTCTCGGGCACGGCAGAGTCCTTCCCTCACTGCAAGGGTTCAACGCCCCCGGGCGGTGCCGCTATTCCTGCGGGGACGGCCGGGACGCCTGCGACCTGCGCTCCAGCTCGGCCCACACGTCCTTCACGCGGCGCTCCAGGTCCGCCAGCGGGACGTCGTTGTCGATGACGATGTCGGCGATCTCCCGGCGCTGCTCGGGGGTCGCCTGGGCGGCCATCCGCGCGCGTGCGTCCTCCTCGGTCATGCCGCGCAGCCGGACGAGCCGGTCGAGCTGGGTTTCGGGACTCGCCTCGACGACGATCACGACGTCGTACAGCGGTGCCAGGCCGTTCTCCGTGAGGAGCGGGACGTCGTGCACGACGACCGCGTCGTCGGCGGCGGCCTCTTCGAGCTCGCGGGAGCGGGCGCCCACGAGGGGGTGCACGATCGCGTTGAGCGTGGCGAGCTTCGCCGCGTCGGCGAAGACGATGGAGCCGAGCCTGGGCCGGTCCAGACTGCCGTCGGCCGCGAGCACCTCCTCGCCGAAGGCCTCCACGACCGCGGCGAGCCCCGGCGTCCCCGGTGCGACGACCTCCCGCGCGATGCGGTCCGCGTCGATCAGCACGGCACCGCGCTCGACGAGCAGCCGCGACACCTCACTCTTGCCGGCGCCGATACCGCCGGTCAGACCCACCTTCAGCATGAGCCGAGCCTAGACGCTCCGCTGGGGATGCCGCGTAGAGGGTGCGGGCCGGTGGGGCTGGACCGGTGGGCTGGTCGCGCTGTTCCCCGCGCCCCTGCCGGGGCACGGCTGTCAGCCGTCGCCTTCTCGCTCCGCCAGGAACTTCTCGAACTCCCGGCCGATCTCGTCCGCCGACGGGATGTCCGCCGGCTCGGCGAGCATGTTCCCCCGGGTCTCGGCGCCCGCGACCGCGTCGTACTGGTGCTCAAGGCCCTCGACGAGCGCGGTGAGGTCCTCGTCGCCCTCGCGGATCTGCCGGTCGATCTCCGTCTGGGTGCGGTGGGCGTCCGAGCGCAGCGCGTGGGCGATGCCGGGCAGCACCAGACCGGTCGCCGCCGTGATGGCCTCCAGGACCGTCAGGGCCGCGTCCGGGTACGGGGAGCGGGCGATGTAGTGCGGGACGTGGGCGGCGACGCCCAGGACGTCGTGCCCCGCCTGGAGCAAGCGGTACTCGACGAGGGACTCGGCGCTGCCGGGCACCTGCGCCTCCTCGAACGGGCTGCGATGGCCCGGCACGAGGTCGGTGCGGTTGCCGTGCGGGGTCAGGCCGACGGGCCGGGTGTGCGGGACGCCCATCGGGATGCCGTGGAAGTTCACCGACAGGCGGACGCCGAGCCGCTCCACGATCTGCTTCACGGCTGCGGCGAAACGCTCCCACTCCACGTCCGGCTCGGGGCCGGACAGCAGCAGGAACGGCGCTCCCGTGGCGTCCTGGACCAGGCGCACCTCGATGGCGGGGTCCTCGTAGTCGCTCCAGCGGTCGCGCTTGAACGTCAGCAGCGGGCGGCGCGCGCGATAGTCCACGAGCCGGTCGTGGTCGAAGCGGGCGACGACCTGGTGGGGCAGCGAGTCGAGCAGCCGGTCGACGATCTGGTCGCCCGTCTCACCCGCGTCGATGTATCCGTCGAAGTGGTAGAGCATGACAAGACCGGCCGACTCCTGGGCCAGCGCCATGTCGACGACGGCCAGCCCCTTCGGCTCCCATGCGTACAAGCTCTGCGGATCAAGCACAGTGACCGCTCCTCCTCGTGTTCATACTCCACAACGCCGTTGCGGGCATGGGCATTCCCCGGAGGAGGAGAACATGGATCTTGGCGGCTGGGACAACGCTCCCTGACACACGCTGAGGGCCCGCACCTCGAAAGGTACGGGCCCTCAGTCAGGAGCTACAGCTCAGTGGGCGTTCAGCTCTGCCCACCCGCCAGCTTCTCTCGCAGGGCGGCCAGCGCCTCGTCCGAGGCCAGCGCGCCGGAGTTGTCCGGGCCCTCGGAGGAGTACGAACCGCCACCGCCGGACGCGGCCGGAGCGGCGGCCTCGCCACCACCCTCGGCAGCGGCCTTCTCGTCCGCCTCGCGGGACTTGATGACCTGCGCCTGGTGCTGCTCGAAGCGCTGCTGCGCCTCGGCGTACTGGGTCTCCCAGGCCTCGCGCTGGGTCTCGTAGCCCTCGAGCCAGTCGTTGGTCTCGGGGTCGAAGCCCTCGGGGTAGATGTAGTTGCCCTGGTCGTCGTACGACGCGGCCATGCCGTACAGGGTCGGGTCGAACTCGACCGACGCCGGGTCGGCACCGAAGGCCTCGTTGGCCTGCTTCAGCGAGAGGCTGATGCGACGGCGCTCGAGGTCGATGTCGATGACCTTGACGAAGATCTCGTCGTTGACCTGGACGACCTGCTCCGGGATCTCCACGTGGCGCTCGGCCAGTTCGGAGATGTGGACCAGACCCTCGATGCCCTCGTCCACACGGACGAACGCACCGAACGGAACCAGCTTCGTGACCTTGCCGGGCACGACCTGGCCGATCTGGTGGGTGCGGGCGAACTGCTGCCACGGGTCTTCCTGGGTCGCCTTCAGCGACAGGGAGACGCGCTCGCGGTCCATGTCGACGTCGAGGACCTCGACCGTGACCTCCTGGCCGACCTCGACGACCTCGGAGGGGTGGTCGATGTGCTTCCAGGACAGCTCGGAGACGTGGACCAGACCGTCGACGCCACCCAGGTCCACGAAGGCACCGAAGTTGACGATCGAGGAGACGACGCCGGAACGGACCTGACCCTTCTGGAGGGTCGTGAGGAACGTCTGGCGGACCTCGGACTGGGTCTGCTCGAGCCAGGCACGGCGGGACAGGACCACGTTGTTGCGGTTCTTGTCCAGCTCGATGATCTTGGCCTCGAGCTCCTTGCCCACGTAGGGCTGGAGGTCGCGAACGCGGCGCATCTCGACCAGGGAGGCCGGGAGGAAGCCACGGAGGCCGATGTCGAGGATGAGACCACCCTTGACGACCTCGATGACGGTACCGGTGACGATCCCGTCCTCTTCCTTGATCTTCTCGATGGTGCCCCAGGCACGCTCGTACTGGGCGCGCTTCTTCGAGAGGATCAGGCGGCCTTCCTTGTCCTCCTTCTGGAGAACAAGGGCCTCGATCTCGTCACCGACGGCGACGACCTCGTTGGGGTCGACGTCGTGCTTGATCGAGAGCTCGCGGCTCGGGATCACACCTTCGGTCTTGTAACCGATGTCGAGCAGGACCTCGTCCCGGTCGACCTTCACGATGACGCCGTCGACGATGTCGCCGTCGTTGAAGTACTTGATCGTCTCGTCGATCGCGGCGAGGAAGGCTTCCTCGTTACCGATGTCGTTGACCGCTACCTGCGGAGTGGTGGCGGTGGTCTCGGTGCTGCTCGTCATGTGGGAAAGGGCTCCGGTACGGACATTGAAGTCGTAGGTACTGCTACGCCGGGAGCCCGTTTCGCTCTGCAGAAGCCGGACAGCCAAGGAAGCGCCACACAAGATCGGTGGCGCCTCGACAACCGAGGGGACATACATACAGATGCGAGCGCAGCCTGCTACGTCTGAGGTGCGCAGGCCCGCAGCGCAACTTGTAGCATACGGGGGCAGCCGGGCAGGGTCAATGCGCGAAGCCGCCCACCCGGGGCGGAACACCGCATACCCGGCACAAGTCGTGTCGTCCGAGGCCACGCAGGGCGTGTGACGCCCCTTTCGGGACACCTCCGGGACCGGCTGGACGGAAGAGTACGACGAGGGAGCCGATCATCCAAGAGCCCGAAGCGTCCGAACCGGAGGCCACCCGGCGTGACGCAGATGTCACCGAGAGCTCCCGGGCCAACCGGGGCTGGTGGGACCGCAACGCGGACGAGTACCAGACCGAGCACGGCACCTTCCTCGGCGACGACCGCTTCGTGTGGGGCCCCGAAGGCCTGGACGAGGTGGAGGCCGAGCTGCTCGGCCCGCCGGAAGAGCTGAAGGGCAAGGACATCCTGGAACTCGGCGCGGGCGCGGCGCAGTGCTCGCGCTGGCTGGCCGGGCAGGGAGCCCGCCCTGTGGCCCTGGACATCTCGCACCGGCAGTTGCAGCACGCGCTGCGCATCGGCGGACCGTTTCCCCTGGTGTGCGCCGACGCCGGCGCGCTGCCCTTCGCGGACGGCTCGTTCGACCTGGCCTGCTCGGCGTACGGGGCGCTGCCCTTCGTCGCCGATCCGCGCCTGGTGCTGAGGGAGGTGCGCCGGGTGTTGCGGCCCGGGGGCCGGCTGGTCTTCTCGGTGACGCACCCGATCCGCTGGGCCTTCCCGGACGAGCCGGGACCGGAGGGGCTGTCGGTGTCGGGTTCGTACTTCGACCGCACGCCCTACGTCGAGCAGGACGAGGAGGGCCGCGCGGTCTACGTCGAGCACCACCGCACGCTCGGCGACCGCGTCCGGGACGTGGTGGCCTCCGGCTTCCGGCTGGTGGACCTGGTGGAGCCGGAGTGGCCGGCCTGGAACAGCTCCGAGTGGGGCGGCTGGTCGCCCCTGCGCGGGAACCTGATCCCGGGGACGGCGATCTTCGTGTGCGTACGAGACTGAGTGCGTGATCCGTTACGACGCCCTGGACGCCCTGCCCGTACGCGGTGCCCTGCCCGCCCTGGACGACGCCCTGGAGGGGCACGGCACCGCCGTGCTCGTGGCGCCGCCCGGCACCGGCAAGACGACGCTGGTGCCCCTGGCCCTGGCGGGGCTGCTCGGCCAGGGGCCCCGGCGGCGGGTGATCGTCGCCGAGCCGCGGCGGATCGCGGCCCGGGCGGCGGCGCGGCGGATGGCGTGGCTGCTGGGCGAGAAGGTCGGCGAGAGCGTCGGCTACACCGTGCGCGGGGAACGCGTCGTCGGGCGGCACACGCGCGTGGAGGTCGTCACGACCGGTGTGCTGGTGCAGCGGGTCCAGCGGGACCAGGAGCTGGCCGGTACGGACGTGGTGGTGCTCGACGAGTGCCACGAGCGGCATCTGGACGCGGACACGGCGGCGGCCTTCCTGTGGGACGTACGGCAGACGCTCCGTCCGGAACTGCGGCTGGTGGCCGCCTCGGCGACGACCGACGCGCAGGGGTGGGCGGAGCTACTGGGCGGTGCTCCGGTGGTCGAGGCCCGCGGGACGGCGTATCCGGTGGAGGTCGTGTGGGCGCCGCCGGTGCGGCCCGTACGGCCGCCGCACGGGATGCGAGTGGATCCGGCGCTGCTGACACATGTGGCGTCGGTGGTGCGGCGGGCACTGGCCGAACGAGACGGGGACGTGCTGTGTTTCCTCCCGGGCGTGGGCGAGATCGCCCGGGTCGCCGGGCAGCTCGGGAGGCTCGGGGACGTGGAAGTGCTCCAGGTGCACGGGCGGGCGCCCGCGGCCGTCCAGGACGCCGTGCTGGCCGGCGGGGAGCGGCGCCGGGTGGTGCTGGCCACGTCGGTGGCGGAGTCGTCGCTGACGGTTCCCGGTGTGCGCGTGGTCGTCGACTCCGGGCTGGCGCGGGAACCGCGCGTCGACCACGCGCGCGGGCTGAGCGCGCTGACGACGGTACGGGCGTCGCAGGCGGCCGGGCGGCAGCGGGCAGGGCGGGCCGGGCGTGAGGCGCCCGGGGCCGTGTACCGGTGCTGGGCGGAGGCCGAGGACGCGCGTCTGCCGCGTTTTCCCTCACCGGAGATCAAGGTGGCCGACCTGACGGCGTTCGCGCTTCAGGTGGCCTGCTGGGGGGATCCTGACGCGTCCGGGCTGGCGTTGCTGGATCCGCCGCCGAGTGGGGCGATGGCGGCGGCGCGGGATGTTCTGGCGGCGGTGGGGGCCGTTGACTCCGTCGGGCGGGCCACGGAGCGGGGCGCTGCGCTGGCTCGGCTGGGGTTGCATCCCCGGCTGGGGCGGGCGTTGCTGGACGGGTCCGGCTTGGTGGGAGCGGAGAGGGCCGCTGAGGTCATCGCGTTGCTCAGTGAGGAGGCTCCGCGGGAGTACGGGGATGATCTGGCCGGTGCGTTGCGTCGCGCCCGGCGTGGGGGTGACGCCTATTCCGGACGGTGGCGGGCGGAGGTTCGGCGACTGCGGGCCGTCGTTTCAGGCGTTTCCCACCCACCCACCCGTATCTCGCGTCCAGAAGCACAGATCGACGCGTGGGCCACCTCCTCGGAGGAACGCCAGGTCGGGCTCGTCGCCGCTCTCGCCTTTCCCGAGCGTGTCGCCAAGGCCGACGGTGGGTCATATCTCATGGCGTCCGGAACCCGTGCCGAGGCCGGGGACGGGAGCGCGCTGCGCGGTTGCCCCTGGATCGCTGTCGCCATGGCCGACCGGCCCGTCGGTAAGGGCCACGCGCGCGTGCAGCTCGGCGCTGTCGTGGACGACGAGACGGCCCGGCTCGCGGCCGGCGCGTTGCTGGAGGAGCGGGACGAGGTCGGGTGGGACGGCGGGGACGTCGTGGCGCGGCGGGTCGAGCGGCTGGGGGCCGTGGAGTTGGCGGTGCGGCCGCTGAAGGACGCCGATCCGGGGCTGGTGCGCCGTGCGCTGCTCGACGGGCTGCGGCGAGAGGCGTTCGGGGTGTTGCGGTGGTCGCCGGAGGCCGGTGTCCTGCGGCAGCGGCTGGCGTTTTTGCGGCTGCATCTCGGCGAACCGTGGCCCGACGTGTCCGACGACGCGCTCCACGCGCGCGTGGAGGAGTGGCTGGAGCCGGAGCTGAGCCGGGCCCGGCGGCGGGCCGATCTGGCGCGGATCGACGCCGGGGAGGCCCTCGCGCGGCTGCTGCCCTGGGCCTCCGGTGAGGCCGGGCGGCTCGAGGAACTCGCCCCGGAGCGGATCACGGTGCCGAGCGGGTCGAGGATCCGCGTCGACTACTCCCGGCCCGAGCAGCCCGTACTGGCGGTGAAGTTGCAGGAGATGTTCGGGCTCCAGGAGTCGCCACGGATCGCCGGGGTGCCGTTGCTCGTGCATCTGCTGTCCCCGGCCGGGCGTCCGGCCGCCGTCACGGCCGACCTGGCCTCGTTCTGGAAGGAGGGCTACAAGGGCGTGCGGGCGGAGCTGCGCGGGCGCTACCCGAAGCATCCCTGGCCCGAGGACCCGGCCGGGGCGGAACCGACCCGGTACACCAGCGCCCGGCTCAGGCGCTGACCACCGTACGGCTCAGGCGCCGACCGGTGACGGTTCCTCGGCCTCCGTGGGGGCCGGGCCGGACGGGCGGCGGCTGCGGGCCTCCAGGTACAGCGCGAGGGCCAGCAGGAGGACGCCCAGGGTCAGGAAGCCCCACGGCAGGTAGGACGTCATCAGCAGGATGAGCAGGCGCTGGGACTTCACCAGGTCGACGGTGTGCGTGATGTAGTCCTCGCGCATCTTCACGTGCCCGGCGAACGCGGTCACCTTGTCCCGGTCTCCGAGGAGGGTGCCGCCGCGCAGTTCCTCCTTGTGGAGTTCCTCGCCGTAGACGGGGGCGCCGGTGAGGGGTTCGACCCAGAACTTGCGGACCGTGGTGTACCAGCGGGTCGTGCCGGTCTCGGCGACGGACTCGGGGGTGAGGCCCTCCACGGGCAGGGTCTTCGGGATCCGCACCTTGGTCCAGGGGATGGTCTGCTCGAAGTAGTAGACCTCCAGGCCGCGGAAGTCCTGGGTGCCCTTGTAGTGGATGGGGGCGGTGACGCGGGCCTGGGCGTCGAAGTACTCGTAGTCCCGTTTCTCCGTGAGGAACGGCCATTTGAACTCGATGCCCTCGCGGCGCACCGGGTCGCCGTCGACCATCTCGCCGGTGGCGTGGACGGGGGCCTGGGTGTAGGCGTCGAAGATGTAGCGCTCGGGGATCTTCGACACCATCTCGCCGCCGGGGCCGACGACGTAGGACAGGCCGTCCCAGACGACCACGTCGCGGCCCGCCGACTCCTCGATCCGCTCGGAGGCCTCCACGTTGCCCTTGAGGGTCTGCACGATGGTGACCTCGGGGACCGTGCGGGCCCGCATCGTGCCGTAGTCGAGGAGGGTGGCGTTCTGCGCCTCCAGGACCATGTCCTGGTACTGGTTCGCGGGGACCTTGGCGAGGCGCGGGAAGGCGTACCAGCGCAGCAGGGGGGACAGGGCCGCGAAGAACACGGCGAGGGCGAGCAGGACCAGGCCGGCCTTGCGGCGCATCTCGGCCTCCCTCCCGGGCGGGCGGTCAGGGGTGTGCGGGCACCGTCGTCAGCAGGGGCTTCGGGGACGTGCCGCCCGAGGGCTGTGCGAGGGCGGTCAGCGTCAGGACCACGGCGAACGCGGCGGCGAGACCGATGGCGGCGGCGACGAGTGCACGCATACGGGGCCTCCCCACGGACGGAGCTGATACACCGTCAGGTTTCTCGGCACCGTAGCAACGCGCGGCGGAGATGAGAACACGTTGCACACACAACGACGCCCCTCTTGAAAGAGGGGCGTCGTCCGTCGTACCTGAGAGCTACGCGCTCGGGCTGGCCGAAGGGCTCGGTGAGGACGTCTCGGCAGCCGCCACGGTCAGTTCGACGGTGAGGGTCGCTCCGCCTTCGGTGCTGACGCGGAGCAGGAACGTGCCGGTGGTGTCGTCCGCGTAGAGCCTGGGCAGCGTCAGCAGTCCCTTCGCGTCCGTCTTCAGGCCCGTCAGGGTGCGTACGGCCTTGCCGTCGGCGTCCTTGAAGTAGGGGCCCTTGTCGTTGGCGGTCGGGTCGTCGGCCGACTTGATCAGGGTGGCGGTGGCCGCGACACCGTCGGCGACGGCGCCCTGGTACGTCGCCTTCACCTGGACCCGGTTGGCGAACTCGCCGCCCGGAACACAGGTCAGCGCGGCGTCGCCGGTGCGCGTGAGCTTGTCGGCGGCGCGCTCGGTGACGGTGGCCGTGTAGTCGAGGCCCGCGATCATACGGCCCACGACGGTGGCCCGGACGGTGACGTCGCCCGTCTTCTCGCCCGCCTGGAGCGCGGGCGCGACGGCCACTCCGGAGCTGTTGGTGGCGACCGTGGCCACGCTCTCGCCGCCCGCGAAGGTGGTGTCCGTGTCGCCGACGATCGTGAAGCGGATCCTGACCTTGGCGACGGCCTTGCCGGCCTTCGTCTCGGCGCGGGTGCTGATCCGCTTGGTGAACGCGTCGCCCGCCATCGCGGTGAGCTTCGCCGTCCCGGCGTCCTCCAGGCGGTGCACCGTGTCGGTGGGGGTGGGTGACGTCGAGGGCGGCGTGCTCGGGGTGGTGGGCGGGGTCGTGGGCTGAGTGGCGGGCGGGGTGGTGGGCTTCGAGGGCTTGGTGCCGCCCCCGCCGGGCTTGCCGGGCCTGGGACTCGGCTGAGGCTTGGAGCCGCCCCCGGTCGGCGTGCCGGGTGTGTTCGGCGTGGAGGGGCTGGGGCTCGCCCCGGCCCCGTCGTCGCTGCGGTTGCCGGGCAGCGTGCCCGTGCCGTCGGGGACTTCGTGCGTGCCCTTGCGGTAGTACTCCAGCCACCGCATGACCAGGTTCAGGTACTCACGCGAGTTGTTGTAGCTGAGGATCGCGCGGTCGAGGTCGTTCTGGTCGGACAGGTCCCAGTTGTTGCGGCACAGGTAGTGGCCGGCGGCGAGCGCGGCGTCGTAGATGTTGTTGGGGTCCTTCTTGCCGTCGCCGTTGGCGTCGCGGCCCGCCCAGGCCCAGGTGGACGGGATGAACTGCATGGGGCCGACGGCCTGGTCGTACGTGCTGTTGCCGTCGTAGGCGCCGTTGTCGGTGTCCTTGATGAGGGCGAAGCCGTTGCCGTCGAGCTGCGGGCCGAGGATCGGCGAGATGGTGGTGCCCTCGGCGTTGACGCGGCCGCCGCGGGCCTGGCCCGACTCCACCCGGCCGATGGCCGCGAGGAGTTGCCAGGGCAGGTTGCAGCCGGGCTTGGAGTCGCGCAGCGCGGCCTCGGCCTTCTTGTACGCGTCGAGGACGGTCGCGGGGATGCCCGCCTCGGAGGTGCCGGGGGTGGTGGGCCCCGTCCCGGTGCTCGGTGACGGGCTCGGGCTGTTGAGCGGCGGCAGGTCCGTGTAGTACGGCGAGTTGCCGGTGGCGCTGCCGTCGGAGGCACTCGCGTCGGGTGAGGGTGTGGCGTCCGCGGCGGTCTGTCTGCCGTGGTCGTTCACGCCCGGAGCCTGGGAGGCGGACAGGGCCGCGACCGCTACCGCGGCCACGGCGGTGGTTGCCGCCCCCTTGCGCAGCCTCCTGCCGAATTGCGCCGCCATAGAGTGAACCCCTCCCGTGGACGCCCGAGCGCCCGTCTCTGTCTGTCGCGCGCTTGTGTTGCGTACGCGTACTTCTGTTGCGCTCGCTCTGTTGTGACGATCGACCGGCCCGAGTGGTTGCCCTCCGACAGGCCTGTCTCCTGCCACCGGCACGGTGACCCTGGCGACCCTACGACAACTTCCTTTGCTCGGGCACCCGTTCGTGCCCGTTTTTCACCAGTTGGTCATGCAGCGAGCGCGGTGGGCGGGCCGGTGTTCGGAATCCCGCATACTGGGCTCTCCCATCGCCCGGGCAACGACCGTCACGAGGAGCCGAGTTGCCGTTCACGCTGAGCCATGCGGCAGCCGTACTGCCCGCCGTACGCACCAACGGCACCGGCCGGGGCCCGCTGGTGCCCGCCGTGCTCGTTGCGGGTTCCTTCGCGCCCGACATGACCTATTACGCGGCGAGTGCGGTGTCGGGTGCGATGGAGTTCGGTGACGTCACGCACTCGTTCCCGGGTGTGTTCACGGTCGATGTGCTCATCGCCTGGGCGCTGGTGGGGCTGTGGCTGCTGCTGCGCGAACCGCTGGTGGCGCTGCTGCCGCGGGCCCGCCAGGGGCGGGTCTCCGCGCTGGTGCGGTGCGGGGCGCCACGCGCGCGTGTGCGGCCGTCCCTGGTGCTGGGCTGGTACGCGTCCGCGGTGCTCGGCGCGCTGACACATGTCGTGTGGGACGCGTTCACGCATCTCGACCGGTGGGGGATGCGGCTGTTTCCGGTGCTGGGCCGGGAGGTGGCGGGTTCGCCGCTGTACTGGTACCTGCAGTACGGCGGTTCGGCGGTGGCCGCTGTCGTGATCGCCGTGTTCGTGGCGCGGGCCGTGCGGCGGGCGCCGGTGCGCGAGCCGGTGGGGGTCCCGGCGCTGTCGGTACGGGACCGGTGGCTGGCCGGTGCGGTGATCGGCGGCTTCGCGCTGGCGGGGGCGGTGCAGCGGGCGTCGCGGTGGTGGGCCTACTGGGGTTCGAGCGCGAAACCGTGGGAGATCATTCCGACGGTGTGCTTCGGGGCGGGCGCGGGGCTCGTCCCGGCGCTGCTGCTGTACGCCGTGGGGGTCAGGGCGTGGCGTCCGGCTCCGACCCCGGCCCCGGGCGGTCCTGACCGCCTCGATGACGTGGAGCCGAGCCGGTCGGCCGCTCGCTGAGGGGTGCTGTCGTCGCGATGTACACGGTGATGGTGGTGTGCGCGGGGCGGCGAGGCCGTGGAAGCAGGGTCAGGACGAGCGTCAGGTAGCTGCGGGCCAGGTCCGCCCAGGGGCGGCCGGTCCTGCCCGGGCGGTCGGCATGGCCCGGATGCTGGGCGGCAGGGGCTGTGCCGCTGGTGAGACCGAGGATTTCGGCCACGTCGTCGGGGCTGGTGAGACCTGTGATGGTCGGCAGACCGCCGGCGTCTGTGAGACCCGGGAGGGCCGTCACGCCACCGGCGCCGGTGCGACCGGTCGCGGCGGACGCCTCGGCGGCGCGCGTGGGATCGGCCGGCCGCCGGCCCTTGGCCAGGCACTGCCGGAGGTCCGCCGTCGCGCGGTGCAGGGCCGTGGTGAGGCCGGCGGGGACGCGGACCGTGCTTGCGGCGGCCGCGAAGGGCGGGACCGGCGGGAGTGCCACGCCTGGGGCCGTGCGGCGAAGGAGCGTGCGTATACCCATGCCCGCATCTTTGCGACCGCCCGGTGCGGGGGCCCTTTGTCGGGGGCCACGCGAGTGATGTTTCTGCGGGGGTTCAGCGGTGTGGGGGGCGGGAGCCCCAGCTCAGAGCCTGGCCGGGGCGCCCCGAAGTGGAGGGCGGGTGCCCCGGCTCAAGACTCGGCCCAGGGCACCCCGCGACCGGGCCTAGTGCGCCGCCGACTCCCAGTCCGGGCCCGCGCCCACCCAGACGCCCAGGACGACGCGGAAGTGCACGCGCTCGCCATCCCGCGCGCGAGCGGCTTCAGCGCGGGCCCAGCGCGGTGGTAGGCGGGTGCCCCCGGCTCAAGACTCGGCCGAAGGCACCCGGCGCCGGGCTCAGTGCGCCGCCGACTCCCAATCCGGGCCCGCGCCCACCGAGACGCCCAGGGGGACGCGGAGGTGGACGGCGTTCGCCATCTCTCGGCGGACGAGTTCCTCGGCGGCGGCCCGCTCGCCGGGGGCGATCTCCAGCACGATTTCGTCGTGGACCTGGAGCAGCATGCGGGAGGCGAGGCCGGCCTCCTTCAGCGCGCTGTCCACCTTGAGCATGGCGATCTTGACGATGTCGGCCGCCGTGCCCTGGATGGGCGCGTTGAGGGCCATGCGCTCGGCCGCCTCGCGGCGCTGGCGGTTGTCGCTGTTGAGGTCGGGGAGGTAGCGGCGGCGGCCGAAGAGGGTCGCCGTGTAGCCCGTCGCCCGGGCCTCGTCGACCGCCCGGCGCAGATAGTCCCGTACGCCGCCGAACCGCTCGAAGTACGCGTCCATCAGGGCGCGGGCCTCCGCCGCCTCGATGTTCAGCTGCTGGGAGAGGCCGAAGGCGGACAGTCCATAGGCCAGGCCGTACGACATGGCCTTGATCTTGCGGCGCATCTCGGCGTCCACCGCGGTCGGCTCGACCGAGAAGACCTGGGAGGCGGCCGTGGTGTGCAGGTCCTCGCCGGAGGTGAACGCCTCGATCAGGCCCTCGTCCTCGGAGAGGTGGGCCATCACGCGCAGTTCGATCTGGCTGTAGTCGGCCGTCATCAGGGACTCGAAGCCCTCGCCGACGACGAAGCCACGGCGGATCGCGCGGCCCTCGTCGGTGCGGACCGGGATGTTCTGCAGGTTCGGGTCCGTCGAGGACAGACGGCCGGTGGCGGCGACCGTCTGGTTGAACGTGGTGTGGATGCGGCCGTCCGCGGCGATGGTCTTGATCAGACCCTCGACGGTGACGCGCAGCTTGGCCTGCTCGCGGTGGCGGAGCATGATCACCGGCAGCTCGTTGTCCGTCTGCGTGGCGAGCCAGGCGAGCGCGTCGGCGTCCGTGGTGTAGCCGGTCTTGGTCCGCTTGGTCTTGGGCAGGGCCAGCTCGCCGAAGAGGACCTCCTGGAGCTGCTTGGGCGAGCCCAGGTTGAACTCGTGCCCGGCTGCCGCGTGGGCCTCCTTCACGGCCTGCTGGACGGCTCCGGCGAACATCTGCTCCATGGCCTCCAGGTGGGGCCGGTCGGCCGCGATGCCGTGCCGCTCCATGCGGGCGAGCAGCGCGGACGTGGGCAGCTCCATGTCGCGCAGCAGGTCGGCGGCGCCGACCTCCTCCAGGCGGCCCTCGAAGGCCTCGCCCAGGTCGAGGACGGCGCGGGCCTGGATCATCAGGGCCTCGGCCTCGGCGCCCTCGTCGGCTCCGAAGGCGAGCTGCCCGTCGGCCGCGGCGGCGGGCACCAGCTCGCGGTGCAGGTACTCCAGGGACAGCGCGTCCAGGTCGAAGGAGCGGCGGCCCGGCTTGACCAGGTAGGCGGCGAGCGCGGTGTCCATGCTCACGCCCTCGACACTCCAGCCGTGCTCGGCGAAGACCCGCATGGCGCCCTTGGCGTTGTGGAAGACCTTGGGCCGGGCGGTATCGGCGAGCCAGCCGGCGAATGCCTTCTCGTCGGCCTCGTCGAGCTGGGAGGGGTCGAACCAGGCGGCCGCCCCGCCGGGCGCGGCGAGCGCGACCTCGGCGACCGAGCCCGCGCCGAGCGCCCAGGCGTCGACCGTGGCGACGCCGAGGGGCCCGGTGCCGTGCTCGGTGAGCCAGCCGGCCAGCTCGCCGGTGCCGAGCACCGTGCCGTCCAGCTGCACGCCGTCCGTGCTGATCGGGGTGGTCTCGGCCTCCTCGGCGCCGGGGTCGACGGCGAAGAGCCGCTCGCGCAGGGAGGGGTTGCGGATCTCCAGGGTGTCCAGGACCATCGCGACGGCCTTGCGGTCGTAGGCGGTCCGCTCCAGCTCGATGACGCCCTTGGGCAGCTCGACCTGGCGCTCCAGTTCCGTGAGCCGGCGGTTGAGCTTGACCGCTTCCAGGTGGTCGCGGAGGTTCTGCCCGGCCTTGCCCTTGACCTCGTCCACGCGCTCGACGAGCTGCGCGAACGACCCGAACTGGTTGATCCACTTCGCGGCGGTCTTCTCGCCGACGCCGGGGATGCCGGGGAGGTTGTCGGACGGGTCGCCGCGCAGGGCCGCGAAGTCGGGGTACTGCGCGGGCGTCAGCCCGTACTTCTCGAACACCTTCTCGGGGGTGAAGCGGGTCAGCTCGGAGACGCCCTTGGTCGGGTACAGCACGGTCGTGTGCTCGCTGACCAGCTGGAAGGAGTCCCGGTCGCCGGTGACGATCAGCACCTCGAAGCCCTCGGCCTCGGCCTGCGTGGCGAGCGTGGCGATCACGTCGTCCGCCTCGAACCCGTCGACCGCGAAGCGGGCCGCGCCCATCGCGTCGAGGAGCTCGCAGATCAGCTCGACCTGGCCCTTGAACTCGTCGGGGGTCTTGGAGCGGTTCGCCTTGTACTCCGTGAACTCCTGCGACCGCCAGGTCTTGCGGGAGACGTCGAAGGCGACCGCGAAGTGCGTGGGCGCCTCGTCGCGCAGCGTGTTGGCCAGCATCGACGCGAAGCCGTAGATCGCGTTCGTCGGCTGGCCCGTCGCGGTGGTGAAGTTCTCCGCGGGCAGCGCGAAGAACGCTCGGTAGGCCAGCGAGTGCCCGTCCATGAGCATCAGTCGTGGGCGGCTGCCGCCGGAGGTCTGGTCGGTCGTCTTCGATGCTGTCTCTGCCACGCCCCCGATCCTGCCACGCCCCACTGACACTCGGCCCCGGCCCCGACGCCGGTACGCCTGAGACGGCCGCCGCCCCGGCCCTCCCGGCGCGTCCGCCCGGGACAGCCGTCGCCCCGGTCCCCCCGAGCCGTACGCCCGGGACAGCCGTCACGCCGGCCCTCCCGACGCATGCGCCCAAGGCAGGCCCCCGCCCCAGCCCTCCCCTCACGCGATGTCACCGCAGCGTGCGAGGATCGGAGACGTACCTCACAGCGCGGTCGAAGGGGAGTGTGCGATGGCGACGAAGCCGCCCAAGAGTGATCCGGTTCAGGACGCGCCGCAGGTCGCCGGACCGCAGCACGCGGCAGCGGGCCTCCCCGCGATCGGGCACACGTTGCGCGTCGCCCAGCAGCAGATGGGTGTGAAGCGCACGGCGCTGACGCTGCTGAGCGTGAACCAGAAGGACGGCTTCGACTGCCCGGGCTGTGCCTGGCCGGAGCCGGAGCACCGGCACAAGGCGGAGTTCTGCGAGAACGGCGCGAAGGCCGTCGCCGAGGAGGCCACGCTGCGCCGGGTCACGCCGGAGTTCTTCGCCGCGCACCCGGTCGCCGACCTGGCCGGCCGCAGCGGCTACTGGCTGGGGCAGCAGGGCCGCCTCACCCACCCCGTGTACCTGCCCGAGGGCGGCACGCACTACGAGCCGGTGACCTGGGAGCGCGCCTTCGACATCGTCGCCGAGGAGATCGCCGCCCTCGACTCCCCCGACGAGGCCGTCTTCTACACCTCGGGCCGCACCAGCAACGAGGCCGCGTTCCTCTACCAGCTCTTCGCCCGCGAGCTCGGCACGAACAACCTGCCCGACTGCTCGAACATGTGCCACGAGTCGTCCGGCTCGGCCCTGTCGGAGACGATCGGCATCGGCAAGGGCAGCGTCCTGCTGGAAGACCTCTACAAGGCCGACCTGATCATCGTCGCCGGCCAGAACCCGGGGACGAACCACCCGCGCATGCTGTCCGCCCTGGAGAAGGCCAAGGCCAACGGGGCGAGGATCATCAGCGTCAACCCGCTGCCTGAGGCGGGCCTGGAGCGCTTCAAGAACCCGCAGACCCCGCAGGGCATGCTCAAGGGCGCCGCGCTGACCGACCTGTTCCTGCAGATCCGCCTCGGCGGCGACCAGGCCCTGTTCCGTCTCCTCAACAAGCTGATCGTCGAGACGGACGGCGCGGTCGACGAGGCGTTCGTCCGGGAGCACACGCACGGCTACGAGGAGTTCGCCGAGACCGCCCGCGCGGCCGACTGGGAGGAGACGCTCGCCGCGACCGGCCTGACCCGGGAGGACATCGAGAAGGCCCTCCGCATGGTCCTGGCCTCCGAGCGGACCATCGTCTGCTGGGCGATGGGGCTCACCCAGCACAAGCACTCGGTGCCGACGATCAAGGAAGTGGTCAACTTCCTTCTCCTGCGCGGCAACATCGGCCGCCCGGGCGCGGGCGTGTGCCCGGTGCGCGGCCATTCGAACGTGCAGGGCGACCGCACGATGGGCATCTTCGAGCGCCCCGCCCCGGCGTTCCTGGACGCCCTGGAGAGGGAGTTCGGCTTCGCCCCGCCGCGCGAGCACGGCTACGACGTCGTACGGGCCATCCGCGCGCTGCGCGACGGCGAGGCGAAGGTCTTCTTCGCCATGGGCGGCAACTTCGTCTCCGCGTCTCCGGACACGGAGGTCACGGAGGCGGCCATGCGGCGGGCCCGGCTGACCGTGCACGTGTCGACGAAGCTGAACCGCTCGCACGCGGTCACGGGCGCGCGTGCCCTGATCCTGCCCACCCTCGGCCGTACCGAGCGGGATCTGCAGGGCAGCGGCGAGCAGTTCGTGACGGTCGAGGACTCGATGGGCATGGTGCACGCCTCCCGGGGCCGGCTGGAGCCCGCGAGCCGGCATCTGCTGTCCGAGCCGGCCATCGTCTGCCGCCTGGCCCGCCGTGTGCTGGGCGAGAACAGCGCCACGCCCTGGGAGGAGTTCGAGAAGGACTACGCGACGATCCGGGACCGCATCGCGCGCGTCATCCCCGGCTTCGAGGACTTCAACGCGCGCGTGGCCCGCCCCGGCGGCTTCACGCTCCCGCACGCCCCGCGCGACGAGCGCCGCTTCCCCACGGCCACCGGCAAGGCCAACTTCACGGCCGCGCCCGTGGAGTACCCGGAGCTTCCCGAGGGCCGCCTGCTGCTCCAGACGCTGCGCTCGCACGACCAGTACAACACCACGGTCTACGGCCTCGACGACCGCTACCGCGGCATCAAGAACGGCCGCCGGGTGGTGCTGGTCAACCCCGAGGACGCGCGGGCCCTGAAGCTGGCGGACGGCGACTACGTCGACCTGGTCAGCGAGTGGAAGGACGGTGTGGAGCGCAGGGCGCCGGGATTCCGCGTCGTGCACTACCCGACGGCCCGGGGCTGCGCGGCCGCGTACTACCCGGAGACCAACGTGCTGGTGCCGCTGGATGCCACGGCGGACACCAGTAACACCCCGGCCAGCAAGTCCGTCGTGGTGCGTCTGGAACAATCGGCGACCGACTGAGCGTTTGCTCAGCCACAGTGGTAACCGCATGATCTGGACGAACGGAGACCGGGCCCCATGGGTGAGCAGCAGCATGTGAAGTTCCCGCAGGAGGTCATCGACGAGTACGCCGCGCTCGGCGTCGACCTCTTGGCCCTGTTCTCCGCGGGCCACCTCGGGACCCGGATGGGCGTCCAGATCGTCGAGGCGTCGGCGGACCGGGTGGTCGGGACGATGCCGGTCGAGGGCAACACCCAGCCTTACGGACTGCTGCACGGCGGGGCTTCCGCGGTGCTGGCCGAGACGCTCGGGTCGATCGGCTCGATGCTGCACGGCGGCAGCTCCAAGATCGCCGTGGGTGTCGACCTGAACTGCACGCACCACCGCGGGGTGCGCTCCGGCCTCGTCACCGGTGTGGCCACCCCGGTGCACCGGGGGCGCTCGACCGCCACGTACGAAATCGTCATCACGGACGAAAGCGATAAAAGGGTGTGTACGGCCCGGTTGACCTGTCTGCTGCGCGACGTGAACCCGGGCGACGAGCAGCTCATCCGCGCCGCGAGCTGACGACGTAGGGAAAACCCTGGAGGGGCGGGCGCGCTCTTGTCGCGGCCGCCCCCGCGCGCTTCACTGACGCTCCACCCCCACAGGAGAAGACCCGTCCCACCCGTAGAAGGGTTTCTCTTGACCTCCGTACGCGCCTTCGCCGTCACCGCCGCGGCCGGTGCCGCCGTGCTCGCCACCGCGCTGCCGTCCTCCGCCATCAACTCCTACAACGCGACGCCCGCCCCCGAACGCACCGAGGTCGGCGCGCTCGTGGCCACCTGGGACAACGACGGCGACCCCGCGACCCCGGACCGGGTCGACTGGGTCTGTTCGGGCACCATGATCGACGCGGACACCTTCCTGACCGCCGCGCACTGCACTTCCGACTGGCCCGACAACGTGCGGTTCTACGTGTCCCTGGACCAGGACGTGCAGTCCGGGCTCGACGCGGCGGCGAAGAAGTACCCGGGCGACCCGGCCGCGCAGGCCGCCGCCGTAGCCGTCCCGGGCACCGCTCACACCCACCCCGGCTACCCGGGGCCCGCCTCCGACACCCGCGACATCGCGGTGATCGAAGTGCCCGCCGCCAAGGTCGAGGACCGCTGGAGCTTCACCCCGGCCACCCTGCCCACCGCCAACCAGCTCGGCAGACTCGGCCCGCAGGGGCTGAACGCCACGAACTGGCTGGTCGCCGGCTACGGCACCCAGGAAGCCGTCAACGGCCCCGGCGGCCAGACCCACCCCGGCGGCGGCGTCCGCATGAAGGCACCCGTCACCTTCGACGCCCTCAACAACTCCTGGGCCCGGCTGGCGATGACCGCCCCGCAGGGCAACGGAGGCGCCTGCTACGGCGACTCGGGCGGCCCCAACTTCGCCGTCATCGGCGGCAGGAGCATCCTCGCCGCCACCACCATCACCGGCGACACCCCCTGCTACGCGACCAACGTGACGTACCGCCTGGACACCCCCGGCGCCCGCGCCTTCCTCTCACCGTTCGTGAAGCTGCCGTAACCTCGCGCCCTCGGTACGACCGACCGCCCCGCCGCACCGCACACGACCAGGTGCGGCGGGGCACCGCTCAGGTCGGCGGGTCCGCCCCTCGCCCCCCCCCGGCCCAGCAACTCCGCCCTCTCGGGCCGAAGTTGGACATCACCACCACAGGCCCGGCCTGCCGGTTCGCCGACCGCTCCCGCGATCGCCGTCGCCACGGTCACTTTCCCGTGCCTCACCACCGACGCCCCCCCGGGTCCCGCACGAGCGAGCAGTCCAGGCCCCACCCGGCGCTTACCCGGCACTCACCGAGCCGGCCAATAAGCCGCCGCCCTCCGCATCACCGCGAAAACCGCCTTTTCCACCGGGCCGAAACTCCCCCGGACGCGGCCTCTCCCCTTTCTCTGCGTAACGCTCCGTAACGCGCGCGCAATAGAACAGCTCACTTTCACCTTCGGCCGCACCCACTCCCGGAAACTCGCCGACCCCCGTTCACGCCGCCCGCGCCCCGGTGGCCGCACGATCTCAGCCATGGCCAACCGGAAGTGCGCGTTCTCAGAATGCGGACCGCGGAGAAAATCCACCAAACCCGCCGAGAGGGTCCGCCACCGAAGCCGGGCATCCATCGCGTCATAACAAGAAAGTCACAAGCCAGCCCACGCCGCTGACCCTGCCTCCACACGGGCTTAGAGTCACGGCCAGTCACCGCTCCATCGGGAGTTCGGTACCAGCGCGGCACTCACCCCCCGACCAGGGCGGGCCTGCCTGTGAAAGGACTGATCGTGCGACAGCGTTCCTTGGTGATTCTTACCTCCGTTCTGACGACCGGAGCTCTGACTCTCACCGCCTGCGGCTCCCGAGACGACAGCGGTGACAAGAGCGGAGACAGCGGCAACGGCACCACGCTGACCATCGGCGTCGACGCCCCCCTGTCGGGTGAGAACTCCACCACCGGCCTCGGCATCCAGTACGGCGCTCAGATCGCCGTCGACGACGCCAACAAGAACAACTGGGTCCCGGGCGTGAAATTCAAGCTCAAGGCCCTGGACGACAAGGCCCAGCCCGCCACCGGCCAGTCCAACGCCACCACCTTCACCGGCGACAAGACCGCCGTCGGCGCCGTCGGCCCGCTGAACTCCGGCGTCGCCCAGACGATGCAGCAGGTCTTCGCCTCGGCCAACATGGTCCAGATCTCCCCGGCGAACACCGCCCCCGAGCTGACCCAGGGCAAGAACTGGCAGACGGACAAGAAGCGTCCGTTCAAGACGTACTTCCGTACCGCCACCACCGACGAACTCCAGGGCAGCTTCGCGGCCGGCTACGCGTACAACGGCCTCAAGAAGAAGAAGGCCTTCGTCGTCGACGACAAGCAGACCTACGGCGCCGGCCTCGCGAAGATCTTCAACGAGCAGTTCAAGAAGCTCGGCGGCAAGGTCGTCGCCACCGACCACGTCAACACCGGCGACAAGGACTTCGGCTCCCTCGTCACCAAGATCAAGAACTCCGGTGCCGACCTGCTCTACTACGGCGGCCAGTACGACGAGTCCGCGCTGATCACCAAGCAGCTCAAGGACGCCGGCGTCAAGATCCCGCTGTTCGGCGGCGACGGCATGTACGCCTCCACCTACATCGAGGCCGCCGGCAAGTCCGCCGAGGGCGACCTCGTCACCGCCATCGGTGTCCCCGCCGACACCCTGCCCGCCGCCAAGCAGTTCATCCAGACGTACAAGGACAAGGGCTACAAGGGTGACTACGGCGCGTACGGCGCCTACGCCTACGACGCCACCACGGCCATCATCAAGGCCGTCAAGGCCGCGGCCGACGCCAACGGCGGCAAGGTGCCCTCCGACATCAACGACCTGCGCTCCAAGGTCGTCGACGGAGTCCAGAAGTCCGACTTCGAAGGCCTCACCGGCAAGGTCTCCTTCGACCAGTACGGCGACACCACCAACAAGCAGCTGACGGTGTACCAGGTCGAGAAGGGCACCTGGAAGGCCGTCGAGACCGGCACCCCCGACGACCTCCAGTAGTTCCGGCCCCCACTAGCCGCACCACGGGCCGCGCGGGAGGAGGACCCCGACCGCGCGGCCCGTTTGCACACCCCCACACAGCACGCGACCACGCACTCATCCAGTGCACACGACCACCAGCGACATGGAGGCCATGCGGTGAACACCCTGCCGCAGCAGCTGGCCAACGGGCTGCTTCTAGGCTCGATGTACGGGCTGATCGCCATCGGCTACACGATGGTGTACGGCATCGTCCAGCTCATCAACTTCGCGCACGGCGAGATCTTCATGACCGGCGCGTTCGGCGCACTCACGGTCTACTTCTACATCCTCCCCGACGGCACCTCGATGGCCCTCGCCGTACCCCTGATGCTCCTCGGCGGTGCCATCGTGGCCATCCTCATCGCCGTCGGAGCGGAACGGTTCGCCTACCGACCACTGCGCGGAGCCCCACGCCTGGCACCCCTCATCACCGCGATCGGCCTCTCCCTGGCCCTCCAGGAAGTCGTCCGCAACTTCTACCCCGGCGCCGACCGCGCCCGCGCCTTCCCCGGCCTCGACGCCACCCACGACATCGGCTCCGTCACCATCAAGGACGCCGACATCTTCCTCATCCTCGCCGCCGTCGGCTGCATGGCCGCCCTCGCCGTCTTCGTGCGCCGCAGCCGCACCGGCCGCGCCATGCAGGCCACCGCGCAGGACCCCGACACCGCGCAGCTGATGGGCATCGACACCAACCGCATCATCGTCATCGCCTTCGCCATCGGCGGCTTCTTCGCCGCCGTCGCGGCCGTCGCCTACGGACTCAAGTACGGCAACGTCGACTACCGCATGGGCTTCCTCATGGGCCTCAAGGCGTTCACCGCGGCCGTCCTCGGCGGCATCGGCAACATCTACGGCGCCATGCTCGGCGGCGTCGTCCTCGGCATCGCCGAAACCCTCGCCTCCGCCTACATCGACGAGATCCCCGGCATGTCGCAGCTCGGCGGCCAGAGCTGGGCCAACGTGTGGGCCTTCTGCCTCCTCATCCTCGTGCTCCTGTTCCGGCCCCAGGGCCTGCTCGGCGAGCGCGTCGCGGACAGGGCGTGATCACATGACCGACACGACCAAGAAGACCCCAGCGCCGGACGCCGTCCCCACCCCGACGCCCGCCCTGCGCGGTCTCATACCCCTGCCCGCCGCGGCCGCCCGCGCCCTGCTGCTCGCCGGCGGCATCGCCACCGCCGCCTCCGCGTTCCTCGCCTGGACCTGGACCACCGAGTTCCCCGGCAACCTCACCATCAACGGCTACCCCGGTGGCCTGCAGTGGCTGACCTTCACCGCCGGCGTCCTCACCGCCCTGTTCGCCCTCGCCGGCTACGGCGTCCGCGGCCTCGGCTGGCTGCTGCCCGCCCGCAACAACGCACCCCTCGTCCTCACCGCCCTCGGCGGCTTCGCCGTCACCTGGTTCACCGTCATCGCCATCAGCACCGAACTCGGCGGCGTCATCAACCTCGAACCCGGCGGCTGGATCGCGGCCATCGCCTCCCTCCTGCCCCTCCTCGGCGCCTTCGCCCTCCCCCAGGAGAAAAGCACCGACGGCACCAAGGCAGCCCTCAAGGCCTACATCGCCAAACCCGACCGCATCCCCGCCGCCCAGTTCGGCAACGGCTGGGTCCAGCGGGCCGTGATCACCGCCGTCACCATCATCGGCCTCGGCGTCTTCACCTACGGCATCGACACCGAGTACGGCGAACTCTTCGTCGGCTACCTCTTCGTCGTCATCTTCGCCATGTGGGCGCTGCACACCGCCGGCCTGCTCGACCGCTTCTCCCAACTGATCGCCGGCAACCGCAGCTTCACCCTCGCCATGGGCTTCGCCGCGGCCATCGCCTTCCCCTTCACCCAGACCGACGACCACTACGCCAACATCGGCGTCAACATCCTGATCTTCGGGACCGTCGCCCTCGGCCTCAACATCGTCGTCGGCCTCGCCGGACTCCTCGACCTCGGATACGTCGCCTTCCTCGGCGTCGGCGCCTACACCGCCGCCCTCGTCTCCGGCTCCGAGTTCTCCACCATCTCCGGCGTCCACCTGCCCTTCTGGGCCTCCGCCCTGGCAGGCGCCGCAGCCTCCCTCGTCTTCGGCGTCCTCATCGGCGCCCCGACCCTGCGACTGCGCGGCGACTACCTCGCCATCGTCACCCTCGGCTTCGGAGAGATCTTCCGCATCGCCGTCAACAACATGGACGGCGACTCCGGACCCGACGTCACCAACGGCCCCAACGGCATCGCCAACATCCCCGACCTGAACCTCCTCGGCTTCAACTTCGGCCAGGCCCACGACATCGGCGGATTCACCCTCGGCCGGTTCGCCAACTACTACCTGCTGATGGTCCTCATCATGGCCATCGTCGTCCTCGTCTACACCCGCGCCGCCGACTCCCGCATCGGCCGCTCCTGGATCGCCATCCGCGAGGACGAGACCGCCGCCACCGCCATGGGCATCAACGGCTTCCGCGTCAAACTCGTCGCCTTCGCCCTCGGCGCCGCCCTCGCCGGCCTCGCCGGCACCGTCAGCGCCCACGTCACCTACAGCGTGGTCCCCACGCCGTACCAGTTCGCCGGCTCCACCCCGCCCAACTCCGCGTTCCTCCTGGCCGCGGTCGTCCTCGGCGGCATGGGCACGGTCGCAGGCCCCCTCCTCGGCGCCGCCCTGCTCTACCTGCTCCCCGAGAAGCTCGTCTTCCTCCAGGACAAGTCGCTCCTCGCCTTCGGCATCGCACTCATCCTGCTGATGCGCTTCCGCCCCGAAGGCATCATCGCCAACCGCCGGCGCCAGCTCGAATTCCACGAGACCGGCCAACTCGACGTACCCAAACAGACCACGCTGACCGACGAACCGGCCGTCACCAAGGCGGGGGCGTAACCACCATGACGACACCTGTACTCGAAGCCCGCGACGTCACGATGCGCTTCGGCGGCCTCACCGCCGTCCGCTCCGTCGACTTCACGGTCAACGCCGGCGAGATCGTCGGCCTCATCGGCCCCAACGGCGCCGGCAAGACAACCTTCTTCAACTGCCTGACCGGCCTCTACGTCCCCACCGAAGGCACGGTCTCCTACAAGGGCACCGTCCTGCCGCCCAAACCCCACCTGGTCACCCAGGCCGGCATCGCCCGGACCTTCCAGAACATCCGCCTGTTCGCCAACATGACGGTCCTGGAAAACGTCCTCGTCGGCCGCCACACCCGGACCAAGGAAGGACTCTGGTCCGCCCTCCTGCGCGGCCCCGGCTTCAAGAAAGCCGAACGCGAGAGCGAAGAACGCGCCATGGAACTCCTCGAGTTCATCGGCCTCGCCCACAAACGCGACCACCTCGCCCGCAACCTCCCCTACGGCGAACAGCGCAAGCTCGAGATCGCACGCGCCATGGCCTCCGAGCCCGGCCTGCTGCTCCTCGACGAGCCCACCGCCGGCATGAACCCCCAGGAGACGCGGGCCACCGAAGAACTCGTCTTCGCCATCCGCGACAAGGGCATCGCCGTCCTCCTCATCGAGCACGACATGCGCTTCGTCTTCAACCTCTCCGACCGCGTCGCCGTCCTCGTCCAGGGCGAAAAGCTCGTCGAAGGCACCTCCGACGTCGTCCAGGCCGACGAACGCGTCATCGCCGCCTACCTCGGCGAACCCTTCGAAGGCGACCCCGGAGAGGCCGAAGCCGCGGAGGTCGAAGCAGCCGAAGCCGCCGCCGAAGCCGCCGACGCGCCCAGCACCACCAGCAGCACCAAGGGAGAAGCCAAGTGACCGCACTCCTCGAGGTCGAAGACCTCCGGGTCTCCTACGGCAAGATCGAAGCCGTCAAAGGCATCTCCTTCAGCGTCGACGCCGGCCAGGTCGTCACCCTCATCGGCACCAACGGCGCCGGCAAGACGACCACGCTGCGCACGCTGTCCGGCCTGCTGAAGCCGACATCCGGAAAGATCCTCTTCGACGGCAAGCCCCTCAACGGGGTCCCCGCCCACAAGATCGTCGCCCTCGGCCTCGCCCACTCCCCCGAAGGCCGGCACATCTTCCCCCGCCTCACCATCGCGGAGAACCTCCAGCTCGGCGCCTTCCTCCGCAAGGACAAGGACGGCATCGACAAGGACATCCAGCGCGCCTACGACCTCTTCCCCATCCTCGGGGAACGCCGCAAGCAGGCGGCGGGGACCTTGTCGGGTGGCGAACAGCAGATGCTCGCCATGGGCCGCGCCCTCATGTCCCGGCCCAAGCTCCTCATGCTCGACGAGCCCTCCATGGGCCTCTCCCCGATCATGATGCAGAAGATCATGGCGACCATCTCCGAGCTGAAGTCCCAGGGCACGACCATCCTGCTCGTCGAACAGAACGCCCAGGCGGCGCTCTCCCTCGCCGACCAGGGCCACGTCATGGAGGTCGGCAACGTCGTCCTCTCCGGCACGGGGCAGGACCTGCTGCACGACGAGTCGGTACGCAAGGCCTACCTCGGCGAGGACTGAGGCCCGGCCCAGACACGAAGAGGCCCGCTCCCCTGTCACAGGGGGCGGGCCTCTCGCTTTGCTCTGCTCAGCTCTGCTGGATCAGCCCTTGTTGGACTTCTTCTCCTCGGCGTCCTGGATGACCGCCTCCGCGACCTGCTGCATCGACATCCGCCGGTCCATCGACGTCTTCTGAATCCACCGGAACGCGGCAGGCTCCGTCAGCCCGTACTCCGTCTGGAGGATCGACTTTGCCCGGTCCACCAGCTTGCGCGTCTCCAGCCGCAGCGTGAGGTCCGCGACCTCCTTCTCCAGCTCCTTCAGCTCCGTGAAACGCGAGACGGCCATCTCGATCGCCGGCACGACATCCGTCTTGCTGAACGGCTTCACGAGATACGCCATCGCACCGGCGTCCCGAGCCCGCTCCACCAGATCGCGCTGCGAGAACGCCGTCAGCATCAACACCGGCGCGATGCTCTCCTCGGCGATCTTCTCGGCCGCGGAGATACCGTCCAGCTTCGGCATCTTCACATCCAGGATCACCAGATCGGGCCGGTGCTCACGGGCCAGCTCCACAGCCTGCTCCCCGTCCCCGGCCTCACCGACGACGGTGTAGCCCTCCTCCTCCAGCATCTCTTTGAGATCGAGCCGGATCAGGGCCTCGTCCTCGGCGATGACGACCCGCGTCGTCATCGGAGGCACGTGCGACTTGTCGTCTTCAGGCACGTCAACAGGCTGGGGCGACTCGGGGGCGCTCACGTGGGCTCCTTGGTAGGGGCAGGCCGGTACTGCTCCCAAGAGCGTACCTAGCTGCGGTATGGTGGTCAGGCGGAGGGTCGAGGTCAACCTTCGATTCACCGGGCCCCGGTAGCCCAATTGGCAGCAGGCAATGGATTCAAAACCCATACAGTGTCGGTTCGAGTCCGACCCGGGGCACTTTTCCTTCATTTCCAAGGTCACTGTTTACAAGCGGATGTCCACGTTCTCGTGAACATCCGCTTCTTTCTGCGTGTCGTCGTGATCACCACCTCACAGTGGCCTCCATGTACGACATCAGTACACGCAAGCGAGCGCTCGCGCTGGTCGGTCAAGGCCGCAGCCTGAATTCGGTGAGCCGTGAGACGGGCATCTCGCGGGCCGCGATCCGCTCCTGGCAGGACCGCATCGAGCCGCTGCCCCGCTTGGCGCCTCCAGACCCCGGGCCCCCTGCCGACCATTGCGCATACGCCTACCTACTGGGCCTCTACCTCGGCGATGGTTGCATCAGCGGCCACCCTCGCGGCGTCGGCTACTACCTGAGAATCGCGTGCGCGAACTCATGGCCTGGCCTGATCGACGCCTGCGAGAGCGCCATGCGCGCCATCAACCCAACCGGGCGTGCGAACCGCATCCAGGCTCAGGGCTACGTCTCAGTGGTCAGCTACAGCAAGCACTGGCCGTACTTCTTCCCCCAGCACGGCCCCGGCAAGAAGCACGAGCGACGCATCACACTCGAACCCTGGCAGCAGGCGATCATCGAGGCCCACCCTTGGGAGTTCATTCGCGGCCTCATTCACTCCGACGGCTGCCGGGTCACCAACTGGACCACCCGGCTCGTCGGCGGTGAACCGAAGCGCTACGAATATCCCCGGTACTTCTTCATCAACCACTCGGCCGACATCATCCGCCTCTTCACCAGGACCCTGGACCAGGTGGGCGTCGACTGGAAGCAGGCGAACGCGCGCAACATCTCCATCGCCCGCAAAGCCTCCGTAACCCTCATGGACGCCCACGTAGGCCCCAAGTACTGACGGCGCCCTACTTCGGGCTGTCGTCCTCGGCGATGTGGTGGACTCGGACCATGTTCGTCGAGCCGGAGACGCCGGGGGGCGAGCCCGCCGTGATGACGACCGTGTCGCCCTTCTGGCAGCGGCCGGAGCGGAGCAGCAGTTCGTCGACCTGGTCGACCATCGCGTCCGTCGAGCCGACTTCCGGGCCGAGGAAGGTCTCGACGCCCCAGGTGAGGCTGAGCTGGGAGCGGGTGGCCTGGTCGGGGGTGAAGGCGAGGAGGGGGATCGGGGAGCGGTAGCGGGAGAGGCGGCGGGCCGTGTCGCCGGACTGGGTGAAGGCGACCAGGAAGCGGGCGCCCAAGAAGTCGCCCATTTCCGCGGCCGCTCGGGCTACTGCGCCGCCCTGGGTGCGGGGTTTGTTGCGTTCGTTGAGGGGCGGGAGGCCCTTGGCGAGGATGTCCTCTTCCGCCGCTTCGACGATGCGGGCCATCGTTCTGACCGTTTCGATCGGGTGCCTGCCGACGCTGGTTTCGCCGGAGAGCATGACGGCGTCCGTGCCGTCGATGACCGCGTTGGCGACGTCGGAGGCTTCGGCTCGGGTGGGCCGGGCGTTGTCGATCATGGAGTCGAGCATTTGTGTGGCGACGATGACCGGTTTGGCGTTGCGTTTGGCCAGTTTGATGGCGCGTTTCTGGACGATGGGGACTTGTTCCAGTGGCATTTCGACGCCGAGGTCTCCGCGGGCGACCATGATGCCGTCGAATGCGGCGACGATGTCGTCGATGTTCTCGACGGCCTGGGGTTTTTCGATTTTGGCGATGACGGGGATGCGGCGGCCTTCTTCGTCCATGATGCGGTGGACGTCCTGGATGTCGCGGCCGGTGCGGACGAAGGAGAGGGCGATGACGTCGGCGCCGGTGCGCAGGGCCCAGCGGAGGTCGTCTTCGTCTTTTTTGGAGAGGGCGGGGACGGAGACGGCGACGCCGGGGAGGTTGAGGCCTTTGTGGTCGGAGATGATGCCGCCTTCGACGACCGTGGTGTGGACGCGGGGGCCGTCGGTGCCGGTGACTTGGAGGCAGACTTTGCCGTCGTCGACGAGGATGCGTTCGCCGGTGGTGACGTCGTCGGCGAGGCCGGCGTAGGTGGTGCCGCAGGTGGTGCGGTCGCCTTCGACGCCTTCTTCGACGGTGATGGTGAAGGTGTCGCCGCGTTCGAGGAGTACGGGGCCTTCGGTGAAGCGGCCGAGGCGGATTTTCGGGCCTTGAAGGTCTGCGAGGACTCCGACGCTGCGGCCGGTCTCGTCGGCGGCTTTTCGTACCCGGTGGTAGCGCTCCTCGTGTTCGGCGTGCCCGCCGTGGCTGAGGTTGAGGCGTGCTACGTCCATTCCGGCGTCGACCAGGGCTTTGATCTGGTCGTACGAGTCGGTGGCGGGTCCCAGTGTGCAGACGATTTTTGCTCGGCGCATGGTCCGAGCCTATGAGTTACCGACCGGTAGAGAATTGGTCGTGAGTGTCCGCTCAACAGACTTTGCATGAAACGTTATTGACAAGTGTTGAATTGTGCGGCGGGGTGCTCCGATGAGCACATGAGCACCCCGGGGGGAATTCGGTCGGGTTTTCGTAAAAGGGGCCGGCTAGAGCTCCGGCGGCACCATGGTGAAGCGGGCGTTGATCTGGGCGTGGACGCGCTGGCGCTGGGGTTCGAGGTCGAGGGGGGCGGCCGGGGCGTTCTCGGCGGCGGCGCCGTAGGCGGCGGAGCGTGCGCGGCCGGGGGCCTGGGGGTAGGCCGGGGGTGCGTTCTCGGCGCCGATGTCGGCGAGTTCGACCAGGGCGGCGAGGGTGGTGCCGAGTGCCTCGGCGTATTCGCGGGCGCGCTGGACGGCTTCGCGTACGGCCTTCTTGCGGGCTTCGCGGTGGGCGGGCGAGTCGGGGCGCAGGGACCACCAGGGTCCGTCGACGCGGGTGAGTTCGAGGTCGGCGAGGCGGGTGGTGAGTTCGCCGAGGGCGGTGAAGTCGGTGAGTTCGGCGGTGACGTGGACGGTGCCGTGGTAGGTGCGGACGCGTTCGCCGCGGCCGTGTTTGGTGAGTTCGGGGGTGATGGAGAAGGCGCCGGTCTCGAGGCGTTCGACGGCGTCGCCGTAGGACTTGACGAGGTCGAGGACGCCGGCGTTGCGGCGGGTGAGGTCGTCGAGGGCGGAGCGGCGGTCGCGGCCGCGCGCGGCGACGGTGATGCCTATGCGGGCGATCTCGGGGTCGACTTCGAGGCGGGCTTCGCCGCGGACGGCGATGCGGGGGGCGTCGGGTGTGCCGTAGGGGACTGCGGGCTGGGAGGCGTCTGACGTGGGCGCGGTCATACGCCCCACTCTGTCATGTCTTGGCTGGCCAAAGGGGTGGAGCCGGGGGGAGCGAGTCATCAGATCGCAACCTGGGGGGACTGTTGCGCTCGGTCATGTCCGGGTCAGAATCTACGCGCGTTATCTACGCGCGTCGTTCACAGATTCCGCAAGGAGCCAGACATGCCGTTGAACCGCCGGAAGTTCCTGGAGAAGTCCGCCGTGACCGGGGCGGGGGTGGCGCTGGCCGGTGCGGTCGGGGCGCCGGGTGCGCAGGCGGCCGAGGCGAAGCGCGGCGCCAAGCGGTACGCGTTCACCGTGCTGGGGACGACGGACCTGCACGGCAACGTCTTCAACTGGGACTACTTCACGGACAAGGAGTTCGACGACAAGGACCACAACGACGTCGGTCTCGCGAAGGTCTCCACCCTCGTCAACCGGATCCGTGAGGAGAAGGGCCGCCGCAACACGCTGCTGATCGACGCGGGCGACACCATCCAGGGCACGCAGCTGTCGTACTACTACGCGAAGGTCGACCCGATCACGGCCGAGGGCGGCCCGGTGCACCCGATGGCGCAGGCCATGAACGCCATGGGCTACGACGCGGCGGCGCTCGGCAACCACGAGTTCAACTACGGCATCCCGGTGCTGCGGAAGTTCGAGCAGCAGTGCCGTTTCCCGCTGCTGGGCGCGAACGCGCTGGACGCGAAGACGCTGCGGCCGGCGTTCGCGCCGTACAGCATGCACCGGCTGCGCACGCCGTGCGGGCGTGACGTGAAGGTGGCGGTGCTGGGTCTGACGAACCCGGGCATCGCGATCTGGGACAAGGCGAACGTGCAGGGGAAGATGACGTTCCCGGGTCTGGAGGAGCAGGCGGCGAAGTGGGTGCCGAAGCTGCGGTCGATGGGCGCGGACGTCGTCATCGTGTCGGCGCACAGCGGTTCGTCGGGGACGTCGTCCTACGGTGACCAGCTGCCGTACATCGAGAACGCGGCCGGGCTGGTGGCCGAGCAGGTGCCGGGCATCGACGCGATCCTGGTCGGGCACGCGCACACGGAGATCCCCGAGTACTTCGTGACGAACAAGAAGACGGGCAAGCAGGTCGTGCTGTCCGAGCCGCTGAAGTGGGGTCAGCGGCTGACGCTCTTCGACTTCGAGCTGGTGTGGGCCAAGGGCCGCTGGACGGTCGAGAAGGTGGGCGCGCGGGTGCTGAACTCCAACACGGTGGAGGAGGACCCGAAGATCGTCCGGCTGCTGGCGGACGAGCACGAGAAGGTCGTGGCGTACGTCAACCAGGTCATCGGCACGAACGCGGCGGAGATGACGTCGGCCGAGGCGCCGTACAAGGACGTGCCGATCATCGATCTGATCAATCACATCCAGGCGGACACGGTGAAGCAGGCGCTGGCGGGTACGGAGCACGCCGCGCTGCCGGTGCTGTCGCAGGCGGCGTGCTTCTCGCGGTCCGCCCGGATTCCGGCGGGCGAGGTGACGATCCGGGACGTGGCGGGTCTGTACGTCTTCGAGAACACGCTGGAGGCGCGTCTGATGACGGGTGCGCAGATGAAGGCGTACCTGGAGTTCTCGGCGAACTACTTCGTGCAGACGGCGCCGGACGCCCCGGTGGATCCGGCGAAGCTGACGAACGCGAACGGCACGCCGGACTACAACTACGACGTGGTGAGCGGGCTTTCGTACGAGATCGACATCGCGAAGCCGGCCGGTTCGCGGGTGACGGACGTGCGGTTCGAGGGTCAGCCGCTCGCGGACGACGCGAAGTTCGTGTTCGCGGTGAACAACTACCGGGCCAACGGAGGCGGCAACTTCCCGCACGTCGCCGCGGCCCCGGTGCTGTGGTCGAACTCGGAGGAGATCCGCAACACCATGATCGCCTGGGTGAAGGCGAAGGGGTCCATCGATCCGGCCGGGTTCGCGGCGGTGGACTGGAAGCTGACGCGGAACGGCACGCCCGTCTTCTGAGCCGGGTGCTTCGTCACCTTCGGTCGTCGACGAGCGGCGTCAGTGCCGGTGCCTCCCGGGGCGGCGGGACCTGCTGCCGCTGTGTGAGGCCGAAGGTGGTGAAGGCGGTGCGGCGCGGGAGCGTGTAGGCCTCCCTGCTCGTCAGGGAGTTGAGGATGATGGCGCTGCGCCAGGCGGCGAGGCCGAGGTCCGGGGTGCCGACGCCGTGTGTGTGGGTCTCGGCGTTCTGGACGTACACCGTGCCGGTGACGGACGGGTCGAGGACGAGGCGGTAGTCCTCGTCGATGCGCGGTCGCTCCCGGCTGTCGCGGCGCATGTAGGGGTCGAGGCCGGCCAGGATGCGGTCGAGGGGGCGTTCGCGGTAGCCGGTGGCGAGGACGACGGCGTCGGTGGTGAGGCGGGAGCGGCTGTCCTGCCGGGCGTGTTCCAGGTGCAGTTCCACTTTGGTCGTGGCGACGCGGCCGGCGGTGCGGACGTGGACGCCGGGGGTGAGGACGGCGTCGGGCCAGCCGCCGTGCAGGGTGCGGCGGTACAGCTCGTCGTGGATGGCGGCGATGGTGGCGGTGTCGATGCCCTGGTGCAGCTGCCACTGACCGGCGAGGAGCCGGTCGCGGGCGGGCTCGGGCAGGGCGTGGAAGTAGCGGGTGTGGTCGGGGGTGAAGTGCTCCAGGCCGAGCTTGGAGTACTCCATGGGCGCGAAGGCCTCGGTGCGGCCGAGCCAGTGGAGCTTCTCGCGTCCGGCGGGCCTGCCCCGCAGCAGGTCGAGGAAGATCTCGGCGCCGGTCTGTCCGATGCCCACGACTGTGACGTGCCCGGCGGCGAGGAGGTCCGCGCGGTGGTCGAGGTAGTCGGCGGCGTGCACGACGGGTACGCCGGGGGCCTCGACGAGGGGCTTGAGGGGGTCGGGGACGTAGGGTTCGGTGCCGATACCGAGGACGACGTTGTGCGTGTAGGTGCGGCCGAGGGCCTCGGCTTCTCCGTCGGCGTCGAGCTGGGTGAAGTCGACCTCGAAGAGGTCCCGTTCGGGGTTCCAGCGGACGGCGTCGACCTGGTGGCCGAAGTGCAGGCCCGGGAGGTTGTCGCAGACCCAGCGGCAGTAGGCGTCGTACTCGGCGCGCTGGATGTGGAAGCGCTCGGCGAAGTAGAAGGGGAACAGCCGCTCGCGGGACCTGAGGTAGTTGAGGAAGGTCCAGGGGCTGGTGGGGTCGGCGAGGCTCACCAGGTCGGCGAGGAACGGCACCTGGATGGTCGCGCCGTCGATGAGCAGGCCGGAGTGCCAGCCGAAGGCGGGGCGCTGTTCGTAGAAGACGGTGTCGAGTTCGCCGAGCGGGTGGGCGAGCGCGGCGAGGGACAGGTTGAACGGGCCGATGCCGATGCCGACCAGGTCGCGGGGGGCGTCGGGCTCGTGGTGCGGGTGCGGGGTGGCCGGGGCGGGGTTCGGCTCGTCGTGCGGCTGGGGACTCGGCACGGGGTTCATCGGGGGGTGTGTCCTTCCACGAGTGTCGCTTGCCGTGCTGCCACGAGGTGCAGCAGTGCGGCGAGGTCGGCGGGCCCGGTGGCGGGGTTGAGGAGGGTGGCCTTGAGCCAGAGCCGGCCGTCGAGGCGGGCCCGGCCGAGGACGGCGCGGCCGTCGGTGAGGAGTGCTCGGCGTACGGCGGCCACGGTGTCGTCGGTGGCGCCGGCGGGCCGGAACAGGACGGTGCTGATGACGGGCCGGGCGTGCAGTTCGAAGCCGGGGTGCTCGTCGACGAGGGCGGCGAATTCGCGGGCCCGGGCGCAGACCTGGTCGACGAGTGCGGCGAGGCCGCTGCGGCCGAGGGTCTTGAGGGTGACGGCGAGTTTGAGGACGTCGGGGCGGCGGGTGGTGCGCAGGGACCGGCCGAGCAGGTCAGGCAGGCCGGCTTCGGTGTCGTCGGCGGCGTTGAGGTAGTCGGCGCGGTGCCGCAGGGCGGTGAGGTCGCGGGGGTCCTTGACGGCCAGGAGGCCGGCGGCGACCGGCTGCCAGCCGAGTTTGTGCAGGTCGAGGGTGACGGTGTCGGCGGTGTCGAGTCCGGTGAGCCGGGGGCGGTGGCGGTCGCTGAAGAGGAGGCCTCCGCCGTAGGCGGCGTCGATGTGCAGCCGGGCGCCGTGGGCCGCGCAGCGGGCGGCGATCTCGGGCAGGGGGTCGATGAGTCCGGCGTCGGTGGTGCCGGCGGTGGCGGCGACGAGCAGGGGGCCGGGCAGGCGGGAGAGGGCCTCGTCGAGTGCGGCGGGGTGGAGCGTGCCGGCCGGGGCGGGCAGGACGGCGGGGTCGGGCAGTCCGAGCAGCCAGGCGGCCCGGGCCAGTGAGTGATGGGCGTTGGTCCCGCACACGAGCCGTACGGATCCGCCGTACGCCTCCCGTGCGAGGAGGAGGGCGAGCTGGTTGGACTCGGTGCCGCCGGTGGTGATCAAGGAGTCGGGGGCGGTGCCCGGGGTGTGCCCGGGCCCGTAGATCTCCCTGGCCAGTGCCTCAGCCACCAGCAGCTCCAGTTCCGATGCCGCCGGGGCCTGGTCCCAGGAGTCGAGGGAGGGGTTGAGGGCGGAGGCGGCGAGGTCGGCCGCTGTGGCGACGGCCAGGGGCGGGCAGTGGAGGTGGGCGGCGCACAGGGGGTGGGCCGGGTCGGCGGCGCCTTCGGCGAACGCGTGGACCAGGGTGCGCGGGGCGTGCGGGTCGCCGTGGTCGGGGAGCACCTCCCCCACGGCCTCCCGCATCCGCGCCGCGACCGCCTCCGGCCCGCCCGTCGGCAGCGGTCCGCCACGCGCCCGGGTGCCCTCGTCCAGCGCTTGGAGCACGGTGTCGAGCAACGGCCGCAGGGCGCGCGGGCCTTCGGGGCCTGAGGCGAGGGGTGGCGTGCTCATGGGCGTTCCTCCGGGGAGCGGGGGCGACGCGCCCGGAAAGCCCAACGACCGGACCCGGATGGAGGTACCTCCGTACGGGAAAACCGGATGGAGGTGCCTCCCGACGGGAAAGCCTGTGGCAGGGTTGCGGCCCCTCAGCCCTTGAAGTCGTCCACGTGGTCCTCGGCCCAAGCCGCGAAGGGTCGGGCCGGCCGGCCGGTGATCTCCCCTACCGTGCCGGTGATTTCGGGCGGTGTGCCGACCGTCGCGGCGAAGGAGTCCATCAGGGCCCGCAGTATGTCCGGCGGGACGTGCGGGAACAGTTCGGGGCCCGCCTCGTCGGGCGGGATCTCGGTGAAGCGCAGCTCGCGGCCGAGGGCCCGGCCGATCGCCGCGACCTGCTGGGCGTTGGTGATCGCCTCGGGCCCGGTGAGGCGGTGGGCCGCGCCCTCGTGGCCGTCGTCGAGGAGGGCGCGTTCGGCGACGGCGGCGATGTCGTCCTCGTGGACGGGGGCGGTCCGTCCGTCGGCGAAGACGCCCCGGACGGTGTCGCCGGTGCGGATCTGCCCGGCCCACTGGAAGGCGTTGGCGGCGAACGCGTTGGGGCGCAGGAAGGTCCACTCCAGGCCGCTGTCGCGGACCTGCTGCTCGGCGGTGGCGTGCATGACGTGGATGGGGTGGTTCTCGTCGGCGCCCGAGCCGATGATCCCGGAGGACAGCAGGACCACGTGACGCACTCCGGCGGCACGGGCCGCGGCCAGGAGGCCGGCGGTGCGGTCGCCGCCCGCCTGGACGTACAGGAACAGCTTGGTCGCGCCCTCGAACTGGGCGGCCGGCTCGTCGAGGCTGAGCCGTATCGCCTCGGCGCCCGCGGGCAGGCGGGCCCGTTGCGGGTCGCGGGTGAGCGCCCGCACGGGCCGTCCGGCGGCGACGAGGCGTTCGACCAGGGCGCGGCCGACGTTTCCGGTGGGACCGGTCACTGCGATCACGAAGGGCTCCTCGGGGCTTGATCGTCCTTGTCCGCCCGAGGCTATGAAGGGAGGCCGGCCCGCCGCATCGTCGAAAGGGACCAGCCGGCCCGCCCGCGCCCTACGTCACCGGTCCTAGACCTCCTGTCCTTGGCGGACCCGCAACGCCCGTGCCAGGTCGTCGAGTTGGTCGGCGAGCTTGCGGCGCAGCGCCGGGATCGGGTCGGCCTGACGCAGGCACTCCTCGCCGAGGCGGAGGTTCTCCGGGTCGACGACGTCGGCGGGGAAGGCCCAGCGGCCGGCGGCTTCGGCGATGGCGGGGCCGCGGCGGTCGGCGAGGGCGACCGCGTCGGTGTAGTAGCGCGGCACGTACGCGCGGACCAGGTCGGCCTGTTCGGGCTGCCAGAAGCCCTGGGCGGTGGCGGTGAACAGGTAGTTGGACAGGTCGTCGGAGCCGAACATGGACTCCCAGGCGCGGGCCTTGGCGTCCGGGTCGGGCAGGGCGGCCCGGCAGCGGGTGGCGCCTTCCAGGCCGGTGGCGCTCGGGTCGCGTTCCAGTTCGGCGGCGATGGCGGCCTCGTCGGTGGCGCCGAGGACGGCGAGCCGGCCCAGGACGCGCCAGCGCAGCTCGGGGTCGAGCTCCGGGCCGCCGGGCACGGTGCCGTCAGCGAGCCAGGCGGCGATGGTGTCGGGGTGGGCGGTGACGTCGATGCGGTGGCGTACGGCGATCAGGCGCAGGCCGGGGTTGTCGCCGTCCTCGGTGCGGCGGATGAGGTCGCGGCACAGCTCGGCGAGCGTGGCGAGCGCGGCGGGCCGCTCCTCGGGCGTGACGTAGCGGTCGGTGATGTACGTGGACGCGAAGGCGAGCACGCCCTGGACGATCGCGAGGTCGGTCTCCAGCGGGAGGTGGGCGCGGGCGGTCTCCAGGTAGGCGGCGGGCGCCAGTTCGCCGTCGCGGACGGCGTCGCGCAGGGCGTTCCAGACGACCGCGCGGGTGAGCGGTTCCGGCAGGCCGGCGAGGTCCTTGCGGATGGTCTCGAAGGACTCGGGGTCGAAGCGGACCTTGGCGTAGCTGAGGTCGCCGTCGTTGAGGAGGAGCAGCGCGGGGCGCTTGCCGATGGGGTGGGCGTCGGTCTGCGGGAGGTCCAGGTGGAGGCGTTCGCGCAGGACGAGCTGCCTGCCGTCGTCGCCGAGGTCCCGGTCGTACAGGCCGGCGGCGATGCGGTGCGGGCGGCTGCCGGTGCGGTCGACGGTGAGGGCGCAGGTGCCGTTCTCGCCGGGGGCGATGGTCGGGGTGAGGGTGTCGACGCCGGTGGTGCGCAGCCAGGCGTCGGCCCAGGCGTGGACGTCGCGTTCGGTGGCGCCGGCGAGGGAGTCGATGAAGTCGGCGAGGGTGGCGTTGCCGAACTTGTGACGGGCGAAGTGGGTGTTGATGCCGGCCAGGAAGTCCTTCTCGCCGAGCCAGGTGACCAGCTGCCGCAGTGCGCTGGCGCCCTTGGCGTAGGAGATGCCGTCGAAGTTGAGCAGCGCGGAGGCGGTGTCGTCGACGGCCTCGGGGGCGACGGGGTGGGTGGAGGGCCGCTGGTCGGCGTCGTAGCCCCAGGCCTTGCGGTTGATGCCGAAGTCGGTCCACGTATCGGTGAAGCGGGTGGCCTCGGTGAGGGTCTGGTAGCCCATGTACTCGGCGAAGGACTCGTTCAGCCAGATGTCGTCCCACCACTTGAGGGTGACGAGGTCGCCGAACCACATGTGGGCCATCTCGTGGGCGATGACCATGGCGCGGGTCTGCCGCTCGGTGTCGGTGACAGCGGAGCGGTAGACGAACTCGTCGCGGAAGGTGACCAGTCCGGGGTTCTCCATGGCGCCCGCGTTGAACTCGGGGACGAAGGCCTGGTCGTAGGAGTCGAAGGGGTAGGGCTCGTCGAACTTCTCGTGGTAGCGGTCGAAGCAGGCGCGTGTGACGTCGAGGAGTTCGTCGGCGTCGGTGTCCAGGTAGGGGGCCAGTGAGCGGCGGCAGTGCAGGCCGAAGGGCAGGCCGCGGTGCTCGGTGCGCACGGAGTGCCAGGGGCCGGCGGCGACGGCGACGAGGTAGGTGGAGATCAGCGGCGTGGCGGCGGCCTGCCAGAGGCCGTCGCCGGTGTGCTCGGTGATGCCGTTGGCGAGGACGGTCCAGTCCTGCGGGGCCCGCACCGACAGTTCGAAGACGGCCTTGAGGTCGGGCTGGTCGAAGGCGGCGAAGACGCGCTGGACGTCCTCCATGAACAGCTGGGTGTAGACGTAGGTCTCGCCGTCGGTGGGGTCGGTGAAGCGGTGCATGCCCTCGCCGGTGCGGGAGTAGCGCATGTGCGCGTGCACGCGCAGTTCGTGGTCGCCGGCGGTGAGGTTCTTCAGGGGCAGCCGGTTGCCGTCAAGGCTTTCCGGGTCCAGGGGCTGTCCGTCGAGGGTGACGGAGCGCAGCTCGGCGGGCTTGATCTCGACGAAGGTGTCGCCGTCCGTGCGGGCGCCGAACCTGATCAGAGTGCGGGAGTCGAACGTCTCGTCCCCGGTGGTCAGGTCGAGTTCGATCGTGTAGCGGTGGACGTCGAGGAGCCCTGCTCGGGTCTGCGCTTCGTCGCGCGTCAGTACGGACATGCAGGACATGCTGCCTGATGGCACCGGCATGGCACAGTGGCGGATCGGTATGCGACCGATGTCCGGTCTCAGGTGCGGTCCTTTTCGAGCTCCCCGGCGTGCGCCCCCGAGGGCCGCTGGGGCGGCACGCGCACGTCGGGGTGGGGCAGGGCGGGCCGTTGGGGGTGTGCGGCGGTCTCGGTGCGCGCCAGGGCGGGCCGCTCGGGGCGTGCGGCGCTCTCGGTACGCGCCAGGGCGGGCCGCTCGGGGCGTGCGGCGGTCTCGGTGTGCTCCCGGACCTGGGCGCGCAGCCGGCGCACCTCCTGTTCCAGGGCGAGGTGGTGCTGGTGGGCGTCGTAGAGGTAGCGGACCTTGGTGCGCAGGGCCCAGGGGTCCACGGGCTTCATGACGAGGTCGGCGACGCCGAGGCCGAAGGCGGCGGTGGTCAGTTCCTGGTCGGGGCCGAAGCCGGTGAGCAGGATGACCGGGATGTGCTGGGTCTGTTCGACGCGTCGCATGTAGCGCACCACCTCCAGTCCGCTGACGCCGGGCATGCGCACGTCGAGCAGGAGCAGGCCGACCTGGCCGCGCAGCACCTCCTTGAGCGCCTCGTCGCCGCTGGTGGCCCGGCCGAGCCGGTAGCCCAGCGGGGCCAGGGCGCTCTCCAGCGCGTACAGCGTGTCCTCATGATCGTCGACGATGAGGATCCTGGTATCCGACGGCATGGCCCGACGCCCCTCCCTCGTGGAGGATCCAGAGTAAGTCCCGGACACTGACGCGCAGTACTGGTCGGCTGACTTGCTGTGCACAGCGCAGCATGCCGCGCGCGGGGCGCGGTGTCACTCCCCCCGGGGGTGGTCGTGAGAGGTCAGTCGCGGCCGGGGGCCGATCCGTTGAGCGCCTCGTCCGCGATGCGCTCGTGGTGGCGGATGACCTCCGCGACGATGAAGTTCAGGAACTTCTCCGCGAAGGCCGGGTCCAGTTTGGCGTTCTCGGCGAGCGAGCGCAGCCGGGCGATCTGGCGGGCCTCTCGGGCCGGGTCGGCGGGCGGCAGCTGGTGCCGGGCCTTGAGGTGGCCGACCTGCTGGGTGCACTTGAAGCGCTCGGCGAGCATGTGGACGACGGCCGCGTCGATGTTGTCGATGCTGTCGCGCAGGCGGGCGAGTTCCGTGACGACGGCAGGGTCGACGTCACCGGTGCCGGTGTTGCTGGTGGTCATGGCAGGTCAGCCTAAAGGGCGCACGCCCGGCGGCCGCGGGCCGTCTCACGACTCGGCGCCGCTCAGCCGCTCGGGGAGGCGCCGCCCAGCCGCTTGTGGAAACAGACGTCCTGGTGTCCGCCGGGCACGCCCTCGATACGCGCCCGTTCCCGGAAGCCGAGCCGCGGGTAGAAGCCGGGCGCCTGGAAGCTGTACGTGGAGACGACCATGTCCGTGCAGCCGCGCCGGACGGCCTCTTCCTCAGCGGCGCGCATCAGCCGGCCGCCCCAGCCGGCGTGCCGCTGGTCCGCGCGCACCCAGAGCAGATCCACGGAGCACAGGCTGCCCCAGGTCCAGGCGGTGAGCCCGCCGATCAGGTCGCCGGCCTCGTCGGTGACGTGGACGGAGAGAGGCTCGGTGGTCACGCCGTCTACGGCGGCGGTGTTGAAGGCGGTCAGCTCCTCGTCGAGCCGCTTCTCGAGTGCGTCGTCCTGGCCGCCCACCTGGACGGAGGTGGCGACGGAGTGCTGTTCACCGGTCACGGCCCGGATTCTGCCAGCGGCCCGGGGCCGTGACGACCGGTTTTCGCGGCGGCGGGGCGGCCTCGTGGCCCGCACACTTTCGTACAGTGGAAGCGGGTTCAGGGCGTCTTGGGGGTGACGCGTGGCGAACGACGGGCCGGTCGAGCACGGCTACCCGCATCTGGAGACGGTGCGGGCCGCGATCACGGCGCTGTACAAGCGGCTGTCGTACGACACGATCCAGACGTTCGCGACGAGTGTGCTCCCCGCCGACGTGGCGTTCTGCGACACCGACGACCTGTATCTGGGGGCGCAGCGGGTGGCGCACGAGCTGGTGCGGCACTACCGGCTGCCGGACGCCCGGCTGATCGTGAGCTTCCGGGAGATGCGGCATGCGGCGAATGTCGAGCTGGCGGCCGGGCCGGAGTACTTCGTGGAATTGAACGACCGGTTCCGTACGCATCGGCGGGACATCGGGGCGGCGCTGGCGCACGAAGTGATGCACGTGTACCTGCACCGCCTCGACCTGTCTTTTCCCGGCGTCCGGGACAACGAGATCCTCACGGACACGGCGACGACGTATCTGGGCGCGGGCTGGCTGCTGCTGGACGCGTACCGGGAGGACCGGGCGTCGTCCCAGAAGCTGGGGTATCTCACACCGGAGGAGTTCGGGTACGTGCTGGCCAAGCGCGCGCTGCTCTTCGGGGAGGACCCGTCGGTGTGGTTCACCAGTCCGCAGGCGTACACGGCGTACGTGAAGGGGCGGGAGCTGGCCCGACGCGATGAGCAGCAGCCGCCGTTGACCGCGGCCGGGTGGGCGGGGCGACGGCGGTACGCGCACGACCGGCGGCATGCGCAGACCGGGCCGCCGCAGCAGGGTGTGCGGTACTCGTTCACGCCGGACGGGGGCGGGCGGCTGCGGGTGTCGTTTCCCTGCCCGACCTGTCATCAGCGGATCAGGGTGCCGGTGCGGGGGCGCGTCCGGGCGCGGTGTGCGTTGTGCCGGAGCGTGCTGGAGTGCGACACGTAGGTGTGCGACATGAGGTTTGCGACACATAGGTGTGCGACACATAGGCGTACGCGCCGCGGCGGTGTGCGCCGATGTGGGAAAAGGATCGCTCGCCAGTCCTCCTACGCCCCGTACACGCGCCCCGGCTCGCCCGCCTCCGCCAGGAGTTTCCGGGCCGCCTCCCCCGCCTCCGCCGGATCCCACCGTTGCCCCTTGTCCGCGCTCGGGCCCGGGCGCCAGCCCTCCATCACCGTGATCCGGCCGCCCTCGGTCTCGAAGACCCGGCCCGTGACCCCGGCGCTCGCGTCCGAGCCGAGCCAGACGACCAGGGGCGAGACGTTCTCCGGGGCCATCGCGTCGAAGCCCGAGCCGGGCGCCGCCATGGTTTCGGCGAAGGTCCGCTCCGTCATACGGGTCCGGGCGGCGGGGGCGATCGCGTTGACCTGGACGCCGTAGCGGCGCAGTTCGGCCGCCGCGACCAGGGTCAGGGCGACGATCCCGGCCTTGGCGGCGCTGTAGTTGCCCTGTCCGACCGAGCCCAGCAGGCCGGCTCCGCTGCTGGTGTTGACGATCCGCGCCCCGGGCGGGCGGCCCGCCTTGGCCTCGGACCGCCAGTGCGCGGCGGCGTGCCGCAGGGGGAGGAAGTGGCCCTTGAGGTGGACGCGTACGACGGCGTCGAAGTCGTCCTCGTCGAGGTTGACCAGCATCCGGTCGCGCAGGAAGCCCGCGTTGTTGACGAGCGTGTCGAGCCGGCCGTACATCTCCAGGGCCGTCCGGACGAGGGAGGCGGCGCCCTCGGTCGTGGCGATGTCGCCGCCGTGCGCCACGGCCTCGCCGCCCGCCGCGCGGATCTCCTCGGCGACGCGGGCGGCCGGGCTGCCCGGGCCCGGGTCCGGGTCTGGCGTCCCGTCGGCTCCGGGCGTGCCGTCGAGGCCGACGCCGAGGTCGTTGACGACGAGCCGCGCGCCCTCGGCGGCGAACGCGAGGGCGTGGGCGCGGCCGAGGCCCCGGCCCGCGCCGGTGACGACGACGACCCGGCCGTCGCAGATTCCGCTCATCCCAGTTCTCCTCTCATCCCAGTTCTCCTCTCAAGTCAGGTCTCCTCTCATGTCAGGTCTCCTCTCATGTCAGGTCTCCTTGGTGACGGTCGAGGCGTCCAGGAACGCGGGGCGCTCCCCGCCCCCGTGGACGAGCAGGCTCGCCCCGCTGATGTAGGCGGCGGCGTCCGAGGCGAGGAAGACCGCGGCCCGGCCGACGTCGGACGGCTCCGCGAGACGGCCGAGCGGGACGGTGCGGGCGACGGCGGCGACGCCGTCCTGGTCGCCGTAGTGGAGGTGGGACAGTTCGGTGCGGACCATGCCGACGACGAGGGTGTTGACCCGGATGTCGGGCGCCCACTCCACGGCCATCGAGCGGGCGAGGCTCTCCAGGCCCGCCTTGGCGGCGCCGTAGGCGGCGGTGCCCGGGGAGGGGCGGCCTCCGCTGACGCTGCCGATCATGACGATCGAGCCCCTGGCCCGCCGGAGGTGCTCGTACGCGGCGAGGGACACGGTCAGCGGAGCCACGAGGTTGAGCTCCACCACGCGCGCGTGCCGGTCGGCGTCGGCGTGGGTGAGCGGGCGGTGGGGGCTGCCGCCCGCGTTGTTGACGAGGACGTCCAGCCGGGGCAGCTCGCCGCACAGGCGCCGGACGGCCTCGGCGTCCCGGACGTCCAGCGTCCTGAACTCCGTCCCGGGCAGCGGGACTTGTGGCGGGCGGCGGGCGCAGACCACGACCTCGGCGCCGGCCCGAGCGAAGGCACGCGCGATGCCGGCACCGACGCCCCGGGTCCCGCCCGTGACGACGGCGACCTTCCCGTCCAGCTCCATTCGCTGCTACCTTCCACCTAACAAACGTTTGGTGGAAAGGTAGCTGATGCGGCCATGGGTGTCTCCACCTCGTGCGGGGAAAAGGGCATAGCCGTCGTCACGGTCGACTTCCCGCCGGTGAACGCCCTGCCGGTGGCCGGCTGGTTCGCCCTGGCCGACGCGGTCCGCGCGGCCGGGCGCGACCCGGAGGTGCGGTGCGTGGTGCTGACGGCCGAGGGGCGGGGGTTCAACGCGGGCGTGGACATCAAGGAGATCCAGGCGGACGGCGGGCACGGGGCGCTGCTCGGCGCGAACAGCGGCTGCGCGGAGGCCTTCGCGGCGGTGTACGAGTGTGAGGTGCCGGTCGTGGCGGCCGTGCAGGGCTTCTGCCTGGGCGGCGGCATCGGCCTGGTGGGGAACGCGGACGCGATCGTGGCCAGCGAGGACGCCCGCTTCGGCCTGCCGGAGCTGGACCGCGGCGCCCTGGGCGCGGCCACGCATCTGGCCCGGCTGGTCCCCCAGCACCTGATGCGGGCGCTGTACTACACGGCGCGCACGGCGAGCGCGGCGGAACTGCACGCGCACGGCTCGGTGTGGCGGGTGGTGCCGCGCGACGAACTGCGCCCGGCGGCCCTGGAACTGGCCCGCGAGATCGCCGCCAAGGACGGGCGGCTGCTGCGCCTGGCCAAGGCCGCCCTCAACGGCATCGACCCGGTCGACGTGCGCCGCAGCTACCGCTTCGAGCAGGGCTTCACCTTCGAGGCGGGGCTCAGCGGGGTGGCCCAGCAGGTGCGCGCCGGCTTCGGGAAGGAGAGGACGTAGGTGAGTGACAAGACGATGACGGCCGACGAGGCCGTGTCCCGCCTGTCCAGCGGCATGACCCTCGGCATCGGCGGCTGGGGCTCCCGCCGCAAGCCGATGGCCCTGGTGAGAGCACTGCTCCGGTCCCGGATCACCGATCTCACGATCGTCTCGTACGGCGGCCCGGACGTCGGCATGCTGGCCGCCGCCGGGCGGATCCGGAAGCTGGTCACGGCCTTCGTCACCCTCGATTCGATCCCCCTGGAGCCGCACTACCGCGCGGCCCGCGAGCGGGGCGCCTTCGCACTGACGGAGGTCGACGAGGCGATGTTCCTGTGGGGCCTGCGCGCGGCGGCGCACCGGCTGCCGTTCCTGCCCGTGCGGGCCGGCCTCGGCTCGGACGTGATGCGGGTCAACCCCGGTCTGCGGACGGTCACTTCGCCGTACGAGGACGGGGAGACGTTCGTGGCGATGCCCGCCCTGCGCCTCGACGCGGCCCTGGTGCACGTGAACCGCGCCGACCGGCTGGGCAACGGGCAGTACCTGGGCCCGGACCCGTACTTCGACGACCTGTTCTGCGAGGCGGCGGACACGGCGTACGTCAGCTGCGAACGGGTCGTCGACACGGCCGAGCTGACGAAGGCGGCCCCGCCGCAGACCCTGCTGGTCAAGCGGCACACGGTGACAGGCGTCGTGGAGGCGCCGAACGGGGCGCACTTCACGTCCTGCGCGCCCGACTACGGCCGGGACGAGGCGTTCCAGAAGACGTACGCGACGACGCCCTGGCCTCAGTTCGCGGCCCGCTTCCTCGCCGGGGACGAGCAGGCGTACCGGTCGGCCGTCAGGGAGGGGATATGACGGATGTGACCCGCGCGGAGTACTGCGTGATCGCGTGCGCCGAGGCCTGGCGGGGCGCAGGTGAGGTGCTCGCGAGCCCCATGGGGCTGATCCCCTCCGTGGGTGCCCGGCTCGCCCGGCTCACCTTCGCGCCGGACCTGCTGCTGACCGACGGCGAGGCGCTGCTGGTCCGCCCGGACGGGACGACGGAGGGCTGGCTGCCGTACCGGCAGCATCTGGCCCTGGTCACGGGCGGCCGACGGCACGTGATGATGGGTGCGAGCCAGATCGACCGGTTCGGCAACCAGAACATCTCGTGCATCGGCGACTGGGAGCGGCCGCGGCGGCAGCTGCTCGGGGTGCGCGGCGCACCGGTCAACACCCTCAACCATCCGACCAGTTACTGGATCCCGCGGCACTCCCGGCGGGTCTTCGTCGAGCGGGTCGACATGGTCTGCGGAGTCGGGTACGACCATGCGGCCGGGGCCCCTCACCACCGCATCGCGCGGGTCGTCTCCGACCTGGGTGTCTTCGACTTCGCCACCCCCGACCGCTCGATGCGGCTGGCGTCGCTGCACCCGGGTGTCACGGTGGAGCAGGTCAGGGAGGCGACGGGCTTCGAGCTGGCCGTCCCCGGCGAGGTGCCGCCGACCCGCGAGCCGACCGCCGAGGAGCTCCGGCTGATCCGCGAGGTCGTCGACCCGGCCGGCACACGCACCAGGGAGGTCGCCGCGTGATGGAGACGGCGCTGACCCGGCTGACCGGTGTCCGCCACCCCATCGTGCAGACCGGGATGGGCTGGGTGGCGGGGCCGCGTCTGGTCTCCGCCACGGCGAACGCGGGCGCTCTGGGCATCCTGGCCTCCGCGACGATGACGCTCGACCGGTTGCGCGCGGCCGTCCGGGAGGTCCGGGCCCGTACCGACGCGCCGTTCGGGGTGAACCTGCGCGCCGACGCGGCGGACGCCGGGGAGCGGGTGCGGATCCTGATCGAGGAGGGCGTCCGGGTCGCCTCCTTCGCCCTGGCCCCCTCCCGGGAGCTGATCGGCGAGCTCAAGGAGGCCGGTGTGGTGGTCATGCCGACGGTGGGGGCGCGGCGGCATGCCGAGAAGGTCGCGGCGTGGGGCGCGGACGCGGTGCTCGTGCAGGGCGCGGAGGGCGGCGGGCACACCGGCGAGGTGGCCACGACGGTGCTGTTGCCGCAGGTCGTCGATGCCGTGGACCTGCCGGTCGTAGCGGCGGGCGGGTTCTTCGACGGGCGGGGACTGGTCGCGGCGCTGGCATACGGGGCGGCGGGCGTCGCCATGGGCACGCGGTTCCTGCTCACCTCGGACTCGACGGTGCCGGAGGCGGTGAAGGCGCGGTATCTGGCGGCGACAGTGCGGGACGTGACGGTCACCAGGGCGGTGGACGGGCTTCCGCACCGCATGCTGCGGACGGACCTGGTGGACGCGCTGGAGCACTCGGGCCGTGTGCGGGCCCTGTTCCACGCGACGCGCAGGGCGTCCCGCTTCCGGCGGCTGACCGGCCTCACCTGGCGTCGCATGGTCCGCGACGGCCTCGCCCTCCGGCACGGCAAGGACCTGACCTGGAGCCAGGTCCTGCTCGCCGCGAACACGCCGATGCTGCTCAAGGCGTCCATGGTGGACGGCCGTACGGACCTGGGCGTGATGGCGTCCGGGCAGGTCGCCGGGGTGATCGACGACCTGCCCTCGTGCGCGGAGCTGGTGGAGCGGATCATGAAGGAGGCCGAGGACACCCGCAGGCGTCTCACAGCCTCTCGATGATCGTCACATTGGCCTGTCCGCCGCCCTCGCACATGGTCTGCAGCCCGAACCGGCCGCCGGTGCGCTCCAGTTCGTGCAGCAGGGTCGTCATCAGCTTCACGCCGGTCGCCCCGAGCGGATGGCCCAGCGCGATGGCACCGCCGTTGACGTTGACCTTCTCCGGGTCCGCGCCGGTCTCCTTCAGCCAGGCCAGGACGACCGGGGCGAAGGCCTCGTTGATCTCGACGAGGTCGATGTCGTCGATGGTCATGCCGGTCTTCTTCAGGGCGTGGGCGGTGGCCGGGATCGGGGCGGTGAGCATGCGGATGGGGTCCTCGCCGCGCACCGAGAGGTGGTGCACGCGTGCGCGGGGGGTGAGCCCGTGGTCGCGCACGGCCCGCTCGGAGGCCAGCAGCATCGCCGCCGCCCCGTCGGAGACCTGCGAGGAACAGGCGGCGGTGATGGTGCCGCCGTCGATGACGGGTTTGAGCCCGGCCATCTTCTCCAGGGAGGTGTCCCGGCGCGGGCCCTCGTCGGTGGTGACGTCCCCGTACGGCACGGTCTCGCGGTCGAAGCGGCCCTCATCGATCGCCCGCACCGCCCGCTGATGGGACCGCAGGGCGAACTCCTCCTGGTCCTGCCTGCTGATCCCCCACTTCGCGGCGATCATCTCGGCGCCCGCGAACTGGTTGACGGGCTTGTCCCCGTACCGCGCCCGCCAGCCGGCGCTGCCCGCGAACGGCCCCTGGGTCAGCCCGAGCGGCTCGGCGGCCTGCCGGGTGGCGAAGGCGATGGGGATCATCGACATGTTCTGCACCCCGCCGGCGACCACCAGGTCCTGGGTGCCGGACAGCACGGCCTGCGCGGCGAAGTGCACGGCCTGCTGCGAGGAACCGCACTGCCGGTCGACGGTCACGCCCGGCACCTCCTCGGGCAGCCCGGCCGCCAGCCAGCAGGTCCGCGCGATGTCACCGGCCTGCGGCCCCACCGCGTCCAGACAGCCGAGGACGACGTCCTCCACGGCGGCCGGGTCGACGCCCGAGCGGGTCATCAGCTCTTTCAGCGCATGCGCGCCGAGGTCGGCCGGATGGACCGTGCTCAGCCCTCCCCCGCGCCGTCCGACGGGCGTGCGGACCGCTTCGACGATGTAGGCCTCGGCCATGGCAACTCCCTCACATCAAAGGGCTATTCGCGTACGGCGATCCCGTCCAGCACCATCGACAGGTACTGCCGGGCGATCTCGTCCGGGCTGTGCTGGCCGCCCGGCCGGTACCAGGACGCGGCCACCCACACCGTGTCGCGCACGAACCGGTAGGTGAGCCGGACGTCGAGGTCGGCGCGGAAGGCCCGCTCGGCGACGCCGCGCTCCAGGGTGGACAGCCACGCCTTCTCGAATCTGCGCTGCGACTCGGCGAGGAACGCGAACCGCTCCTGCGCCACCAACTGCTTGCTCTCCTTCTGGTAGATCGCGACGGCCGCGCGATGCCGGTCGATCTCCCGGAACGACTCGGTGACCAGGGCCTCGAGCGTCTCGCGGGGCCCGAGTCCGGCGCCCAGGACGGTGTCGTAGCCGTCCCAGAGCTCGTCGAGGAAGGTGCGCAGGATCTCCTCCAGCATCGACTCCTTGGAGTCGAAGTGGTAGTAGAGGCTGCCCGCGAGCATTCCCGCGTGGTCCGCGATCTTGCGGACGGTGGTGGCGTTGTAGCCCTGTTCGGCGAAGACCTCGGCGGCGGTGCCGAGGAGTTCGCTGCGGCGGTCCGGGGCGGCGGCGGACTCGGGGGCTGTCACCTGGGGCTTCTTCTTGGTCGGCACGCTGTCCATTGTCCTAGGGGTGCTGGCTGCTGACGGAGACGACCTCGCCCGTCATGTACGAGGAGTACTCCGACGCCAGGAACACGATCACGTTGGCCACCTCCCAGAGCTCGGCGTGCCGCCCGAAGGCCTCGCGGGCCGTCAGTTCCTCCAGCAGGCCGGGGCTCGTCACCTTCGCGAGGTGGGGATGCATGGCGAGGCTCGGCGACACCGCGTTGATCCGCACCCCGTACGCGGCGGCCTCCATGGCGGCGCACCGGGTCAGGGCCATCACGCCCGCTTTCGCGGCCGCGTAGTGCGCCTGTCCGGCCTGGGCGCGCCAGCCGACGACGGAGGCGTTGTTGACGATCACGCCGCCGGTGTCCCGCATCCGGCGCAGGGCGGCCCGGGTGCACCTGAAGGTGCCGTTCAAGGTCACGTCGAGGACCTTCGACCACTGCTCGTCGGTCATGTCGACGAGCGGCGCGGTCCCGCCGAGGCCCGCGTTGTTGACGACCACGTCGAGCCGGCCGTGCTCCTGGACGGCGGTGTCGAACAGCGCCCGCACCTGCGCCTCGTCGGTGACATCGCACACGGCGGACGCCACCGCGCCCTCGAACCGACGGGCCAGCTCCGCCTCGTGCTCCTTCAGCCGGCGCGGGTGGGCGTCGCTGATCAGTACGCGGGCGCCTTCCTCCAGGAAGCGACGGGCGGTCGCCCCGCCGATCCCCGCGCCCGCCGCCGCGGTGATGACGGCCGTGCGCCCGTCGAGCAGCCCGTGTCCGGGAACCCTCGTCGGCGCCTCGACGTTTTTCATGGCAGCACGCTAACCTACCAAACACTTGTTAGGGAAGCCCCGTCGGTGAGGGAAGGAGGACGCCGGTCGTGGATCTCACCCTCTCCCCCGCCGACGAGGCGTTCCGCGCCGAGGCCCGCGCCTGGCTGCGCGCTCACGTGCCGTCCGAGCCGCTCCCCTCCCTGGAGACCGAGGAAGGCTTCGCCGCCCACCGCGCCTGGGAGGCGGAGCTGGCCGCGGACGGCTGGTCGGTGGTGAACTGGCCGAGGGAGTACGGCGGCCGGGACGCCACGCTGGTCCAGTGGCTGCTGTTCGAGGAGGAGTACTACGCGGCGGGGGCGCCCGGCAGAGTCGGCCAGAACGGCATCCACCTGCTCGCCCCGACGCTCTTCGATCACGGCACGCAGGAGCAGCGAGCCCGGGTGCTGCCCTCCATGGCCACCGCGGAGGTGGTCTGGGCCCAGGCCTGGTCGGAGCCGGAGGCGGGCTCGGACCTGGCGTCCCTGCGCTCGAAGGCCGTGCGCACCGACGGCGGCTGGCTGCTGACCGGGCAGAAGACCTGGTCGTCCCGGGCCGCCTTCGCCGACCGCGCCTTCGGCCTGTTCCGCAGCGACCCGGACGTGCCGAAGCCCCACCGGGGCCTTACGTACGTGATGTTCGGCCTGCGCGCCCCCGGCGTGACCGTCCGCCCCATCGCCCGCCTCGACGGCAAGCCGGCCTTCGCGGAGCTGTTCCTGGACGAGGTGTTCGTGCCCGACGAGGACGTGATCGGCGAGCCCGGCCAGGGCTGGCGGATCGCGATGTCGACGGCGGGCAACGAACGCGGTCTGATGCTGCGCTCCCCCGGCCGCTTCCTTGCCGCCGCCGACCGGCTCCACCGGCTCTGGCGGGCACAGGGCAGCCCGGAGAACACCCGGGACCGCGTTGCCGACGCGTTGATCGGCGCCCGCGCCTACCAGCTGTTCACCTACGCCGCCGCCTCCCGCTTCCTGGACGGCGCGTCGATCGGCCCCGAGTCCAGCCTGAACAAGGTCTTCTGGTCGGAGTACGACATCGCGCTGCACGAGACGGCCCTCGACCTCCTGGGCGAGGAGGGCGAGCTCGCCGACACGGACTGGGCCGAGCGCTACGTCTTCTCCCTGGCCGGTCCCGTCTACGCGGGGACGAACGAGATCCAGCGCGACATCATCGCCGAGCGCCTGCTCGGACTGCCGAAGGGACGCCGCTGATGCGCTTCCTCCTGGACGCCGAGCAGCGCGCCTTCGCAGCCTCGCTGGACGCCCTGCTGACGGCGGCGGACACACCGACGGTGGTGCGGGACTGGAGCCGGGGCGACCATGCGAGCGGGCGGGCGCTGTGGTCCCGTGTCGCGGAGGCGGGCGTGTTCGCGCTGGCGGTTCCGGAGACGTACGACGGCGGGCTGGGGCCGCGTCCGGTGGAACTGGCCGTCGCCTTCGTCGAACTGGGCCGCCACGCGGCACCGGGACCCCTGGTCGAGACGGTCACGGCGGCGGTGCTCCTCAGCAGCGCGGACCCGGACACCGCCAAGCGACTACTGCCGGCGCTGGCTTCGGGCGGGACGATCGCGACGGTTGGGACCGGGAAGGCGGGAACCGCGAAGGCGGAAACCGAGACGGCGTACGCCCTCGACGGCGACGCCGCCGCTCTCCGCCTCTCCTGTTCCCCCGACGGCATCCGCCTCTCCCCCGGCCACGGCCCCGTCCGGCCCTCCCTCGATCCGGCCCGCCGCCTCACACCCCTCACCCCCGGCGGCGAACTCCTCCTGCCCGGGCCCCTCACGGAACAGGCCCTCGCCTGGGCCCGTCTCGCCACGGCCGCCCAGGCGCTGGGCGTGGGCCTGGCACTCCTCGACCAGACCGTCGCCCACGTGAAACGGCGCCGCCAGTTCGGGGTGCCCGTCGGCTCGTTCCAGGCGGTCAAACACCGGCTGGCCGACGCGAAGATCGCCCTGGAGTTCGCACGCCCGCTGGTCTTCGGAGCCGCCCTGAGCATGCGGCCGGCCGAGGTCGCCGCCGCCAAGGCCGCCGCGTGCGAGGCGGCGTACGGCACCGCCCGCACAGCGCTGCAACTGCACGGCGCGATCGGCTACACGGCGGAGTGCCACCTGTCGCTGTGGCTGACCAAGGCCCGGGCCCTGCGCACCGCCTGGGGCGATCCCGACGCGTGCCGGGCCCTGGTCGTCAGTGCGGCTGGTGATCGCCGCTGGTGATCTGCCGGTACTCCTCCACCGTCGGCTTCTCGATCCGCGCGTCCGGCCCGAACATCGCCTTGGCGAGCCGGGCCCGCAGCCGCTCGGACCGCTTGACCTTGCGGCGGACGCCGCCCGCGTCGACCAGGGGCCCCATCTCGTAGGGCGGGCGCTGCTCGTGCTGGGTGAGGGTGAACAGCTCCGCCTGCGAGAGGGGCTCGTGCACCTCGATGTACTCGCCGTTCGGCAGCCGCCTGATGGTGCCGGTCTCCCTGCCGTGCAGCACCTTGGCGCGGTCGCGGCGCTGCAGGCCCATGCAGATCTTCTTCGTGACGATGAAGGCGACGACCGGCAGCACGAAGGCGCCGATCCGCACGAACCAGGTGATCACGTTGATGGACAGATGCAGATGCGTGGCCACGATGTCGTTGCCGCCGCCGATCAGCAGCACCGCGTACAGGGTCAGCCAGGCCACGCCCAGACCGGTGCGCACGGGCGCGTTGCGCGGCCGGTCCAGGATGTGGTGCTCGCGCTTGTCGCCGGTGATCCACGCCTCGATGAAGGGGTAGACGCCGATGGCGAGCATGACCAGCGGGAAGAGCGCGAACGGGATGAACACGCCGAGCACCAGCGTGTGTCCCCACAAGTTGATCTCCCATCCCGGCATCACCCGGATCAGCCCCTCCGAGAACCCGAGGTACCAGTCGGGCTGGGCGCCGGTGGTGACCAGGTCGGGGCGGTAGGGGCCGAAAGCCCACACGGGGTTGATCTGGGCGATCGCGCCCATGATGGTCAGGACGCCGAAGACGAGGAAGAAGAAGCCGCCCGCCTTGGCCATGTAAACCGGCAGGAAGGGCATCCCGACGACCGACCGCTCCTTGCGCCCGGGCCCCGGGAACTGGGTGTGCTTGTGGTAGAAGACCAGGATCAGATGGACGGTCACCAGACCCAGCATGATCCCGGGCAGCAGCAGCACATGGACCGGGAAGAGGCGCGAGATGATGTCGTCGCCCGGGAACTCCCCGCCGAAGAGGAAGAACGCCACGTACGTCCCGACGATCGGGATCGACAGGATCGCGCCGTGCGCGAAGCGCAGGCCGGTGCCGGACAGCAGGTCGTCCGGGAGGGAGTAGCCGGTCAGGCCGGTGATGATGCCGAGCATCAGCAGGGTCCAGCCGAACACCCAGTTGAGCTCGCGCGGCTTGCGGAAGGCGCCCGTGAAGAACACCCGCATCATGTGCACCATCATGCCGGTGATGAAGACCAGCGCCGCCCAGTGGTGGATCTGCCGCATGAGCAGCCCGCCGCGCACGTCGAAGCTGATGTCCAGGGTCGACTCGAACGCCCTGCTCATGAGCACGCCGTTGAGCTCCGTGTAGGAGCCCTGGTAGACGACCTCCTGCATGCTCGGCTCGAAGAACAGGGTGAGGTAGACGCCGGTGAGGATCAGGACGATGAAGCTGTAGAGGGTGACCTCGCCCAGCATGAAGGACCAGTGGTCCGGGAAGACCTTGCGCATGTTGGCCCTGGCCAGCCCGTAGAGCCCGAGCCGCCCGTCCGCCCAGTCGGCGAGCTTCTCGCCCTTGCCGGCCGGAGGCGTCCGGCGAGCGGAAGCCGTCCCGTACACCCGTCGTGCGCCGTCGTCGCCCATACGTCGTCGCCTCCCCGTCGGATCCTTCCCAGCGTGGCACGACAGCGCGGCCACGCAAATGGGGCGTACGGGCGATTGGGCCAAGCGGCGGGTCGGTTGGGCCGGGCAAGCTAAGGCGTGTCAGGACCCCGGACGATCCCCTGGGCCCTGGCGGCCGCGAGCCACTGCGGGAACTCGGCCACCAGCCGGTCGTACAGCTCGGCGTCCGAGACCCTCCGCGGGTCCTCGCCCGCGTGGAAGAACCCGGCGTTGTCGACGACCCGCTTGCCCGGCACGGGCAGCTCGTCGAGCCTGCGCAGGAAGTCGAACTGCTTGCTGCCCGGGTCGCCGAAGCCGATGAACTGCCAGAACAGCGGCAGCTTCGCCGCCTTGCACAGGTACCGCTCCGCGGCGAGCTTGTTGATGGGCCCGCCGTCGGTCTGGAAGACCACGAGGGCCGGCTCGCTGGCCCCGCTGTCGACGTAGTGGTCGATGACGGCATCCATGGCCAGGTGGTAGCTGGTCTTCCCCATGTGCCCGAGCCCGGCCACGATCCGGTCGATCCGCCCCTGGTGGCCGGCCAGCGCGATCTCGGTCTCGGCGTCGACGTCGGTGGAGAAGAACACCACCGGCACGGTGCCGTCGTCGTCGAGGTGCGCCGACAGCCCGAGCACCCGGTCGGCGAGCGCCTGCACGCTGCCGTCCTTGTAGTACGGCTTCATCGAGCCGGAGTAGTCGACCACGAGGTAGACCGCGGCCCGCACCCCGTCCAGGCCGTGCTTCGTGAGGGAGACCCCGGCGCTCTTGTAGAGGTTCACCAGCGCGGGGGCGGTCTCCTGGACCTTGCTCAGACTGATCGCGGCCATGGCCCCAGCCTCTCACTCCTCGACGACCACTCCGTCGCTCAGTTCCAGCACCCTGTCGGCCAGGCCGAGGAGTTGGGGGTCGTGGGTGGCGACGAGGACCGTGACGCCTTCGCTGCGGACCACGGCCCGCAGCAGTTCCATCACCGCCAGGCCGGTGGCGGCGTCGAGCTGGCCGGTCGGCTCGTCCGCGATGAGCAGGGCCGGGCGGTTGGCGAGGGCCCGGGCGATGGCGACCCGCTGCTGCTGCCCGCCCGAGAGTTCGGCGGGACGCTGCGTCTCGTGGCCGGCGAGGCCCACCAGGGCCAGCAGCAGCGCCACCCGCTCCTCGCGTTCGCGCGGCTCGGTCCGGCGCAGCCGCAGCGGTACGCCCACGTTCTCGGCGGCGGTGAGGATGGGGATGAGGCCGAAGGACTGGAAGACGAAACCGATCCGGTCGCGGCGCAGCTCCAGCAGCTCGCTCTCGCTCAGCGCCGACAGGTCCGTGCCGTCCACGACGGCCCGCCCGCGCTGCGGGGAGTCGAGGCCGCCGATCACATGGAGCAGCGTCGTCTTGCCGGAGCCCGAACGGCCTTTGAGGGCGACCAGTTCGCCGCGCCGGACGGCGAAGGAGACCCCGCGCAGCGCGTGCACGGTCGCCGCACCCGTGCCGTAGGAGTGGTGCAGGTCCTCCACCCGCAGCATCGGCTCGCCGGCCGCGTCGTCGGCGAGGGCGGCACCGGGCCCCGGGCTGGTGTTCTCGGTCATCACCGCATCCCATACGGAACCGGTCCGGGCGGTCAAGAGCGGGACAACCCGCGCTCGAACTCATGTGCCGGGCAGATAACTCCGTGATATGCATGCCGAGTTGGGAGAACAGAGGTTCGGCCATCGGGTGGGGGAAGAGTGACCGGCTTACTGCTGCTGCGCCTGCGTGCGCATCGGCTGCTCCTCACGGCCGCCCTGTTCGCCGTCCTCCTGACCACCTCGGTGCTCGCCGCCCTGACCGCCTTCTCGGGCTCCGTCGGGGACGCGGCGCTGCGCGGCACCCTGGGCGGCCGGGCCGCGGCCTCGGCCTCCCTCGTCGTCGAGGCGGATGTGCCCCGGGCACGGCGGGACGTGGCGCGGCGGGCCGTGGAACGCGGGGCGCGGGACGCGTTCGGCGGACTGCCGGTGGCCGTGCGGACGCTGGAGCGGTCCGGGCCGTACGCGCTGCCCCGTTCCCTCCAGGACGCCGACGCCCGCGCCGGAGAGCCCGACCTCACGCACTTCGCCGCCCTCGACCGGTCCCGGATCACGCTGGTCTCGGGCACGCTGCCGGGCGCCGCACCGCCGTCCCGCACGGCCGTCGTGCCGGTCGCCCTGCCCGAGGCGGCCGCCGGCCGGCTGAAGCTGCGTCCCGGGGCGCACCTCACGCTCACCGACCGGCTGGGCGGCGAGCCGGTCCGCATACGGGTGACCGGCGTGTACCGGGCGGCCGACAGCTCCGATCCGTACTGGCAGGCGGACGCACTCGGCGGACAGGGCGTGCGCACCGTCGCCTTCACCACGTACGGGCCGCTGCTGGCCGACGCGTCGGTACTCGCCTCCGGCCGCACCTCCGAGGACGGCACCGGCTGGGTGGCGACGGCCGACTACCGGACCTTCACCACCGACGGCATCGGCGCGCTCCGCGCGGCGGCCCTGCGCGCGGCCGGGGCGCTGCGCCAGGACCCGGCGCTCGGCGGTGACGCGGACGTGCGCACCGGGCTGCCCGAGACGCTCGACCGGGCCGGGCGGGCTCTGCTGGTGTCCCGGTCCACCCTGATGGTCGTCTCCGTGCAGCTGGTGCTGCTCGCCGGGTACGCGCTGCTGCTGGTGGCCCGGCTGCTGGACACCGAACGGGCGGGCGAGACCGAGCTGCTGCGGGCCAGAGGCGGATCACGCGGCGGGATCGCGGGACTCGCCGCGCTGGAGGCGCTGCTGCTGGCGGTACCGGCCGCGGTCTGTGCCGCGCTGCTGTCCGGCCCGCTGGCCGGGCTGCTGGCCCGGTGGTCCTCGCTCGACGGGATCGGGCTGCGGCTCGACGCCGTCCCGGCGAACGGGGTCTGGCTGGTCGCGGGCGGCGTGGCGGCGGCCTGCGCGGCGGCGGTCGTGGTGCCCGCGCTGGCGGCGACGGCGAGCGCACCGGTACGGCTGCGGCGCGTCCGGGCCGCCACGTCGGCCGCGCCCGTGCGCGCGGGAGCCGATGTCGGGCTGCTGCTGATCGCGGGCGTGGCGTACTGGCAGCTCGACCGGCAGACCGAAGCGGCCGGCGGCGGGGTGCTCAGCCGGGACCGGGCCGGGGAGCTGGGCATCGATCCGCTGCTGGTCGGGGCGCCCGCGCTGGCGCTGCTGGCGGGCACGGTCCTGACACTGCGTCTGCTGCCGCTCGCGGCCCGTCTCGCGGAGCGGCGGTCCGCGAGCGGGCGCGGGCTGCCGGCGGCGCTGGCGGGGTGGCAGTTCAGCCGGCGCCCGCTGCGCGGGGCGGGCCCGGTGCTGCTGCTGGTCATCGCCGTGACGACCGGGATGCTGGCGATCGGGCACGGCGCGTCCTGGGACCGGTCGCAGCACGACCAGGCCGACTTCCGGACGGGCGCCGCCGTACGGGTCCTCGACCCCAGGCCGGGCAGCCCCGGGCAGACCGGCTTCTACTCCGCGCTGCGTGGGGCCCGGGACGCCGCTCCCGGGCACCGCAGCGCCCTCGGCCTCTCCGGCGACCGCGACGCGACAGTCCTCGCCCTGGACACGTCCCGCGCCGTGGACGGGATGCTGATGCGCGGCGATCTCGCCGACGAGCCCCCGGCGAAGCTGCTGCGGGCACTGGCACCGCCCGCGCTGGACGAACACCGGGCGGTGCGGCTTCCCGGCGACACCCGGCGGCTCGCCCTCGACGTCCGGATCACCGACACGCGGACCCGGACGGGACGCTCTCCCTCCGAGCGCGCGCCCCTGGTCACGGCGGCCGTGGAGGACCGGTACGGCATCACGTACCGGCTGGGCGCCGGGAACGTCCCGGTGGACGGCCGGGTCCACCGGGTCACGCTCGAACTGGACAGGACGGCGACCGGCCGCCGCGCCTCCCCGGCCGGACCGTTGCGCCTCACCGGACTGCAGCTCGACGACACCTCTCCCGTCGGCCGGCCCGAACAGCACCGGTTCACCGTCGAACGGCTGCTCGCCACCGGCCGCGACGGCTCCGCGCGGACCGTCCCCGTGCCCTCCGGAACACGTTGGCGGGGCGGCCGGACCGTGACGGAGAACGGCACCGTCGTCGCCCGTACGGCCGCGAAGCCCACCGTGTCGGGGACCACGCCGCTGACCGTGTCGTACGGCACCGGTGCCGACGCCGACGAGAGCACCGGCACCGCGCCGATCTGCACCGTCCGCGTCGACACCGCCGGGGCCGAGGCGCCGCGGAGCCTCTCGGCCGTCGCCACCCGGGACTTCCTGCGGGCGGCGGGAGCCCGGCCCGGCGACACCATCGACGTACCGCTGTCCGGGGAGCAGTTGCGGGTGCGGATCGTACGGGCCGTCGATGAGCTGCCGACCACCGCCACCGGCCTGGACGGAGAGGCCATGGCCGGCGGGGCGCTGCTGCTCGATCTGCGGGCCGTCGACGCCGTGCTGGCGCAGCGGGGCAGCGCGCCGCTCACCCCCACCGAGTGGTGGGTGAGCGCCGCCTCCGGCAAGGCCGCCGAGGTCGCCGCCGCGCTGCGGGCGCGCCCCGACCTCGGGCCGCAGCAGGTGCTGGTGCGGGACGAGACCGCGGCCGAGTTGCTGCGGGATCCGCTCGGCGCCGGACCGCGCTCGGCGCTGACGGCCGTGGCGGTGGCCGCCGCGGCCCTGGCCGCCGGGGGTTTCGCGGTGAGCGCCGCCGGTGCGCGGCGGGAGCGGTCCGCGGAGTTCGCGGTGCTGCGCGCCCTGGGGACGCCCCGGCGTGATCTCGCCCGGCTGGTCGCGACGGAGCAGAGTCTGCTCATCGGCGCCGGACTGCTCGCCGGGCTCGGTCTCGGCACCGTCCTGACCCGGGCCGTCGTCCCGCTGATCGTGCTGACCTCCGATGCCGCGCGTCCGGTCCCGCCCGTCCTGGTCGAGCTCCCGGTGCCCCGGGTGGCCCTGCTCCTGGCGGGGGTGGCCGCCCCGCTCCTGCTGATCACCGCCGCGTCGGCGCTGCGCCGTGCCGAGCCGGTGGCCGCGCTCCGCCACCAGGGGGAGGACTGAGATGCCGCCGAACGCACAGGGCGCGCCCTGGGTGCGGACCCGGCTGCGGACCGCGCCCGTGTCCACCGTCGCCTTCGCCGTGCTGGTGCTGGTCACGGCGTTCCTCGCGGCCGTCCTGCCCCGGGCCGTCGAGGCGTACGAGACGGACGGGCTGCGCGAGGCCCTCGCCACCGCCTCCCCCGAGACCACCGTGCTGGAGCTGAAGGCTCCGCAGCCCGGCCTCGCACGGCCGGATCGGGCCCGTGCGGACGCGGTGCGGCCGGAGGCGCTCGCGGCGGTCGACGGCCGGGCGCGGGCCCTGCTGCCCGCACCGCTGCGGGCGGACCGGGCCGAGTCGGCGTACGGAGTGCGGACCGGGAAGAGCCTGGAGGCACTGGACGCGTCGCTGCCCCGGCCCGACGGGCTGCCGCCCAGGTTCACGCTGCTCGCGCAGTCGGGAGCGGCCGGCCACGCCACCGTGCGGCAGGGCCGGTTGCCCGCCTCCGGCGCACCGGTGACCGTGGACACCAGGGTGGTGGAGGGCGCCGTGACCGCCGCGACCGCCCGCGCGCTGCGGCTGCGGGCCGGCTCCACGCTCACCCTGGCCGGTTTCCTGGAGGGGCCACTGACCGTACGGATCACCGGCGTTCTCGAACCCCGGCATCCGCAGGGGAGTTACTGGTCCGCCGAACCGGTCCTGCGCATACCGGGCCTGGCCTCCACGGGCAGCCGTCCGCCGCGGTACTACTGGGAGGCGGGCGTCCTGCTGGCACCCGGGGCCGCACCCGCGCTGCTCGGCGGTGTGGGCGAGCCGGAGAAGTACTGGCGGTTCGCGCCCGCGACCGGGCGGCTCACCGCGGGGGACACCTCGGCGCTCGTCGACGCGGTCGCGTCCCTCGAGGGCGGACCCGCGTTGGTGCGGATGCGCGGGGCCGCCGGCCCGACGGCGCAACTGTCCACGGACCTGGAGCAGGTCGTCGGCTCCTACACGCAGACCCGGGACGCGATCACGCCCGTGGTCGCCGTCGCGGCCTTCGGGATCTCCGCGATCGCCGTCGTCGTGTTGGTCATGAGCGCCGGTGTCGCAGCCGCCCGCCGTGACGCCGAACTCGCCCTGCTGCGGGCCAGGGGCGGCTCCCTGGGCGGCATCGCCGGGCGGCTGCTGGCCGAGACCGCGGTGCCGGCGGTGCCCGCGGCGGCCTGCGGTCTGCTGCTCGCGGTGCTCCTCGTGGACGAGGCCCGGGCGCTGCCCACCGTGATCGGGGCGGGCGCCGTGGCGCTGCTGGCCTGTGCCGCGTTGCCGGTCCGCGCGGTCGTGGCCCATCGCAGGCCGCGGGCGCACCAGGAACGCGACGACCTCGCCGACGCCAGGCCCGGCGGGCGCCGCACGGTCGCCGAACTGACCTTGCTGGTGCTGGCCGTCGGCTCGGTGGCGGCGTTGCGCCGCCGCGGCACGGACGGGGCGGGCGATCTGCTGGTGAGTGCCGCCCCGGTGCTCGTCGGGCTGGTCGCCGCGCTGGTCCTCGTACGGCTGTACCCGCTGCCCCTGCGGTGGGCCGCCGGCCCTGCCGGGCGGCTGCGCGGCGTGGTCGGGTTCCTGTCGCTGGCCCGCGCGGGCCGCTCACCGGCGGCGGTCGCCGCGCTGCCGCTGCTCGCCCTGCTGACGGCCCTGACGACCGCCGCGTTCGGGGGGTCCGTGCTGGAGGGCGTCGCCGGCGCCCGGGACCGGGCCGCGCTGCTGGAGGCGGGCGCGGACGCGCGGATCGACACGACCGGCGCGAAACCGCTCCCGGCGGGGCTGGCGCGGGTGGTCCGGGAGGTGGCGGGCGTACGGCAGGTCACGGCCGTGGGGTTCGAGTTCGCCTCGGAGCGCGCGTCCGACGAGACACGGTCGCTGACCGTGGTCGGCGTCGAGCCGGAGAGCTACGCGGAGTTGGCCCGGCGGATGGGTCTCGGGGGGTTCGCGGCCGACCGGTTGGGAGCCGGGGGCGGGGTGCTGGACGCCGTCGCTTCGCCCGAGGTCGCCGAGCGGCTCGGGCGGGTGCCGCGCCGGATCGTGACGGACGGCGGAGCGGTCACGGTGCGGATCACCGCCGTGCGCCCTCGCACCCCGGCCGTCCCCGAGGGCGAGTTCCTGCTGGTCGACGCGGCGGGTCTGAAGGGCTCCGGCGGCCCCACGACCCTGCTGGCCTCGGGTACCGGGCTCGACGCGAAGGCGCTGCGGGCTGCCGTGCGCGGCGCCGGGTCGAACCTCTCCGTGACACTGCGCGGCGAGGTACGCGCGGCGCTGTCCGACTCGCCGTTGCAGGCGGGCGCCGAACGGATCTACGTCTGGGCCGTCCTCGCGGGCGCGGGCTACGCCGTGCTCGCCCTGGTGCTCGGCCTGCTGCGGTCCGCGCCGGAACGGGCCGCGCTGCTGGCCCGGCTGCGCACCCTGGGCCTGACGACCCGCCAGGGGCGTCACCTGCTCGGCCTGGAGGCGCTGCCCCTGGCGCTGCTCGCGGCCGGCGGGGGCATGGCCGTCGGCTGGGCCACGACAGGCCTGCTCGCCCCCGGCATCGACCTGGACCGGCTCGCTCTGGCCGGCGCGTCCGGCGTCACGGCGCCGCAGGGTGCCGCGCTGCGGGCCGACCTGTGGTCGCTGGCCCTGCCCGCCGCGGGCGCGGTGCTGCTGACCGGGGCGGTGGCCGTCACGCAGGTCTGGTTGGCGGGGCGCCGGACACCGGTCACTCACCTCAGGGCAGGAGACATGCGATGAGCGGTACGACGGAGTCGCTCGCGGAACTGGAGCGGCGGGCGGCGCGGCACCGCGACCGGCCCGCGTACGGGCACGACGCCCTGATCGCCTGCGACCGGCTGGTGCGGATCTTCGCCAAGCGCGGTGGCCGGGACGCCGTGGAGGTGCAGGCGCTCCAGGGCCTCGATCTCCTGGTGCGGGAAGGCGAGCTGATGGCGCTGGTGGGGGCGTCCGGCAGCGGCAAGTCGACGCTGATGAACATCCTCGCCGGCCTGGACGTCCCGACCGCTGGTTCGGCGAAGGTCGCGGGCCGTGATCTGCTGACGATGGACGCGAAGGCGCGGTTGCGTTACCGGCGTGAAGTGGTCGGCTTTGTCTGGCAGCAGACGGCACGCAATCTGCTGCCGTATCTGACAGCGGCGCAGAACGTCGTCCTGCCCATGCAGCTGGCGGGCGGATCGCGCCGGAAGCGGGCCGGACGGGCGGACGACCTGCTGGCCATGCTCGGCGTCGCCGACTGCCGGGACCGGCGCCCGCGGCAGATGTCCGGGGGCCAGCAGCAGCGCGTCGCGATCGCCGTCGCCCTGGCCAACGCCCCCGCCGTGCTGCTCGCCGACGAGCCGACCGGCGAGCTGGACTCGGCGACCGGGCAGCAGGTCTTCGCCGCGTTCCGCCGGGCCAACGAGGAGCTGGGCACGACGGTCGTCATCGTCACGCACGACCAGGCGGTCGCCGGCGAGGTCCGCCGCACGGTCGCGATCCGCGACGGCCGCACCTCGACGGAGGTGCTGCGCCGCACGGAGGTCGACGAGGCGGGCCAGGAGTCCCTGGTGGCCCGGGAGTACGCCATGCTCGACCGCGCGGGACGCCTCCAGCTGCCGGCCGAGTACACGACGGCCCTGGGCATGGCGGACCGGGTGCTGCTGGAGCTGGAGGAGGACCACATCCAGGTGTGGCCGGACAAGAACGGGAACGGGAACGGCTGAGGACGCCCGGGCGGCCACGAGCCCCTTCGGGAACTCGCCCACCGGCCGGTCGTACGGCTCGGCGTCCGTCGATGCCGAAGGTATGCCCCGGCGACCTGCCGGTGGACGCGCGCGGAGGCTGGCGTACGCTTACGCGCCCCCGGACCGGCGCCGCGCGCCGGTGCGGGCGGGGGCGTACGTCGGGCCGCTGGTGCTCCAGGCGGCCAGGGCGGGAACGTGACGGAGCGGACAGGCAGGGTGATCCCAGTGAAGCGTGCCGGTGTGGCGTTCTTCTTCGCCGTTCCCGTGGCCGCCACGGCGTTGGCCTACTTCCTCGCACCCACGGACTCCGCCGAGCCCACGGCGAAGCCCTCCGTGTCCGCCGCCCAGGCGGCCCGGGACGAGGCCAAGGACCGGGCCGAGAAGGAGCGGGCGGAGGACGAGAAGGTGATCGCCGGGCTGCCCGCGGGCCTGGCCGCCCCGGAGAAGAAGGAGCTGGCGCAGCGGATCGTGGCGAGCGCCCAGCAGTCGACGCTGAACTGGCGCGCCCTCTACGGCTCCATCGAGGACCTGGAGGACGGGCGGGGCTACACCGCAGGGATCGCCGGCTTCTGCACCGGCACCCACGACCTGCTCGCCCTTGTCGAGCGCTACACCGAGACCCACCCGGACAACGGGCTGGCCCGCTACCTGCCGGCCCTGCGCGAGGTCGACGGCACGGATTCCCACGAGGGCCTGGACCCCGGCTTCACCGCGGCCTGGAAGGCGGAGGCGAAACTCCCGGCCTTCCGCAGGGCCCAGGACGAGCACCGTGACCGTTTCTCCTTCGACCCGGCGGTCCGCCTCGCCAAGCTGGACGGCCTGGGCACGCTCGGCCAGTTCGTCTACTACGACGCTCTGATCTTCCACGGCCCCGACGCCGGCCCCGAGGGCTTCTACGGCCTGCGGGAACGCGCGCTGCGCGTGGCGGACACACCGGCCGAGGGCGGTAGCGAGAAGGCGTACCTGGACGCCTTCCTCGACATCCGGCGCACCGCCATGGCCGCCGAGCGCACGGACACCAGCCGCGTCGACACCGCCCAGCGCCGTTTCCTGAACGAGGGCAACCTGCGTCTCGAGACGCCGCTGGAGTGGGCCGTGTACGGGGACACGTACAAGGTGCCGTGACCCTGGCCCGTACAGGGTGCCGTGGCCGGCCGGGGAAGGCGACAGCGCCTGCCCGGTCGTCCGGTCGGGGACTGTTGGGCAGGCGCTGTCGGTGTTCCGCACGCCGTTGTGCGGGACGTCTTGTGCGGTGCGGTCAGACCATCAGGGCCCGGTCCGTCGGGCGGATCGGCGCGTGCAGGTCGCTGGCGCCCGTGAGGTGGCGGTCCACCCCGCGCGCCGCCGAGCGGCCCTCGGCGATCGCCCACACGATGAGCGACTGGCCGCGGCCCGCGTCACCGGCGACGAACACGCCCGGCACGTTGGTCTGGTAGTCCTCGTCACGGGCGATGTTGCCGCGCTCGTCGAGCTCCAGGCCGAACTGCTCGACCAGGCCGTTCTCCCGGTCGGTGCCGGTGAAGCCCATGGCGAGAGTGACCAGCTGGGCGGGGATCTTGCGCTCCGTGCCCGGCTTCGGGGTCAGCCGGCCGTCGATGAACTCCACCTCGGTGAGGTGCAGCCACTGGACGTTGCCGTCCTCGTCGCCCTCGAAGTGGGTCGTCGAGACCGAGTAGACGCGCTCGCCGCCCTCCTCGTGGGCCGACGTGACCTTGTAGAGCATCGGGAAGGTCGGCCAGGGCTGGTTGACCGGGTGCCGGTCGTCGTTCGGGCGGGGCATGATCTCCAGCTGCGTGACGGAGGCCGCGCCCTGGCGGTGGGCGGTGCCGACGCAGTCCGCGCCGGTGTCGCCGCCGCCGATGACCACGACGTGCTTGCCCTCGGCCGAGATCGGGGGCGCCACGTAGTCGCCCTCCTGCACCTTGTTGGCCAGCGGCAGGTACTCCATGGCCTGGTAGATGCCCTTGAGCTCGCGGCCGGGCACCGACAGGTCACGGGCCGTGGTGGCGCCGACGGCCAGGACGACCGCGTCGTAGCGCTTCTTCAGGTCCGTGGCCTTCAGGTCGCGGCCGATCTCGATGCCCGTGCGGAAGCGGGTGCCCTCCGCGCGCATCTGCTCGATACGGCGGTTGATGTGCCGCTTCTCCATCTTGAACTCGGGGATGCCGTACCGGAGGAGGCCTCCGATGCGGTCCGCGCGCTCGTAGACGGCGACCGTGTGACCGGCCCGGGTCAGCTGCTGGGCGGCGGCCAGACCGGCCGGGCCCGAGCCGACGACCGCGACGGTCTTGCCGGACAGGCGCTCGGGGATCTGTGGGGCGACGTCCCCGGTCTCCCACGCCTTGTCGATGATCGAGACCTCGACGTTCTTGATGGTGACCGGCGGCTGGTTGATGCCGAGCACACACGCCGACTCACAGGGAGCGGGGCACAGGCGGCCCGTGAACTCCGGGAAGTTGTTCGTCGCGTGCAGGCGCTCCGAGGCGGCGGCCCAGTCCTCGCGGTAGGCGTAGTCGTTCCACTCGGGGATCAGGTTCCCCAGCGGGCAGCCGTTGTGGCAGAACGGGATGCCGCAGTCCATGCACCGGCTGGCCTGCTTGCTGATGATCGGCAGCAGGGAGCCGGGGACGTAGACCTCGTTCCAGTCCTTGACGCGCTCCTCGACGGGGCGGGACTTGGCGACCTCGCGCCCGTGGTTCAGGAAGCCCTTCGGGTCAGCCATTGATCGCCGCCTCCATCATCTTCTCGTGGGTCTCGGTCTCGGAGAGACCGGCTCGCTCGGCGGCGTCCTTGGCGGCGAGCACTGCCTGGTACGTGCTGGGGATGATCTTGCTGAAGCGCTCGACGGCGGTGTCCCACTCGGCCAGGAGCTTCTCGGCGACGGTGGAGCCCGTCTCCTCCTGGTGGCGGCGGACCACGTCGTGCAGCCACTGCTTGTCGGTGTCGTCCAGTGCCTGGACCGCGTCCAGGTTGCCGACGTTGACGTTGTCGGGGTCCAGGTCGATGACGTACGCGATACCGCCGGACATACCGGCCGCGAAGTTGCGGCCCGTCTCGCCGAGCACCACCGCGTGACCACCGGTCATGTACTCGCAGCCGTGGTCGCCCACGCCCTCGGAGACGACCGTCGCACCGGAGTTGCGGACGCAGAACCGCTCGCCGACCTTGCCGCGCAGGAACATCTCGCCGCCGGTGGCGCCGTAGCCGATGGTGTTGCCGGCGATGACGCTGTACTCGGCGAGGTGGTCGGCCGCGCGGTCCGGGCGGACCACGATCCGGCCGCCGGAGAGGCCCTTGCCGACGTAGTCGTTGGCGTCGCCCTCCAGGCGCAGCGTGACACCGCGCGGCACGAACGCGCCGAAGGACTGGCCGGCGGAGCCGGTGAAGGTGATGTCGATGGTGTCGTCGGGCAGGCCCGCGCCACCGAACTTCTTCGTCACCTCGTGGCCGAGCATGGTGCCGACCGTGCGGTTGATGTTGCGGATCTGCACCTGCGCGCGGACCGGCTGGGCCTCGGTGGCGTCCGAGGCGGACAGGGCGTCCGCGGCCAGCTTGATCAGCTGGTTGTCGAGCGCCTTCTCCAGGCCGTGGTCCTGGGCGATCAGCTGATGGCGGACCGCGCCCTCGGGCAGCTCGGGCACGTGGAAGAGCGGTGCCAGGTCCAGGCCCTGCGCCTTCCAGTGGTCGACGGCCCGCGTGACGTCGAGGGTCTCGGCGTGGCCGACGGCCTCTTCGATGGAGCGGAAGCCCAGCTCCGCCAGGATCTCGCGGACCTCCTGGGCGATGTACTGGAAGAAGTTCACGACGTACTCGGCCTTGCCGGTGTACCGCTCGCGCAGCACCGGGTTCTGCGTGGCGATGCCGACCGGGCAGGTGTCCAGGTGGCAGACGCGCATCATGACGCAGCCGGAGACGACGAGCGGCGCGGTCGCGAAACCGAACTCCTCGGCGCCGAGCAGCGCGGCGATGACCACGTCGCGGCCGGTCTTGAGCTGGCCGTCGGTCTGCACGACGATGCGGTCGCGCAGGCCGTTGAGCAGCAGCGTCTGCTGGGTCTCGGCGAGGCCGAGCTCCCAGGGACCGCCGGCGTGCTTCAGCGAGGTCAGCGGCGAGGCGCCGGTGCCGCCGTCGTGGCCGGAGATGAGGACGACGTCCGCGTGCGCCTTGGAGACACCCGCGGCGACCGTGCCGACGCCGACCTCGGAGACCAGCTTGACGTGAATCCGCGCCTGCGGGTTCGCGTTCTTCAGGTCGTGGATCAGCTGGGCCAGGTCCTCGATGGAGTAGATGTCGTGGTGCGGGGGCGGCGAGATGAGGCCGACGCCCGGCGTCGAGTGCCGCGTCTTGGCGACCCACGGGTAGACCTTGTGGCCGGGCAGCTGGCCGCCCTCGCCGGGCTTGGCGCCCTGGGCCATCTTGATCTGGATGTCGTCGGAGTTGACCAGGTACTCGGAGGTCACACCGAAGCGGCCGGAGGCGACCTGCTTGATGGACGACCGGCGGGCCGGGTCGTACAGACGCTCCGGGTCCTCGCCGCCCTCACCGGTGTTGGACTTGCCGCCCAGCTGGTTCATGGCGATGGCGAGGGTCTCGTGCGCCTCCTGCGAGATGGAGCCGTACGACATGGCGCCCGTGGAGAACCGCTTGACGATCTCGGAGACCGGCTCGACCTCGTCGATGGAGATCGGCTGCCGGTCCGACTTGAAGCCGAACAGGCCGCGCAGCGTCATCAGCCGCTCGGACTGCTCGTTCACGCGCTCGGTGTACTTCTTGAAGATGTCGTACTTGCCGGAGCGCGTGGAGTGCTGGAGGCGGAAGACCGTCTCCGGGTCGAACAGGTGCGGCTCGCCCTCGCGGCGCCACTGGTACTCGCCGCCTATGTCGAGCGCGCGGTGCGCCGGGGCGATGCCGGAGGCCGGGTAGGCCTTGGCGTGCCGGGCGGCGACCTCCTTGGCGATGACGTCGAGGCCGACGCCGCCGATCTTGGTGGCCGTGCCGTTGAAGTACTTCTCGACGAAGGTCTCGTCGAGGCCGACGGCCTCGAAGACCTGGGCGCCGCGGTAGGAGGCGACGGTCGAGATGCCCATCTTGGACATGACCTTCAGCACGCCCTTGCCGAGGGCGTAGATGAGGTTGCGGATGGCCTTCTCGGACTCGATGCCGGGCAGGAAGGTTCCGGCGCGGACCAGGTCCTCGACGGACTCCATCGCCAGGTACGGGTTGACGGCGGCGGCGCCGTAGCCGATGAGCAGGGCGACGTGGTGGACCTCGCGGACGTCACCGGCCTCGACCAGCAGGCCCACCTGGGTGCGCTGCTTGGTGCGGATGAGGTGGTGGTGGACGGCCGCGGTGAGCAGCAGCGAGGGGATCGGCGCGTGCTCGGCGTCCGAGTGGCGGTCCGACAGGACGATCAGCCGGGCGCCGTTCTCGATCGCGGCGTCGGCCTCGGCGCAGATCTCGTCGATCCGCGCGGCCAGAGCGTCACCGCCGCCGTGCACCCGGTACAGGCCGGACAGGGTCGCGGCCTTGAAGCCGGGCATGTCGCCGTCGGCGTTGATGTGGATGAGCTTGGCCAGCTCGTCGTTGTCGATGACCGGGAAGGGCAGCACGACGCTGCGGCAGGAGGCCGCGCTCGGGTCGAGCAGGTTGCCCTGCGGGCCCAGCGAGGAGCGCAGCGAGGTGACGAGCTCCTCGCGGATGGCGTCCAGCGGCGGGTTGGTGACCTGCGCGAACAGCTGGGTGAAGTAGTCGAAGAGCAGGCGCGGGCGGTCCGACAGCGCGGCGATCGGCGAGTCGGTGCCCATCGAGCCGATGGGCTCGGCACCGGCCTTGGCCATCGGCGCGACGAGGACGCGCAGCTCCTCCTCGGTGTAGCCGAAGGTCTGCTGGCGGCGGGTGACCGAGGCGTGGGTGTGGACGATGTGCTCGCGCTCGGGCAGGTCGGAGAGCTCGATCTCGCCGGCCTCCAGCCACTCCGCGTACGGCTGCTCGGCGGCGAGCTGGGCCTTGATCTCGTCGTCCTCGATGATGCGGTGCTCGGCGGTGTCGACGAGGAACATGCGGCCGGGCTGGAGGCGGCCCTTGCGGACGACCTTGGCCGGGTCGATGTCCAGGACGCCGACCTCGGAGCCGAGGACGACGAGGCCGTCGTCGGTGACCCAGTAACGCCCGGGGCGCAGGCCGTTGCGGTCGAGGACAGCGCCGACCTGCTGGCCGTCGGTGAAGGTGACACAGGCCGGGCCGTCCCAGGGCTCCATCAGGTTGGAGTGGAACTGGTAGAAAGCGCGCCGCGTCGGGTCCATGGAGTCGTGGTTCTCCCACGCCTCCGGGATCATCATCAGCACGGAGTGCGGCAGGGAACGGCCGCCCAGGTGCAGGAGTTCGAGGACCTCGTCGAAGGAGGCGGAGTCGGAGGCGTCCGGCGTGCAGACCGGGAAGATCCGCTCTATGGCCTTCTCGTCGGACCCGAACAGGTCCGAGACGAGCTGCGACTCGCGGGCGACCATCCAGTTGCGGTTGCCCTTGACGGTGTTGATCTCACCGTTGTGCGCGACGAAGCGGTACGGGTGGGCCAGCGGCCACGACGGGAAGGTGTTCGTCGAGAACCGGGAGTGCACGAGCGCGATCGCGGAGGCGAAACGGCGGTCGGACAGGTCCGGGAAGAAGGGCTCCAGCTGGCCGGTGGTCAGCATGCCCTTGTAGACGATCGTGCGGGCCGACAGCGACGGGAAGTACACGCCGGCCTCGCGCTCGGCGCGCTTGCGCAGCACGAAGGCCTTGCGGTCGAGGGCGATGCCCGTGGCGGGCACGGCGGCGCCGTCGCTGACGAAGATCTGGCGGAAGACCGGCATGGTCGACCGGGCGGTGGCACCCAGCAGCTGGGGAGCGACCGGCACCTCGCGCCAGCCGAGGACGGTCAGGCCCTCCTCGGCCGCGATCGTCTCGATCTGCGAGACGGCGTCGGCGGCGGAGTCCTCCGGCAGGAAGGCGGTGCCGACGGCGTAGGCACCGGCCTCGGGCAGGTCGAATCCGGCCACGTCACGGAAGAAGGCGTCCGGGACCTGCGACAGGATGCCGGCGCCGTCGCCGGAGTCGGGCTCGGAGCCGGTGGCACCGCGGTGTTCGAGGTTGCGCAGGACGGTCAGGGCCTGGTCCACCAGGGTGTGGGACGCCTCGCCGGTAAGGGTGGCGACGAAGCCGACGCCACAGGCGTCGTGCTCGTTGCGGGGGTCGTACATACCCTGCGCAGCAGGGCGAGCATCCATGAAGGACCAGTTCTGGCCATTCGCGGAATGCTGGGACGGCTGGCGCGGCGTACGCATCGGCTCTCCCGTCGTCGTCATGTGGCATGTGCAAGTGCCGAGGGACGACGTTGGCCCTCGCGTGATCGCAAAATTTCGTGCAGGTTACATGATGGAGCGGTTCTCGGGTACCGGGATAACCCGTTCCAACATGCGGACACCGGCGGCTCGCGGCGGGGGTACCGCACCGGCGGTGGAAGCTATGGGGGGCCTGTACGGAACGACCGGGTGAGATCGATGCCCGTCGGGCCCGGAGGCGGGACAGGCGTCTTCGCCCACCCCGCTGAGCGCGGCCACAGGCGTCGTTGCCCGCAGCGCTTACGGCTCATGCCCGGTGATTGCGCGTTCGAAACCAGCAAGTAACGGCTACTTATACGGTCCCTCGCATAAGTCCGAGCCGAGCTATCCTACGGCCGTTCCGAACAAGCTGCCCAGGGCGTACGTCACACCGGCCGCCGCACCTCCCAGGAACAGCTGGCGCAGCCCGCTGTACCACCAGGTCCGTGCCGTCACCTTGGCCACCACGGCGCCGCACAGGAAGAGCCCGAGCAGCGCCAGCAGCACGGCCGGCCAGAGGCTGCTCGCACCCAGAAGATAGGGCAGGACCGGGATCAGCGCGCCGAGCGCGAAGGAGCCGAAGCTCGACACCGCGGCCACGGTGGGCGAGGGCAGATCGCCGGGGTCGATGCCCAGTTCCTCCCGGGCGTGGATCTCCAGCGCCTGCTCGGGGTCCTTCGACAGCTGCCGGGCGACCTCGTCGGCCAGCCGGGGCTCGACCCCGCGCGCCCGGTAGAGCGCGGCGAGCTCGGCCTCCTCGCACTGCGGGTGCTTGCGCAGCTCGCGCCGCTCCACGTCCAGTTCGGCCTCGACCAGCTCGCGCTGCGAGGCGACGGAGGTGTACTCACCGGCGGCCATGGAGAAGGCTCCGGCGGCCAGGCCCGCGAGTCCGGTGAGGACGACGGTGTGCTGGCTGACCGAGCCGCCCGCGACACCGGTCATCAGGGCCAGGTTGGAGACGAGGCCGTCCATCGCACCGAACACCGCGGGACGCAGCCAGCCGCCGTTGACGTCCCGGTGGGTGTGGTTGTCCCGGTGCGCCTCGTGCAGCGCCGCCTCGGTCTCGATGATGGCCATGAAAAGTCCCCGATCCCCTTACCGAACCAAGCTTCTCTGGACGAGTTCCAGATTTTTACAACACACAAAGTACGCCGTGAATTCCGGTGCCGCCAGCAAGGAAAGGCTGCGCTAACCTGCGGTTTTACCCTTCAGTGCTCACTTGATGATGATCTTGCACAGATGTCGACCGGGTGATGCTGAGGCTCCCGAGGCTCGGGGTGGTCGCCGGAGTGGGACACATCCCGTATGGCATCGATCGCCTGCATCCCCTCAGCCCCGGCGCCCGGGGGCGCCACCGAACTCCGTGCACGGGCACGGGGCGCCCTGCTGGGCCTGGCCGTCGGGGACGCGCTCGGCGCCCCGGCCGAGAACCTGAAGCCCTCGGAGATCCGCGCGCGCTGGGGCCGCATCACCGGCTACGTCGCCGAGCACCCCGCCGGCACGGACGACACCGAGTACGCGATCTTCTCGGGCCTCCTCCTGGCCCGGCACGGCTCGGCACTGACCCCCGCGCACGTGGAGGCGGCCTGGCACGAGTGGATCGCCGACCGCGACGAGGGCCCCTTCCGGGGCGCCGGCTTCAGCGAACGCGGCACACTGGAGAACCTCCGCCGGGGCCTGGCAGCCCCCATCTCCGCCCAGCACCGGCACGCCTGGAGCGACGGTCTGGCCATGCGCGCGGCCCCCTTCGGGGTGTTCGCGCCCGGCCGCCCGGCGGAGGCGGCCCGGCTGGTGGCGATCGACGGCTCGGTGAGCCATGACGGCGAGGGCATCCACGGCGGCCAGGCGGTGGCGGCGGGTGTGGCGGCGGCGATGGCGGGCGCCCAGCCGATCGCGGTCGTGGCCGCCGCCCTCGCCGTCGTGCCCGACGACTCCTGGACGGCCCGCTGCCTGCGCCGCGCGGTGGCGGTGGCCCACCGCGGCGAACGCGCGGTCCGCTCCGCGGTCGTCATCGGCGGCTACCCCTGGACCGACCTCGCCCCCGAGGCGGTCGCCCTCGCCTTCGGCGCGTACGCGGCAGCCGACGGCGACTTCGAACAGTCCGTCCTGACGGCGGTGAACATGGGCCGCGACGCGGACACGACGGCGGCGGTCGCGGGTGCCCTGGCGGGCGCGACCCGGGGAGTCTCGGCGATCCCGGAGGCCTGGACGACCCCCATCGGCCCGGTCCGCGGCCGGTGCCTGCCGGCGATGGCCGGCTACCACGTCCTGGACGTGGCGGATCTGCTGACACCGGCGGTACGCAACGAGAAGCCGGTGCCGACGGACTTCGCCCTGGCGGGCGACGGAACGGAGGCCCCCGCATGACGCCGCCGCACGAACCGGCGACAGCGGCCGGCGCTGCGGCCCCGGAGGGACCACTCGCAGCCGCCGACGGCGATGTGGCCCCACGGGAGACCAGGACCCCTCAGGTGACAGTTACGGGCGGTGCGCGGGTGGGAGACGAAAAGGCCGAAGGCCTCCTGCTCGGACTCGCCGCAGGCGACGCCGCCGGCTGGCCCGCGGCCCGCCACAGAGCCGCCCGCATGCCCGACTGGACCCGCCGCCTCACCCGCGAACTGGACACCTTCGCCGAACACAACGCCACGACCACCCTCCCCGTCCCCATCGCCCTGAACCAGCCCCCGGAACCCCTCCGCCTCGGCCCCTCCGACGACGCCGAATGGGCCGCCTTCGCCGCGGAGGCCCTCCTCCGCGCCGGCGACGACACCGTCCTGAACGACCTCAGCCGAGACCGCCGCATCCGCGCCGCGATCGACCTCACGTGGAACGCCATCGCCTGCGAGGTGGCCGCCGCAGCGAACCGTGCGCCCGAGATCGAATCCGCCGTCCTCCCCCTGCGCGCCCGCATCTCCGTCCGCGCCGGCCTCGGCAACCTCGCCACCGGCCTGCGCCCGCCCGCCACCGGCCACGACAACCCGCACTACTTCGACGACGCCGCCTGCGTCCGAGCGTGCGTCCTGGCCGTGGCCCACCCCGGCGATCCCCGGCGCGCCGCCGACCTCGCCGAGTTCGACGCCCGCTACACCCAGGACGGCGACGGCGTGCACGGCGCCCGCGCCATGGCGGCGGCGCTCGCCCTCGCCCTGGCCGGCGCGAACGTCGCCGCCTGCGTCACGGCGGCGCTCGCAGAACTTCCCGAGGAGACGGAGATCGGCCGCAACGCCCGGCACGCACTGCACCTCGCGGCCGACGCGGACAGCGCCTTCGCCCTCGTCCCGCCCCTGGAACACCAGATCGTCGACCATGTCTACAGCTACGGCATCGCCGCCGCCGAAACGGTCCCGGTCGCCCTCGCCCTGGCCACCGCGGCCCGCGGCCGCATCGCGGAGGCGATCCCCGCCGCGGCCTGCCTGTCCCGCGTCGCGGACTCCGCCCCGGCCCTGGCGGGCGCCCTCACCGGCGCGCTGGGCGGCGGCGCCTCGATCCCCGCCTCCTGGCGGGAGACCTGCCGCACCCTCTCCGGCTGCGTCCTCCCCCGCCTCACCGGCACGGACCTCGTGGAACTCGCCGAACTCCTGGAAGCCGCGCAACCGGCACGCCCCGGTGGATGATGCGGCCATGAAGCCCAAACCACACCAAAACGCCACCCTGGACGAGCGGATCACCGGAGCCCTGGTCGGCGCGGCCGTCGGCGACGCCCTCGGCGGCCCCGTCGAGGGCTACTCGCCCGAGCAGATCCTGGAACGCCACGGCGGCCGCGTCCACGGCATCGTCGGCCCCTGGCACGGCGACGACTGGCGCACCGCCCGCCCCCTCGCCCCGTACCACAAGGGCGACGGCCACGTCACCGACGACACCTTGATGACGCACGCCCTGATCCGCGTCTACGCCCGGGTCCGCGACCACCTCGACGCCTACGCGATCGCCGACCACCTCGTCCCCGACCTGATGACCGAGCCCCGCTGGATCCCGGAACTGGAGAGCGAGGCACTCCCCCTGCACCGCGTCTTCCTGGCGGAGAAGTGGCTGGTGACGAGGATCCATTACGGCCACGCCGACCCGCGCGAGGCCGGCACCGGCAACATCGTCAACTGCGGTGCGGCGATGTACATGTCCCCGGTCGGCCTGGTCAACGCCGCCAACCCGCGGGAGGCCTACGCCGAGGCCCTCGACATCGCCGGCGCGCACCAGTCGTCGTACGGCCGTGAGGCGGCGGGCGTCCTGGCGGCGGCGGTCGCGGCGGCGTGCACCCCGGGAGCCACCCCGGACTCGGTCGTCTCGACCTGCCTCGCCCTGGCGAAGGACGGCACGCGCACGGCGATCGAGCGGGTCTGCGAGGAGGCCTCCCGCCACACGGACTTCGAGTCGGCACTGGCTCCCCTGCGCGAGGCGGTCGCCCCCTACGACACGGTCGGCCCCGACTACCGCGCCCCGTCCCTCGGCGCACGCCGCCCCTCCCGCCTCCACGCGATCGAGGAGCTCCCCGTGGCCCTGGGCATGTTGCTCGTGGCCCGGGGCGACTACCGGCACGCGGTCCTGGGCGCCGTGAACTACGGCCGCGACTGCGATTCCATCGCCACGATGGCCGGCGCCCTGGCAGGCGCCCTGGGCTCGCCGGTCCCCCAGGACTGGGCCAAGACGGTCGCGGAGGCCAGCCGCCTGGACCTCTGGGAACCGGCCATGACCCTCACGGCCGTCACCCGCGAGATCTTCACCCGGGACACCGCCCGCCGCCGCACCCACGAACAGGCCGTCGCATCCCTCGGAGGCCCGGAATGCTCCGCCTGACCTGGGTCCAGCCGGAGGACCTGCTCGGCCACGAACTCCGCCAGGCGACCCAGGACGGCCGCGAGCCGAAAGCGATCGCGGCCCGCTGGAGAGCAGCAGGCGGCCCGGACGCCCCTCTCGCAGCGGGAGCGTCCCCGTCCCCCGCCTCCCGCTACCTACGCCAGCTGGCAGAAGACCTCCTGGACGAACTGGCAGACCTCCCCAGCTCCTTGGCGGACGACGAGCCAACGGACCTGAAGAGGATCAGGTCGCTTTGCCCGGAGTGGCCACCGCCTGTGGGCAGCCGAAGTCCGTACCCCGCGGGCAGTCGTGCCGCTGGGGCGGCACGGGTGGGCGCGGACGGCACCACGTCAGCGCCGGGTTGCGCGACCCACCCCCGCTCAGCCACAACACAGTCGCACCTGGAATCCGCCTGGCTCGGCCGTGCCGTCGGCTGCCTCCTAGGCAAACCAGTCGAAAAGCTCCCCCTTGAAGCCATCCGCCAACTAGCCAAGGCCACCGGCAACTGGCCCCTCACCACCTACTTCACAGCCCGAGGCGTCCCCGAAGACCTCCTCCAGAAGCATCCCTGGAACCGCCGCTCGGCGAAAACCTCCCTCGCCGAGAACATCGACGGCATGCCCGAGGACGACGACCTCAACTACCCCCTCCTCAACCTGATCCTCCTGCAACGCCACGGCAAGTCCTTCACCACCACGGACGTGGCCCGCACCTGGCTCGACGAACTCCCCGCCGGCCGCACCTTCACCGCCGAACGCATCGCCTACCGCAACCTCCTCACCGGCCTGGAACCCCCGCACACCGCCCGCCACCGCAACCCGTTCCGCGAATGGATCGGCGCCCTGATCCGTGCCGACGTCCACGGCTGGACCAACCCCGGCGACCCGGCCGCCGCAGCGGAACAGGCCCACCGCGACGCCACCCTCACCCACACCGCCAACGGCGTCTACGCGGCGATGTTCACCGCGGCCACCATCGCGACCGCCGCGACAGGCGAACACGACGTCCACACCTGCCTGCGCACCGGCCTCACCGTCGTCCCGCCCCGCTCCCGCCTCGCCCGAGCCGTCCACCACGCCATCCAACTGGCCCGGGAGCACGACGACTTCGACACGGTCGTCGACGCACTGCACGCCACCCACGCCGCCACCCACCACTGGGTGCACGCCGTCCCCAACACCGCCCTGATCGCCGCCGCCCTCACCCACGCGAACGGCGACTTCCCCGGCTCCATCTGCCGCGCGGTGAGCGGCGGCTGGGACACCGACTCGGGCGGCGCGACCGCCGGCAGCATCGCCGGCCTGCTGGCCGGAGACCCCGCGGCGCTCCCCGACCGCTGGACGGCCCCGCTCAAGAACCGCCTGGCCACTTCCATCGGCGACTTCAACGGCATCGGCTTCGACACCCTCGCCCACCTCACCCACCGGGAGACCCACCGCTCATGACCGCGCCCCTCACCGGCCTCCGCGTCCTGGACCTCGCCACCCTCTTCGCCGGCCCGCTCGCCGCCACGCTGCTCGGCGACTTCGGCGCGGAGGTCGTCAAGGTCGAGCACCCGTCGAAACCGGACCCGTCCCGCGGCCACGGCCCGTCGAAGGACGGCGTGGGCCTGTGGTGGAAGATGCTCGGCCGCAACAAGCGCACCATCACCCTCGACCTGTCGAAGCCCGGCGGCCGCACCACCCTCCTGCGCCTCGCCGCCGGCGCCGACGTGATCATCGAGAACTTCCGCCCCGGCACCCTGGAGAAGTGGGACCTGGGCTGGCCGGAGCTGTCGGCCGCCAACCCCCGCCTGGTCCTGGCCCGCGTCACCGGCTTCGGCCAGTTCGGCCCCTACGCCCACCGCCCCGGCTTCGGCACCCTCGCCGAGGCGATGAGCGGCTTCGCCGCGATCACCGGCGAACCGGACGCGCCCCCGACGCTCCCGCCGTTCGGCCTGGCCGACTCCATCGCGGGCCTGACGACGGCGTACGCGGTGATGACGGCGCTCGCCGCCCGCGACCGCACCGGCGAGGGCCAGGTCGTCGACATGGCCCTGATCGAACCGATTCTGGCCGCGCTCGGCCCCCAGCCCCTCTGGTACGACCAGCTCGGCCACGTCCAGCCCCGCACCGGCAACCGCTCCCCCAACAACGCCCCGCGCGGCGTCTACCGCACCGCGGACGGCACCTGGGTCGCCGTCTCGACATCGGCCCAGTCGGTCGCGGAACGCGTGATGCACCTGGTGGGCCGCCCGGAACTGATCGACGAGCCGTGGTTCGCCACGGGCGCCGACCGCGCCCGCCACGCCGACGTCCTGGACGAGGCGGTCGGCTCCTGGATCGCCGCACGCACCCGCACGGACGTCCTGGCGGCCTTCGAGAAGGCCGAGGCGGCGGTGGCCCCGGTCCAGGACGTCCGCGACGTGATGGCGGACCCGCAGTACCAGGCCCTGAACACCATCACCACCGTCGACGACCCGGAGCTGGGCCCCCTGCGCATGCAGAACGTCCTCTTCCGGCTCTCCGCCACGCCCGGCGCGATCCGCTGGGCCGGCCGCCCGCACGGCGCCGACACCGACGAGGTCCTCACCGAACTGGGCCTCACCCCGGCCGACCTCACGGCGCTGCGCGCGGAGGGCGCCCTGTGACGGCGTTCCCCCTCACCTGGCTCTACGCCCCCGGCGACCGCCCCCACGTGGTCGCCAAGGCCCTCATCTCCGGCGCCGACATCGTCGTCGTCGACCTGGAGGACGCGGTCGCCCCCGACCGGAAGGCGTACGCCCGTGCCGCCACCGCCGAGCTGCTCACCGAGCTGCCGCCGGTCCCGGTCCACGTCCGCGTCAACGCCCTGGACAGCCCCTGGTCCGGGCAGGACCTCGCCGCCGTCGCCCCGGCTCCCGGCCTCTGCGCCCTGCGCCTCCCCAAGATCGGCTCACCCGCCGAGGTCGTCCGGATCGCCCAGCACGCCGTCCCCACCGGGCTGCCCCTGTACGCCCTCCTGGAGACGGCCCTCGGCGTGGAACAGGCGTACGCCGTCGCCACGGCCCACCCGTCCCTGCGGGGCATCGCGCTCGGGGAGGCGGACCTCCGGGCCGACCTGGGCGGATGTGACGACGAGGGGCTCGACTGGTCCCGCTCCCGGGTGATCGTGGCAGCCCGGGCCGCGGGCCTGCCGCCGCCGGCCCAGTCGGTCCACCCGGACGTCCGTGACCTGGAGGGGCTGGCCGCCTCCTGCGCCCACGGCCGCGCCCTGGGCTTCCTGGGCCGCGCCGCGATCCACCCCCGCCAGCTCCCGGTCATCGAGCGGGCCTTCCTCCCCACCGAGGAGGAGATCGAGCAGGCGGAGACGATCGTCAAGGCGGCGGCGACGGAACAGGGCGCCCAGGCCCTCCCGAACGGCCGCTTCATCGACACGGCGGTGGTGGCGGCGGCCCAGCGCACCCTGTCCCTGCTTCGCCGCCACTAGACGCATCGAGGGGTGCCCGGACATCTCCGGACACCCCTCGATGCAGTGCGGCTGATCGTCAGGTCTTCTTCGCCGAACCGGCCTCGTCATTGGCCTCGTCGGCCTTGGACTCGTCGTCCTCGCCCTCGCCGACGGACTCGCCTTCCTTGCCCTCGGCGACGGACTCGCCGTCACCGTCGGCTTCACCGCCGGAGGCACCCGGCTCCACCACGGCTTCCCGGCCCGGCCGCTTCTTCGACGACAGCACGAGGTAGATCACCGCGAGCAGGAACACGAGCATCGCGGTCCACACGTTCAGCCGGAGACCCAGGATGTGGTGGGCGTCGTCGACCCGCATGTACTCGATCCACGCCCGGCCCGTGCAGTACGCGGCGACGTACAGCGCGAACGCCCGGCCGTGTCCCAGCCGGAAGCGGCGGTCCGCCCAGATCACCAGGACCGCGACACCGATGCACCACAGCGACTCGTACAGGAACGTCGGGTGGTACGTGCCCGGCACCCGCCCGTCCGCGGAGGACGTGATCTCCAGGGCCCAGGGCAGGTCGGTGGGCTTGCCGTACAGCTCCTGGTTGAACCAGTTGCCCCAGCGGCCGATCGCCTGGGCGAGGGCGATGCCGGGTGCGATGGCGTCGGCGTACGCGGGCAGCGGGATGCCCCGGCGCCGGCAGCCGATCCACGCGCCGACCGCGCCCAGCGCGATCGCGCCCCAGATGCCGAGACCGCCCTCCCAGATCTTGAAGGCGTCCACCCAGTCACGGCCCTCGCTGAAGTACAGCTCGTAGTCCGTGATCACGTGGTAGAGCCGACCGCCCACGAGGCCGAAGGGCACGGCCCAGACCGCGATGTCGGCCACCGTGCCGGCCCGCCCGCCCCGGGCGATCCAGCGCTTGTTGCCGAGCCAGACGGCAACGAAGACGCCGATGATGATGCAGAACGCGTAGCCGCGCAGCGGAATGGGGCCGAGATACAGCACCCCGCGTGACGGGCTGGGAATGAAGGCAAGTTCCATGGCAAGGTCGACGCTACCGTGCCGGACCCGGGCCGCGGCAGGCAGCCCGGCTACGGGTCCATAACAGGCAGGTGAGAAAAGCCTTCACCCCTTGTTCTTCTCCAGCACCATCTGCTTCAGCTTCGCCGGGGTCATCGTCCGGTCCTGGTAGATGTTCTTGCCGTCGAACAGCACGGTCGGCGTGCCGGAGAAGCCGCCCTTGTTGAAGGCCTGGTGGGACTTGGCGACCCAGCCGTTGTGCTTGCCGTCCTCGACGCACTTGCGGAAGGCGGGGGTGTCCAGGCCGTCGACCTTGCCGGCCAGCTCGATCAGCTTGGCGTTCCTGGCGTAGGCGTCGTCGACCTCCTGGGGCTGGTTGTCGAAGAGCACGTCGTGGTACGCGGGGAACTTCCCGGCGTCCTGGGCGCAGGCCGCGGCGTTGGCCGCGTTGCGGGAGCCGCTGCCGCCCATGTTGCCGTCGATGAGGGTGACCAGGTGGTACTCGGTCTTCAACTGGCCGGCGTTCGTCAGCTCGTGGATCACCGGCCGGTACGCCGTCTCGAAGGACTTGCAGGCCGGGCAGCGGAAGTCCTCCCACACCGTGAGCGTGGACTTGGCGCTGTCCTTGCCGACCGGGATCGCCAGGCCGTCCTTGCCCTGCGCTCCCGAGGGGGCCACGACCGGGCCCGAGGCCTCGCTGTCATCGTCCTTGCCGGCGTTGGCCGCGACGACGCCGATCACCGCCGCGAGTCCCAGGACGGCGACGACGGCCCCGCCCACGATCAGCGCGCGCCGGCGCTTCTCAGCGGACTTCTGCTTCTCACGCTCGACCGCCATCTTCTCCCGGGCGGTGCGCTTTCCCTCACGGTTCTTCTCGCTCACACCCCGGAAACGAACCGGGGAGGCGCACCGCGCCTCCCCGGCCCCAGGTCCACCCGTACGAGGGACCTGTATGACTTCCGGCTTTCCTACGCCTGTCGGCGCACGCCCTTGGCCAGGTCGCCCGCGAGCGAGCGCACGGCCTCGACACCGGCCGCGTCGTCCGGGGCGTCCAGCATGGCCTTGACGAAGGCGGAGCCGACGATCACGCCGTCGGCGAAGCCGGCGACCTCGGCGGCCTGGTTGGCGTTGGAGACGCCGAGGCCGACGCAGACCGGCAGGTCCGTGCCGGTGGCCCGGGTGCGTGCCACCAGGTCCTCGGCCTGCGAGCTGACCGACGCACGGGTGCCGGTGACGCCCATGAGGGACGCGGCGTAGACGAAGCCGCTGCCCGCCGCGGTGATCTGCGCGAGCCGCTGGTCCTTGCTGCTGGGGGCGACGACGAAGACGGTGGCCAGGCCGTGCTTCTCCGCGTGCTCCCTCCACAGCGCCGACTCCTGCACGGGCAGGTCGGGCAGGATGCACCCGGCGCCGCCCGCCTCGGCGAGCTCGGCGGTGAACCGCTCGACGCCGTAGCGGTCGATGGGGTTCCAGTACGTCATGACGAGCACCGGCTTGCCGGTGGCCGCGTGGGCCTCGCGGACCGTGCGCATCACGTCGGCGATCTTCACGCCGCCGCGCAGGGCGATGTCGTCGGCGGTCTGGATGACGGGCCCGTCGAGGACGGGGTCGCTGTGCGGCAGACCGACCTCGACGACGTCGGCGCCGCCGTCCAGGACGGCCTTGATCGCCTCGATGCCGCCGTCCACGGTCGGGAACCCGGCCGGGAGGTAGGCGATGAGCGCGGACCGGCCCTCGGACTTCGCCGCGGCGAGGGTGTCGCTCAGCAGCTGAATGTTCCCGCTCACTTGGCGTCCCCCTCGATCTCCGCGGTGTCGGTGTCCGTGTCGGCGGCGACCTCGGCGTCGGTGTCGTACAGGCCGAAGTAGCGCGCGGCGGTGTCCATGTCCTTGTCGCCGCGGCCGGACAGGTTGACCACGATCAGCCCGTCCTTGCCCAGCTCCTTGCCGACCTCCAGGGCACCGGCCAGCGCGTGGGCGCTCTCGATGGCCGGGATGATGCCCTCGGTACGGGACAGCAGGTGCAGGGCCTGCATGGCCGCGTCGTCAGTGACCGCGCGGTACTCACCGCGGCCGGAGTCCTTGAGGTAGGAGTGCTCGGGGCCGATGCCGGGGTAGTCCAGACCGGCCGAGATCGAGTACGGCTCGGTGATCTGGCCCTCGTCGTCCTGGAGGACGTAACTGCGGGAGCCGTGCAGGATGCCGGGCTCGCCGGCGGTCAGGGTCGCCGCGTGCTCGCCGGTGTCGACGCCGTGCCCGGCCGGCTCGCAGCCGATGAGGCGAACGGACTCGTCCGGGATGAAGGCGTGGAAGAGGCCGATGGCGTTGGAGCCGCCGCCGACGCAGGCGACGGCCGCGTCGGGGAGCCGGCCCGCGCGCTCCAGGAGCTGGCGGCGGGTCTCCACGCCGATGACGCGGTGGAAGTCGCGGACCATCGCCGGGAAGGGGTGCGGTCCGGCGACCGTGCCGAAGAGGTAGTGCGTGTGGTCGACGTTGGCGACCCAGTCACGGAACGCCTCGTTGATCGCGTCCTTCAGCGTGCGGCTGCCGGACTTCACGGCGATGACCTCGGCGCCGAGCATGCGCATGCGGGCCACGTTGAGGGCCTGGCGCTGGGTGTCGATCTCGCCCATGTAGATCGTGCACTCGAGGCCGAAGAGGGCGCAGGCCGTGGCCGTGGCGACGCCGTGCTGGCCGGCGCCCGTCTCGGCGATGACCCGGGTCTTGCCCATGCGCTTGGTGAGCAGGGCCTGGCCGAGGACGTTGTTGATCTTGTGGGAGCCGGTGTGGTTGAGGTCTTCCCGCTTCAGGAAGACCCGGGCACCGCCGGCGTGCTCGGCGAACCGGGGCACTTCGGTGAGTGCGGAGGGGCGGCCGGTGTAGTTGACCAGGAGGTCGTCGAGTTCCTTGGCGAACTCGGGGTCGTGCTTGGCCTTGTCGTACTCGACGGCCACTTCGTCGACTGCCGCGACGAGGGCCTCCGGGATGAACTTGCCGCCGAATGTCCCGAAGTAGCCATCGGGGTTGGGCGTTTGACCCTCGGGGTCGGGGATGAAGAACTGACTGGGCATGCGGAAACCTTCACGGTGAGTGTGGAAATGCACTAGTCGCCGTGGGAGGCGGGGCTATGACTGGCGGCCGCGGGACGTCAGTGGCTGGTCGCGCAGTTCCCCGCGCCCCTGAAGGTAGGCCATCGCATGCCGTTGACCTGCCCGGGCTCGTCACCGATGACGTACCGGACGCGGCGGCCGTGGACGCGGCGCGCGGGCGCACGGCAGCCGCGGGGGCGGCAGCCGCGCGCGAGGCGGGCGTACCGGTCCACGGTCGTCATGGTGAGAGTCATCGGGGCCAAGCCTAGCGGGAGATCAGCCCCGGCCGTGCCGGAGTGCGGGATGTTCGCCCGCCGCCACCAGGTCGGAGACCGCCGTCTTGGGGTCCTTGCCGGTGACGAGGGACTCGCCCACCAGGACCGCGTCGGCCCCGGCGTTGGCGTAGGCGATGAGGTCGTGCGGGCCGCGGACGCCGGACTCGGCGATCTTGATGATGTGGTCGGGGATCTCCGGTGCCACGCGCTCGAACGTGCCGCGGTCGACCTCGAGGGTCTTGAGGTTGCGCGCGTTGACGCCGATCACGCGGGCGCCGGCGTCGACCGCGCGCTCGACCTCGTCCTCGTCGTGCACCTCGACGAGCGGCGTGAGCCCGATGGACTCGGCGCGCTCGATGAGGGACTCCAGGGCGGGCTGGTCGAGGGCGGCGACGATCAGCAGGACGACGTCGGCGCCGTAGGCGCGGGCCTCCCACAGCTGGTACGACGTGACGATGAAGTCCTTGCGCAGGACCGGGATGTCCACGCGGGCGCGGACCGCCTCGAGGTCGGCGAGCGAGCCGCCGAAGCGTCGCTGTTCGGTGAGGACGGAGATGACGGCCGCGCCGCCCGCCTCGTAGTCCGCGGCGAGTCCGGCCGGGTCGGCGATCGCGGCCAGCGCGCCCTTGGAGGGGCTGGAGCGCTTGACCTCGCAGATGACCTTGACGCCGTCGCCGCGCAGTGCGGCCGCGCCGTCCTTGGCCGCGGGAGCCTTCGCCGCGCGCTCCTTGAGCTCGTCGAGGCTGACGCGCGCCTGCCGCTCCGCGAGGTCGGCACGGACTCCGTCGATGATCTCGTCGAGCACACTCACGCGAGCGGCCCCCTTCCAGACTCTTGACAGTTCCAGCGACCGATCGAAAACCGATGGTCACTGCGATGGTATCCGCAGCGGGGCGTAGGCCTCGCATCCGGTTGACGCCGGTCCCACTACCTGGACATCCGCCAGTTGATCAAGGATGGAGCCAGCCTCCGAAGGGCAGGTTCCGGACAACCGTGAAGACCAGCAGCAACGCGCCGAGGCTCCACACCAGGCCCGGGCGGGGGTCGATCCGCAGCGGGCGCCCGCGCACCGCGTGGACCACCCATACGGTCCACAGCACGGCGAAGGCCAGATAGCCGAGGACGGCGAGCGCGTTCGCGTGCAGTGCCGCGGGGAGATCGCCGTGGACGAAGGCGTGCGCGCTGCGCAGTCCGCCGCAGCCGGGGCAGTACAGGCCGGTGTAGTGCAGCAGCGGGCAGACGGGGTAGTGGCCGGGTTCGTTGGGGTCGACCGCGCCCACGTAGGCGAACGCGGCGGCGGCGGCCGCGAGCACCCCGGCGGGGACGGCCAGGCGGGCCGGGACGCTGTGCGTCGCCCTTCGGCTGTCGGCGTTCACGGCAGCCATTGTGCCCCGCACACGCGTGAGGGGCGGTCCCGGCACCCCAGTGCCGGCCGCCCCTCACACGACGACGCTGCGCTCCGCGGGGATCAGCCCTCGGCGCGCGCGGGCTCGCGGTCGCCCGTCATCGCGTGCGGCTTGTGCAGCTCCTTGGGCTGGCCGAGGCCCATCATCCGCATGATGGCGCCGACGACACCGCCGAGGAGCACGACGACCATGCCCGCCCAGAAGCCCAGGGGCTGGTCCATCACCATGAACGCGCCCGCGACGCAGAAACCGATGAAGGCGATGATGACACCGGTCCAGGCGGCCGGGGTGTGACCGTGGCTGCTGCCCGCCATTGCTTGCTCCTCGTTGCTGTGTGCGTGTCTGAGCAGGACGCTCGGGCCCATTGTCCCGCACGCGTGCCCCCGCTGTGAGCGGGGGTGTCCCCGCTCCCCCGGGTGGGCTCACGCTCCGGTGGGGTCCTCGCCGCGGTCGAGTGCCTTCCACAGGTCCTCGGGCCGGTCGGGGTCGACGGCGGGGACCTTGCGGCGCGGCTGGGGCGTGCCGCTCCGCTCGTAACGGCCGGACATCGCGGGCCACAGCCGGCCGTAGCGCAGGGCGAGCAGCCCGGCCAGGAGGATCAGGACGCCACCGACGGCCGCGACATAGGGCCAGGCGGTGTGGCTGAGGGTGTCCACGGAGGCGGAGGTGTCACCGGAGGCCTGGGCGGCCTGCTCGTCGAGCGCGGCGCCGTCGGAGGCGCCGAGCAGGGCGGCGGCGACGATGCCCGCGCCGGAGAGCGCCAGCAGCCCGGCCACGACGAAGCGGCCGGCCCGGCGGACCGCGAAGACGGCGACGAGCGCCGCGAGGGCCACTATGGCGAGCGCCGCGGGTACGCCCGTGACGTCACTGCCCTTGGCGGTCAGGGGGAAGGCGCCGCCGGCCACCGTCGCGGTGCCCTCCGCCCAGCGCTGCCGGGTCGCGAGCAGCGCCACGGCCGCGCCGAGCGCGCCGCACAGCAGCGCGACGGCGAGGCTCCGGCGGCCGGCCCGGGTGGGTCCGGCGGCCTGGGAACGGGGGTGGGGTTCAGCAGTCACGTACCCCACTATCGCTTGAACCCCGGGCGAACCGTCACCCGGGGTTCATCTCAGGCCTTTCCCAGCCGATTCGCCGTGTGCACGGCCCTGAGGACCGCCGCCGCCTTGTTGCGGCACTCGGTGTCCTCGGCGACCGGGTCGGAGTCGGCGACGATGCCCGCGCCGGCCTGCACGTACGCGGTGCCGTCCCTCAGGAGGGCCGTGCGGATGGCGATGGCCGTGTCGGAGTCGCCCGCGAAGTCGAGGTAGCCGACGCAGCCGCCGTACAGCCCGCGCCGGGACGGTTCGAGTTCGTCGATGATCTGCATGGCGCGCGGCTTCGGGGCGCCGGAGAGGGTGCCGGCCGGGAAGCAGGCCGTGAGGACGTCGAAGGCCGTGCGGCCCGGGGCGACGCGGCCCGTCACCGTCGAGACGATGTGCATCACGTGCGAGTACCGCTCGACGGACATGAAGTCGACGACCTCGACGGAGCCGGGCTCGCAAACCCGCCCCAGGTCGTTGCGGCCCAGGTCGACGAGCATGAGGTGCTCGGCGCGCTCCTTGGGGTCGGCGAGCAGCTCGTCGGCGAGGGCCTGGTCCTCCTGCGGGGTGGCGCCGCGCCAGCGGGTGCCGGCGATGGGGTGCACCATGGCCCGGCCGTCCTCGACCTTGACCAGGGCCTCGGGGGACGAGCCGACGACGTCGAAGCCGTCGAAGCGGAACAGGTACATGTACGGGGACGGGTTGGTGGCCCGCAGGACCCGGTAGACGTCCAGCGCGCTCGCCGTGCACGGCGTCTCGAAGCGCTGGGAGGGGACCACCTGGAAGGCCTCACCGGCCCGGATGCGCTCCTTGATGTCCTCGACGGCCTCCTGGAAGTCCGGGCCGCCCCACAGGGCCGTGTACTCGGGGACCTCGGAGGGCGGGAGCGCGGCCGGGGGCTGTGCGACCGCGCGGGAGAGGTCGGCCTCCATGGCGTCGAGCCGGGCCACGGCGTCCACGTAGGCCTCGTCGACGCCGGTCTCCAGGTCGTTGTGATTGATCGCGTTGGCGATCAGCAGGACCGAGCCCTCCCAGTGGTCCATGACGGCCAGGTCGCTGGTGAGGAGCATGGTCAGCTCGGGCAGCTTCAGGTCGTCGCGCTCGCCGGGGCCGATCTTCTCCAGGCGGCGGACGATGTCGTAACCGAGGTAGCCGACCATGCCGCCGGTGAAGGGCGGCATGCCGCCCTGGTGGGGCGTGTGCAGGGCCTCGATGGTGGCGCGCAGCGCGGCGAGGGGGTCGCCGCCTGTGGGGACGCCGACGGGCGGGGCGCCGTGCCAGTGGGCCTGTCCGTCGCGCTCGGTCAGCGTCGCCGCCGACCGCACGCCCACGAAGGAGTATCGGGACCACGAGCGGCCGTTCTCCGCGGACTCCAGCAGGAAGGTGCCCGGGCGCTCGGCGGCGAGCTTGCGGTAGAGCGCTACCGGGGTGTCGCCGTCGGCGAGGAGTTTGCGGGTGACGGGGATGACCCGCCGGTCGGTGGCGAGCTTGCGGAACGTCTCGAGGTCCATGTCCGCTGACCTTACTGATCCGGGGCGGGGGCGTCGGAGCCGCAGTCCTTGAGGAGCACGTCCTCGTCGAAGCAGGTGCGCGCGCCGGTGTGGCAGGCCGCGCCGACCTGGTCGACCTTCACCAGGACGGTGTCGGCGTCGCAGTCGAGGGCGACGGACTTCACCCACTGGAAGTGGCCGGAGGTGTCGCCCTTGACCCAGTACTCCCGGCGGCTGCGGGACCAGTACGTGCACCGGCCGGTGGTCAGGGTGCGGTGCAGCGCCTCGTCGTCCATCCAGCCGAGCATCAGCACCTCTCCGGTGTCGTACTGCTGGGCGATGGCGGGCAGGAGGCCGTCGGCGCTGCGCTTGAGGCGGGCGGCGATCTCCGGGTCGAGGCGGCTGGGCCGGGGGGACGTGCTGGTCATGCCGACCATTGTGCCGCGCGCCACTGACAGGCCAGGTGGAGTGTCCACTGTGCGGACCTTCGAGCCGGTCGTAGGCTGACTCCATGTCGACCCATGCCAAGCGTGAACGACTTCTCCTCGCCGATCTGTTGGAGACCGCGGGCCCGGACGCGCCCACCCTGTGCGAGGGCTGGACCACCCGGGACCTCGCGGCGCACGTGGTGGTGCGCGAGCGCCGCCCGGACGCCGCCGGCGGGATACTGATCAAGCAGCTCGCGCCGCGCCTGGACCGGGTGATGGCGGAGTACACCGACAAGCCGTACGAGGAGCTGATCCAGCTGATCCGTACGGGGCCGCCCCGCTTCTCGCCCTTCTCGCTCAAGCCGGTCGACGAGATGTCCAACATCATCGAGTTCTACGTCCACACGGAGGACGTCCGGCGCGCCCAGCCCGACTGGTCGCCGCGTGAGCTCGACACGGTCTTCCAGGACGCCCTGTGGTCCCGGCTGGAGCGCACCGCCCGGCTGATGGGGCGAAACGTCCCGACAGGCTTGGTGCTGCGCCGCCCCGACGGCCAGACGGCGGTCGCCCAGCGCGGCACCCCGGTGGTCACGGTGACCGGCGAACCCTCCGAACTGGTGCTGTTCTCCTACGGCCGCCAGAGCTCGGCCAAGGTCGACCTGGACGGCGACGAGGACGCGATCGCGAAGCTGCACGAGACGAAGCAGCTGGGGATCTGAGGCCCCCCCGAGAGAGCATGGGGAGCCCCGGCCGCGGCACGCGACCGGGGCTCCCGACAGGCGGGTCACCGCACCGGGTGGCCCGCCTCCCGCAGCGTCTGCTTGACCTCGCCGATGCGCAGGTCCCCGAAGTGGAACACCGACGCGGCCAGCACCGCGTCCGCGCCCGCCGCGACGGCCGGCGGGAAGTCCGCCAGCTTGCCCGCGCCGCCCGAGGCGATGACCGGCACGGTCACGTGCTTTCGCACGGCCGCGATCATCTCCAGGTCGTAGCCGTCCTTGGTGCCGTCCGCGTCCATGGAGTTGAGCAGGATCTCGCCGGCGCCCAGCTCGGCGGCCCGGTGCGCCCACTCGACGGCGTCGATGCCGGTGCCGCGGCGGCCACCGTGGGTGGTCACCTCGAAGGAGCCGGACTCGGTGCGGCGCGCGTCCACCGACAGGACCAGGACCTGGCGACCGAAGCGCTCGGCGATCTCCCGGATCAGCTCCGGGCGGGCGATCGCGGCCGTGTTGACGCCGACCTTGTCCGCGCCGGCCCGCAGCAGCTTGTCCACGTCCTCGGTGGTGCGCACCCCGCCGCCGACCGTGAGCGGGATGAACACCTGCTCGGCCGTGCGGCGCACCACGTCGTACGTCGTCTCGCGGTTGCCCGACGAGGCGGTGATGTCCAGGAACGTCAGCTCGTCGGCGCCCTCGGCGTCGTACACCTTGGCCATCTCGACGGGGTCGCCCGCGTCGCGCAGGTTCTGGAAGTTGACGCCCTTGACGACCCGGCCGTTGTCCACGTCCAGGCAGGGGATGACTCGGACCGCCAGGGTCATGAATCCACCGTTCCTCTGAATGCCTCTAGTTCCACCGACACCAGGACGCGCGGGTCGACGAAGCCGTCCACCACGAGGAAGCTCGCGACCGGGCGCACGGAGTCGAACAGCTCCTTGTGGGCCCGGCCCACTTCGTCGAGGTCGCGCGTGTGTGCCAGATACATCCGCGTCCGGACCACGGACTCGATACCGAGCCCGAACTCGCCGATCGCCTCGAGGGCACTGGTGAAGGCCGCTTTGGCCTGCTCGTACGGGTCGCCCTCCCCGTACAGCACATCGCCCTTGAAGGGTGTCGTGCCCGCCACCAGCACCCGATCGCCCGCCGCCACGGCGCGCGCGAAACCGAAACTCTCTTCCCAGGGACTTCCGCTCTGCACGCGCCGTACGGCATCGCTCATGACGACACAGTCTCCAATGCCTCTTCCAGGGTGAACGCCTTCGCGTACAGCGCCTTCCCTACGATCGCGCCCTCTACGCCGAGCGGGACGAGCTCGGCGATCGCACGGAGGTCGTCGAGCGAGGAGACGCCGCCGGAGGCCACCACCGGGCGGTCCGTCGCCGCGCAGACGTTCTTCAGCAGCTCCAGGTTCGGGCCCTGGAGGGTGCCGTCCTTGGCGATGTCCGTGACGACGTACCGCGCGCAGCCCTCCTTGTTCAGGCGCTCCAGCGTCTCGTAGAGGTCGCCGCCGTCGCGGGTCCAGCCGCGGCCGCGCAGGGTCGTGCCGCGGACGTCGAGACCGACCGCGATCTTGTCTCCGTGCTCGGCGATGACCTCGGCGACCCACTCGGGGGCCTCCAGGGCGGCCGTGCCCAGGTTCACGCGGGTGCAGCCGGTGGCCAGGGCGGCGGCGAGGGTGTCGTCGTCGCGGATGCCGCCGGACAGCTCCACCTTGATGTCCATGGCCTTGGTGACCTCGGCGATCAGCGCGCGGTTGTCGCCGGTGCCGAACGCGGCGTCCAGGTCGACCAGGTGCAGCCACTCGGCGCCGGACCGCTGCCAGGCGAGGGCGGCCTCCAGGGGCGAGCCGTAGGAGGTCTCCGTACCGGACTCGCCGTGCACCAGGCGCACCGCCTGGCCGTCACGGACGTCGACGGCGGGGAGGAGTTCGAGCTTGCTCACAGTGTTCCGATCCAGTTGGTGAGGAGCTGGGCTCCGGCGTCGCCGGACTTCTCGGGGTGGAACTGCGTGGCCCACAGGGCGCCGTTCTCGACGGCGGCGACGAACGGCTTGCCGTGCGTGGACCAGGTGACCTTGGGGGCCTCCATAGCCGGGTTGTGGATTTCCAGCGACCAGTCGTGGACGGCGTAGGAGTGCACGAAGTAGAAGCGCGCGTCCGGGTCCAGGCCGGCGAACAGCTGCGAGCCGGCCGCTGCTTCGACGGTGTTCCAGCCCATGTGCGGCACGATCTCGGCCTGGAGCGGTTCCACCGAGCCGGGCCACTCGTCGAGGCCCTCGCTCTCCACGCCGTGCTCGATGCCGCGGGCGAAGAGGATCTGCATGCCGACGCAGATGCCCATGACGGGGCGGCCGCCGGACAGCCTGCGGTCGACGATCCAGTCACCGCGCGCCTCGCGCAGGCCCTTCATGCAGGAGGCGAAGGCGCCGACGCCCGGCACGAGCAGCCCGTCGGCGTTCATGGCCTTGTCGTAGTCACGCGTGATCTCGACGTCGGCTCCCGCACGCGCGAGGGCACGCTCGGCGGAGCGGACGTTGCCGAAGCCGTAGTCGAAGACGACGACCTTCTTCTGCTTCTTCGAGGGGGAGCTCGACGGGGCGCTCAATTCCACACCTCCAGCCTCACGACACCGGCCGCCAGGCACATCGCGGCGCCGATGGAGAGCAGCACGATCAGGCCCTTGGGCATCTTCTGCTTGACGAAGGAGTAGATCCCGCCGACGAGGAACAGGCCGACGACGATCAGCAGGGTCGAGATGCCGTTCACAGGGCGCCCTTCGTGGAGGGGAGGATGCCGGCCGCGCGCGGATCACGCTCGGAGGCGTAGCGCAGGGCCCGGGCCAGCGCCTTGAACTGGCACTCCACGATGTGGTGCGCGTTGCGCCCGTAGGGCACGTGCACGTGCAGCGCGATCTGGGCCTGGGCGACGAATGACTCCAGGATGTGCCGGGTCATCGTGGTGTCGTACTCGCCGATCATCGGCGCCATCTTCTCGGGCTCGGTGTGCACGAGGTAGGGGCGGCCGGACAGGTCGACGGTGACCTGGGCGAGGGACTCGTCCAGCGGGACCGTGCAGTTGCCGAAGCGGTAGATGCCGACCTTGTCGCCGAGGGCCTGCTTGAAGGCGGCGCCGAGGGCGAGGGCGGTGTCCTCGATGGTGTGGTGCGAGTCGATGTGCAGGTCGCCCTCGGTCTTCACGGTCAGGTCGAACAGACCGTGCCGGCCGAGCTGGTCGAGCATGTGGTCGTAGAAGCCGACGCCGGTGGAGATCTCCGTCTTGCCGGTGCCGTCGAGGTCGATCTCGACGAGGACCGAGGTCTCCTTGGTCGTCCGCTCCACGCGTCCGGTGCGGCTCATGAACTCTGCTCCTTCTTCAGTGCACGTACCGCGTCGAGGAACGCGTCGTTCTCTTCGGGGGTGCCGGCCGAGACCCGCAGCCACCCGGGGATGCCGTTGTCCCGGACCAGGACGCCCCGGTCGAGGATCTTCTGCCAGACCGTGTGCGCGTCCTCGAACCGGCCGAACTGCACGAAGTTGGCGTCGGACTCGACGACCTCGTAGCCGGTGGCGCGCAGTTCGGTGACCAGGCGGTCCCGCTCGGCCTTGAGCTGTTCGACGTAGCCCAGCAGCGTGTCGGTGTGCTCCAGGGCGGCCAAGGCGGTCGCCTGGGTGACGGCCGACAGGTGGTAGGGCAGCCGGACGAGCTGGACGGCGTCGACGACGGCCGGGTGCGCGGCGAGGTAGCCGAGGCGCAGGCCGGCGGCGCCGAACGCCTTCGACATCGTGCGGGAGACGACGAGGCGGGGGCGCCCGTCGAGCAGCGGCAGCAGCGAGTCGCCGTGGCTGAACTCGATGTAGGCCTCGTCGACGACGACCATCGACGGCTTCGCCGCCTGCGCGGCCTCGTAGAGCGCGAGGACCGTCTCGGGCGGGACCGCGTTGCCCGTGGGGTTGTTGGGGGTGGTGATGAAGACGACGTCGGGCCGGTGCTCGGCGATCGCCTTCTCGGCGGCTGCGAGGTCGATCGTGAAGTCGTCGCCCCGCGGCCCCGAGATCCAGCCGGTGCCCGTGCCGCGCGCGATCAGCCCGTGCATCGAGTACGACGGCTCGAAGCCGATCGCGGTGCGGCCGGGCCCGCCGAAGGTCTGCAGCAGCTGCTGGATGACCTCGTTGGAGCCGTTGGCCGCCCAGACGTTGGCGAGGCCGACCTCGTGGCCGGAGGTGTCGGTCAGGTACTCGGCGAGTTTCGTGCGCAGCTCGACCGCGTCCCGGTCCGGGTAGCGGTTGAGGTTGCGGGCCGCCTCACGGACCCGCTCGGCGATGCGCTCGACCAGCGGCTCGGGCAGCGGGTAGGGGTTCTCGTTGGTGTTCAGCCGGACGGGGACGTCCAGCTGGGGTGCGCCGTAGGGGGACTTGCCGCGCAGCTCGTCCCGTACGGGCAGATCGTCGATGCGTACGTCGCTCACTTGCTCTCCGGCACCTTCCACCCGCGCGACATTTGTTCGTCTCCGACAAACCTCGCCTTGATCGCCGCGCCGTGCGCGGGCAGGTCCTCCGCCTCCGCCAGCGTGACCACGTGGTGCGCGACCTCGGCCAGCGCGTCCTTCGTGTAGTCGACGATGTGGATGCCGCGCAGGAAGGACTGGACGGACAGGCCCGAGGAGTGGCAGGCGCAGCCGCCGGTGGGCAGGACGTGGTTGGAGCCGGCCGCGTAGTCGCCGAGGGAGACCGGCGCCCAGGGACCGATGAAGATCGCGCCGGCGTTCCGGACGCGGTCGGCCACGGCGGCGGCGTCGGCCGTCTGGATCTCCAGGTGCTCGGCGCCGTACGCGTCGACCACCTTCAGGCCCTCGTCGATGCCGTCGACCAGGACGATGGCGGACTGCTTGCCGGACAGGGCCGGGAGGATCCGGTCGTCGACGTGCTTGGTGGCCGCGACCTGCGGCTCCAGCTCCTTCTCCACCGCGTCCGCGAGCTCGGCGGAGTCGGTGACCAGGACGGCGGCGGCCAGCGGGTCGTGCTCGGCCTGGCTGATCAGGTCGGAGGCGACGTGCACCGGGTCGGCCGTGTCGTCGGCGAGGACCGCGATCTCGGTCGGGCCGGCCTCGGCGTCGATGCCGATCTTGCCGGTGAAGTAGCGCTTGGCGGCGGCGACCCAGATGTTGCCCGGGCCGGTGACCATGGTGGCGGGCGGGCAGGACTCGGTGCCGTAGGCGAACATCGCGACGGCCGTGGCACCGCCGGCCGCGTACACCTCGTCGACGCCGAGCAGGGCGCAGGCGGCGAGGATCGTCGGGTGCGGCAGCCCGCCGGCTGGATCATTTTCAAAAGCGGGGGCCTGGGCCGGGGAGGCGAGCGCGATGGACTCGACGCCGGCCTCCTGGGCGGGCACGACGTTCATGACCACGGAGGACGGATACACGGACCGGCCGCCGGGCGCGTACAGCCCGACGCGGTCGACCGGAACCCACTTCTCGGTCACGGAGCCGCCGGGCACCACCTGGGTGGTGTGCGTGCTGCGGCGCTGCTCGCGGTGGACGGTCCGGGCGCGCCGGATGGACTCCTCCAGGGCCGCGCGCACGGCCGGGTCGAGCTCCTCCAGCGCGCGCGTGAGCGCGGCGGCCGGCACCCGCACCTGGTCGAGCCTGACCCCGTCGAACCGCTCGGCGAAATCGATCAGCGCCGCGTCGCCCCGATGATGCACGTCCTCGCAGATCGGACGCACCTTCTCCAGGGCGGCCTGAACGTCGAACTCGGCTCGGGGCAGCAGGTCACGCAGGGCGGGGCCCTCGGGGAGGGCGTCGCCGCGCAGATCGATTCGGGAGATCACGTGCTCAATTCTCTCAGACCCGATTCCCGCGCCGTCCGCTCGTATCAATGGCTGATACAGACCGGCGCCGGAACCCGGAAGATCCCCTTCACGTTTCGCGTTCGGGGCGTCACTCAGCGGGCATGAACAGGTGTACGAAGCATCTGACCCGCGAGTATCCGGGGAGGAAGGAAGAGACGTGACCGAGGGGGCCGGCGTGCGTGCCGGGGAGCTGCCCGACGACCTGACGGCGGCCGAGGCCGGGATGTGGCAGGCGTTCCGCAACGGCAGTGTGTACGACCTGAGCAGCGGTGACCCGGTGGTGGACGACCCGCACGGCGGCCACCCCTGGGGCGAGGAGCGGACCGTGCGGGCCCGGATCGTCTGCTGGCTGCTCCTGGACGGCCCGCCCGCCCTGGCCGGCCGGGTGTCGTCGCTGAAACTGACCGGCGTGCTGATCAGCGGCTCGCTGGACCTCGCGGGCGGCACGGTGGTGCCGTACGTCGAGATGCGCCAGTGCCGGTTCGAGCAGGACGTGCTGCTGCCGGAGGCCCGCTTCACGACCGTGCGGATGGTGGACTGCTCGGTGCCGCGGCTGGAGGCGGCCCGGGTGCAGACGGAGGGCGATCTGCATCTGCCGCGCTGCCGCTTCCACCGCGGCATCCGGCTCACGGACGCCCAGATCGGCACGGACCTGATGCTCAACCAGGCGATCGTGCACCGGGACCGCCACGGCCGGTCGATCGCCGCGGACGGCCTGACCGTCGGCCAGGACTTACAGGCCGAGCTGCTGGAGTCGCACGGCGAGCTGAGCCTGCGCGCCGCCACCATCGGCGTGTCCCTGAGCCTGCGCGGCGCCCGCCTGTCCAACCCGTACGAGCGGCTCGCCTTCAACGCTCCGCAGCTGACCGTCGAGCGCAGCCTGTACCTGACCCCGGCGGGCGTCGGCGCCCAGGCGATGAGCGGGATGACCCCGGCGCGCGGGACTCGGATCCAGCGGTTCGCGTGCGAGGGCGGGATCCGGCTGGACGACGGGCGGTTCGGCGACGCGGTCGACTTCGAGCAGGCCAGATTCACCCTCACGGACGACCAGGAGCTGTCACTGCGCCGCGTGCAGACGCCGGAGCTGCGGTTCCTCGGCGAGGGTCCCGCGCGCGGGCGTGTCGTGCTGTCGGGGGCGAAGATCGTCAACCTGATGGACCGGGCGGACGCGTGGCCCGGCCCCGGGCGGCTGCACATGGGCGGCTTCACCTACGAGAACCTGGTGCCGCGCGGGCCGTTCCCGCTGGCCGAGCGGCTGGACTGGGTGGCGGCGGCGACCGCCGAGTACAACCCGGAGCCGTACGAGCGGCTCGCGGCCGTGCTGCGGGCCGGCGGGGAGGACGAGGACGCCCGCGAGGTGCTGCTCGCCAAGCAGCGCCGGCACCGGGAGAGCCTGCCGCCGGCCGCCAAGCTGTGGGGTTACGCGCAGGACTGGACGGTCGCCTACGGGTACCGGCCGGCCCGGGCCGCGGTGTGGATGGCGGTGCTGTGGGCGGCGGGCTCATTCGCCTTCGCCCAGGCCGGGCATCCGCCGCTGAAGCGGGGCGAGCATCCGGAGTGGAACCCCGCGCTGTTCACGCTCGATCTGCTGCTGCCGGTGATCGACCTCGGCCAGGTGGGTTTCTGGCAGTTGCGCGGGGGCTGGCAGTGGCTGGCGACGGCCATGATCCTGCTGGGCTGGATCCTGGCGACGACGGTGGCGGCGGGGGCGACACGGTTGCTGCGGCGCAACTGATGATGTCGCTGTGACCAGTGTTGTTGAACTGTCACAGCTTTACGTTCTCTTGACCTTGCGGCGTACAACTTTCCGCGAGTTCCCCGAACGATCTGGCGCCGCCATGACCAGCGGACTTTCAATGGTCGGCACCATGGCCATGCAGCTTCCGTTCATCCGCCCGGGCCGGATGACAAGGACCGCTCCCCGCCCCGTCAGCAGGCCGCGCGCCGACGACGAGGTGGTGCTCGACGCGCCCGACGCCCGGCTCAGTCCGGCACTGGTCGCGGCCGCCCGCGGCGACCACGGACCGGCCTCCGGGCTGCTCCGCGCGACCCGGGCGGCGGCCGAGTGGGAGCGGCGCGACCGGTACGTGACCCGGCTGGCCGCCTTCGCCCGCTCGCGCCCCGACTGGCTGGACGCCTGGCTCGCCACGGCCCCGCAGGACCCGGACGCGCTGCTGCTCGGGGCCCAGCTGGCGGTGGACCGCGCCTGGCGGTCACCGGCCCGGGCCGAGGCGCTGCGCGAGGTGAGCCCGCTGATCACGGCCGCCGCGCGGGCCGACCACGGCGATCCCGTCCCCTGGCGGCTCGCGCTGGACCACGCGCGCGGCGCCCAGGCCGGACACAGCTACTTCGAGGAACTGTGGGCGGCGGCCGTCCGCCGCGCCCCGCACCACTACGGCTGCCACGAATCGGCCCTGCGCTATCTGGCCGCCTCCTGGCACGGTTCGCACCAGGAGTGCTTCGACTTCGCCGACCGGGCCGCCCAGGACGCGCCCGCCGACGCCCTCGTCCAGGCGCTCCCGCTGCGGGCGGCCTTCGGCTACCTCACCGACGGCTGCGGACCCGAGCTGCCGCGCGAACGGCTGGACGCCGCCGCCGACCGGGCCATCGCTCTGTCCCCGCGGCTGCCGGCCGCCGACCCCTGGCCGGCCCGGATGCGGAACCTGCTGGTCTTCGTCCTGGTGCGCCTGGAGCGCTGGCCGGACGCCCGGGAACAGCTGCTCCTGAACGGCCCGTACGCCACCTCGTTCCCCTGGGACCAGGTGTCGGACGACCCGCTCGGCCACTTCCTGCGGGTACGCGACGACATCCTGTCCGGAGCAGCCGTCCGGCCTGCCGGGCATCCACGGAGTGAACGGGGCGGACGAGTCCGCTCCGGCGACCATTAGGCTTTTGCGTCGTGACCACCGTCCGGCTCCCCCTCTTCCCCCTGAACTCGGTGCTGTTCCCGGGGCTCGTGCTCCCGCTCAACGTCTTCGAGGAGCGGTATCGCGCCATGATGCGCGAACTGCTGAAGACGCCGGAGGACGAGCCGCGCCGGTTCGCCGTCGTGGCGATCCGCGACGGCCACGAGGTGGCCCCGAGCGCGCCCGGCATGCCCGACCCCACGTCGCTGCCCGAGCGGGGGCCCGCCGCCGGCTTCGGCGCGGACCCGGCCAAGGCGTTCCACAAGGTGGGCTGTATCGCGGACGCGGCGACGATCCGGGAGCGGACCGACGGCTCCTTCGAGGTGCTGGCGACCGGCACGACCCGGGTACGGCTGCTGTCGGTGGAGGCGTCGGGTCCGTTCCTGACGGCCGAGCTGGAGACGTTGCCGGAGGAACCCGGCGACGAGGCGGCGCCGTTGGCCGAGGGGGTGCTGCGGTCCTTCCGCCAGTACCAGAAGCGGCTGGCGGGCGCGCGGGAACGGTCCCTGACGACCGGCGCCGACCTGCCCGACGAGCCGGGCGTGGTGTCGTACCTGGTGGCCGCGGCGATGATGCTGGACACCCCCACCAAGCAACGCCTGCTCCAGGCGCCCGACACGGCTTCCCGGCTGCGCGACGAGCTGAAACTCCTTCGCTCCGAGACGGCCATCATCCGTAATCTGCCGTCGTTGCCGTCGTCGGACCTGACGCGCGGCCCGACGAGTCTCAACTGAAGCGGACCGGGATGGCGAAGAAGTCGAAGAAGCAGCACCAGCCGGGCGGCACCCCCGCGACCGTCGCCCTCACGGCGGCGGGCGTGGAGTTCACGGTCCACTCCTACGACCACGACCCCGCCCACCCCTCCTACGGCGAGGAGGCGGCCGAGGCGATGGGCGTCTCCCCCGACCGCGTCTTCAAGACGCTGGTGGCCGACATCGACGGCGCCCTGACGGTCGCGGTGGTCCCTGTGGCGGGCCAACTCGACCTGAAGGCCCTTGCGGCGGCGGTGGGCGGCAAACGCGCGACGATGGCCGACCCGACCCTGGCGGAACGCACGACGGGCTACGTCAGGGGCGGTATCTCGCCCTTGGGCCAGCGCAAGAAGCTGCCGACGGTCCTCGACGCATCGGCGTCCTCCCACCCGACGATCTGCGTCTCGGCGGGCCGGAGAGGGCTGGAGGTGGAACTGTCCCCGGAGGACTTGCAGAAGCTGACGGGGGCGGTACTGGCCCCTGTTGGGCGATTGACTTGAGCTGCGGGCAATCGTGCCGCTAAGGGCGGCACGGGTGGGCGCAGCGGCACCCCGCTACGCCGGGCTGCGCACCCACCCCGCCTCAGCCCAAACGCCGGGCACTTATGCGGCAGGCGGTGCCTCATAAGGCCCATGCCCAAGCTCCGGCTCCGGATCCCGAGGCCCGAACAACGCCATGAGCCCGAGATGCAACAGCAGCGCGGCAAGCGGCCAGGCCAGCAACGCCCCCTTCGCCCCCAACTTCAACGGCGCGGAGAACGTCACCCCCCGCCCCAGCTCCCGCGCACGCGCGACCACGTCCTCCGCAGGCCCGAGCCACACCCCGACCCGCCAGGCCAGCAACGACCCGAGCAGCCCCCCGATGGCCAGCCCCACCACCAGCGGCACACCCCCACGCCGCCGCAGCAGGAACACGACCAGGGCGCTGACGACCCCGAAGGCCAGCCCGAGCAAGGAGAACGTGCCGTCGACCCCGACGGCCTGCTCCCCCTCGGTGTCCTTCAGGTAGACGATCCACTTCCCCTCGACCACGTCCCCGATCAGCGGCACGTGCGGCGCGAGCCACCACCACAGCACTCCGAGCAGCACCCCGCCGAGCGCCACCGCGAGGGCGACCACGCCGGCCTCCCGCATTTCCGTCTTCATGCCGGGCCCGTCCTGCCCGTACCAGCCGTGCCCGGAGTACGCGGCGTAGTCGGCGCGTTCGGCGTATTCGGCGTGCTGAGACCCGGGAGCCCGGGATCCGTGCCCCCCGGACCCGGCGCCCGGCGGCGGCCACGCATCCTGTGCGGAACGTTCATGCGGCGGCGGTGGCGGATTCAGTGGTGCGGTCACCCTGCCATCGTGCCAGGCCCGCCTGTGCCCCGCGTCACCGGACGATCCCTCCCCGCTCACCGGACGGCCGCCCGGCGGTACGCCCAGGTCGCCACGGCCAGCGAGACCACGCCCACGAGCCCGCACACGGCGAGGTCGCCGAGCACGAAGGCCCAGTCGGGGTTCGGCCCGAACGTCCGCGCGAAGGCCTCCACGCCGTACGTCGACGGCAGCAGATCCCGCGCGAACCGCACGACCTCCGGCATCCGGTCCGCCGGCAGCACGCCCAGCAGCAGCGCCGCCGACATGCCCAGCTGCCCGAGCAGCGTGGCCAGCTCCGGCCGGGGCGCGAGCAGCCCGAGCGCCGCCCCCAGCCCGGCAAGCGCGGCGCCCGCCAGCGGGATCACGGCCACCAGGACCCACAGATGGGCCAGCGGCAGCCCGAACAGCACACAGCCGAACACGGCCGTCACGACGGTCCCGGGCACGGTGAACGACGCGTACGCGCCCGCCGCGCCCAGCACCACCGCCGCCGGCGGCACCGGCAGCGTCGCGTAGTGGTCGAGCCCGCCGCTGGCCCGCAGCTGCCCGAAGTACTGCGCGAGCAGGTTCAGCGCGACGAAGGCCACCACCAGGACGGACGACCCGGCGACGACGGCCTGCGCCTCCGCCCCGTCGTCCACGACCCCGCGCATCAGGATCATGATCCCGACCGACTGGAACGTCGCCACGAACAGCAGCGGGATCCGCGCGACCCGCGCCCGGGACAGCTGCGCCCGGTACACGGCCGCCAGCGACGGCCACAGCCGCGCCCGGGGTCCGAGCTCGGCCGCGCACACGGCGGGCTCGTCCACGGCCAGGGCACTGCCCGGCAGGACATCGGCGGGTACGACACTCACGTCGCGCTGCTCCCCTTCGTCGGGTCCACTGCGGCAGTCGCCCTGTTCGGTACGTACGCGGCGGCCCACGCACTCAAGGCCTCGGTGTTCCTCACGTTCCTCACGCCTTCACCAGCCCTTGCTGCGCGGCACCGCCCAGCGCCAGGTACACGTCCTCCAGGCTCGGCGTGGCCAGCGTGAAGTCGTCCAGGGCGGCGAAGGCGGCTCCTCCGGTGACGGTGGCGACGACCGCCCGGGCCTCCTCGGGCCCGAGCCGGAGCGTCCACAGGCGGCCCGACTCCACGGCCCGGTCCCGCAGCGCGGCCACCTCGGGGACGTGCAGCGGCGCGGCGTCCCGCCACACCAGGTCGACGCGCACCTCGCCGGCGACCTGCTCCTTGAGCCCGGCCGGGGTGTCGCAGGCGATCACCCGCCCTCGGTCGAGGACGGCCACCCGGTCCAGCACGGTCTCGGCCTCGATGACGTTGTGGGTGACGAGCAGCACGGTCGTCCCGCGGTCGGCCCGCCGCCGGTCGACGGCGGACCACACGGCCCGCCGCGCCACCGGGTCCATGCCGGTGGTCGGCTCGTCGAGCACGAGCAGCGGCCGCTCCCCCACCAGCGCCGCGGCGAAGCACGCCAGGCGCCGCTGGCCCCCGGAGAGCTTCTTCAGCGGCCGCCCGGCGAGCGGCGCGAGCCCCAGCTCGTCGAGGACGTCGTCCCGCTCGGCCCGCGCCCGCCGGATGTCCAGGCCGCGCAGGCGCCCGGTGGTCTCGGCGGCGAGCGACACGGTCAGCTCGTCGAGGGCGGTGGACTCCTGCCCGAGATAGGCGAGGATCCGCGCGGCCCGCTCCGGGTGGCGCACGATGTCGTGCCCGAGGATCTCCACGCTGCCGCGGTCGGGCCGCATCAGCCCGGTGAGCTGCCGTACGAGGGTGGACTTGCCGGCGCCGTTCGGCCCGAGCAGGCCGAAGATCTCGCCGCGCCGGATGTCCAGCGTCACGTCGTCCGTGGCGCGGACCTCGGGTGTTCCGGGAGCGCCGCGCCGTCCGCGGACGGCCGGGTAGGTCTTGGTCAGCCCGCGCACCGCGCACACGACGTCACCCTCGTGCCGAAATGCCTGTGCCGCGCGCTTACTCACAAGGGACGAGACTACGGGGTCGACTGCCCCGGCCCGCTCTCGGGTCGGTCCCGGGCGGGAAATCCGTCGGCAAAGTCCTCATTCGCCGACGGGCGCGTGCTCCACTCCCGTGCGCACGCCGATCTCCTTCCAGAAACCGGCCCGGATGGCGTAGCGGTCCCGCTCGTCGATCTGGTCGTCCTTGTGGGCGAGCAGGCCGAAGCGGGCGGCGTAGCGCAGCAGCTCCCCGTCGACGCGGTGCGGGATGCGTGGGTACATCCCGGACAGTTTCTGCAGGTGGCTCTGGTCGCCGAGGCGCTCGACCCAGCGCCGGGCGAAGACCTGCCCCACCTCGTAGGGGTCGCCGCCGACGGTGGTGATGTCCTCCTCGCGGTCGGCCCACCGCTGCTCGGCCGTGGTCAGCTGGGCGAGCGTCGGCATCGAGGCGGCCTCGGGGGGCTCGGCCGTGGGCCGGTCGACCCAGCCCTTGTCGGAGGACCAGCGGAGGGTGGCGGAGGCGGGCTGCTGGGCGGACTGGGGGCCGGGGGCGCGCAGGGCGGCCAGGTCTTTGGGCGTGGGGACCACTTTGGCGGCGGGCGCCCGTTCCTCCGCGCCGTTCTGCCCAGGGCCGGTCGCGGGGTGCTGCGGCTGCGGGGCGGGGCGCTCGGCCGCGGCGGCGAGCGCGGACTCGGGCAGCGGGGCGGAGAGGATCGCGGCGATCTCGGGCCGGGTCGCGGGCTGCGGGGCGCACACGCCGGTGTGCTCCTTGGCGCGGACGGCCTTGGTGATCCACGCCCGGTCCAGGACGCGCCGCTCGTCGGCCTCGGCGACCAGGTCCTCGGACTGGTTGTAGTCGCCGTCGGCGGCCTGCACGGCCCACAGGTGGACGGCGACACCGTGCTCCTTGGCGGCCATCATGCCCGGCAGCAGGTCGCCGTCCCCGGTCACCAGGACGACGTCGGAGCAGGCGCGGTTGCGGGCCAGCTCGGTGAGCTCGGCGTGCATCGCGGCGTCCACGCCCTTCTGCGCCCAGCGGCCGTCGCTGCGGGTCAGCGCGCCCAGCCGGACGGTGACCCGGGGCATCACGCGCAGCCTGCGGTGCTCGGGCTGCGGGACGCGGTCGGGGGCGCCGTCGAACCAGTAGATCCGCAGCAGCGGCTGCTGGGTGTCCGACTCGGCGCGTTCGCGCAGCCCCTGGATGAGGGCGGTGTGGTCGACGGTGATCCGGGATCGTGAGGGTTCTCCGGCGAGGAGACTCGCCGCCGCCCCCAGCAGATACCCCGCGTCCACCAGGACGATGCAGCGGTCCACACGACTCACCCTCTTCCCGGGAGGTTTGCTTCGGGCTTGCTTCGAGTCTGCCCGACGGCGCGGAGGTTAACGGCCGGAACTCGATCTTCGGCGTGGCGTTTCGCTCCGGCCCGCTCCGACTGCCCCTGTCACGCAGGGTAATTGTCCGACATGCGATCGTTGTCGGCCTGTGTGAATCTGGTCCCGGCCCTGGCCCCTAGTCCCCCACAGGAGGCATCACCATGGCCAAGAACAAGAACCGTGACCGTAAGCAGCAGCGTCCGACCGAACGCGGGCAGCGGGCGGACCGCAGCCCCGCGGCGGAGACGGAGCCCCAGCCCGAGGTCGAGCTGACCCCCGGCGACGTGGCGTCCCGCAAGCGGAAGCGCAGCTTCGGCCACAACTGACATCTGTGTAACGGGTTGTTGAGACCCACGCACATGCGCGAGGGGCGTACCAGGTACCGGGTACGCCCCTCACGCGCGTCAAGAGCCCGCTCCCGCGGCGTCAGCCCGCCAGGCAGGACGGCCCGAGCAGCACCTTCAGGTCGCCGAAGAGCGCCGGGTCCGGCTTCACCCGGTGCCGGTCCAGGCGCAGCACGGTCGTCTTGGTCGGCCCCTGGAGCCTGATCCGGACCTCGCTGTCGCCCTTGTGGTGACTGAGGACCTCGCCGAGGCGGCTGACCAGCGGCGGGGTGACCCGCGTGGCCGGGATGGTCAGTACGACGGGCGCGTTGGTGCCCGCGTTCGACAGGTCGGGGACCTGCAGCTCCATCGCGACCAGCCGCGGCACGTCCTCACGCTTGTCGAGGCGGCCCTTGACGAACACCACGGCGTCCTCGACGAGTTGGGTCGAGACGAGCTGGTACGTCGCCGGGAAGAACATGCACTCGATCGAGCCGGCGAGGTCCTCGACGGTGGCGATGGCCCAGGCGTTGCCCTGCTTGGTCATCTTGCGCTGGAGGCCCGAGATGATGCCGCCGATGGTGACGACCGCGCCGTCCGCGTGCTCACCGCCGGTCAGCTGGGAGATGCCCGCGTCGGCCTTGTCGGACAGGATGTGCTCCAGACCGAACAGCGGGTGGTCGGAGACGTACAGACCGAGCATCTCCCGCTCCTGGGCGAGCAGATAGGTCTTGTCCCACTCCTCGGTGGTGAACTCCACGTCGAGCCCGAAGCCCGGCTCGTCGCTCTGCTCCTCCCCCATGCCGCCGAAGAGGTCGAACTGCCCCTCGGCCTCCTTGCGCTTGACCGCGACCACGTTGTCGATCATCGGTTCGTACTGCGCGGTCAGGCCCTTGCGGGTGTGGCCCATGGCGTCGAAGGCGCCGGCCTTGATCAGCGATTCGGTGGTGCGCTTGTTGCAGACCACCGCCTCCACCTTGTCGAGGTAGTCCGGGAACGAGGTGTACTTCCCCTTGGCCTTGCGGCACCTGATGATCGACTCGACGACGTTCGTACCGACGTTGCGCACGGCGGAGAGGCCGAAGAGGATCACGTCGTCGCCCTGGGCGGCGAAGTTGGACACCGACTCGTTGACGTCCGGCGGGAGCACCTTGATGCCCATGCGGCGGCACTCGTTGAGGTAGACGGCCGACTTGTCCTTGTCGTCCTTCACGGACGTCAGGAGCGCGGCCATGTACTCGGCGGGGTGGTTCGCCTTGAGGTACGCCGTCCAGTACGAGACGAGTCCGTACGCGGCGGAGTGCGCCTTGTTGAACGCGTAGCCGGCGAAGGGGACCAGCACGTCCCAGAGCGCCTGGATGGCCTCGTCGCTGTAGCCCTTCTTACGGGCGCCCTCCTTGAACAGCACGAAGTTCTTCGCCAGTTCCTCGGGCTTCTTCTTGCCCATCACGCGGCGGAGGATGTCGGCCTCGCCGAGCGAGTAGCCGGCGATGATCTGGGCGGCCTTCTGCACCTGCTCCTGGTAGACGATCAGGCCGTGGGTGACGTCCAGGACCTCCCTGAGCGGCTCCTCCAGCTCGGGGTGGATCGGCGTGATCTCCTGCTGCCCGTTCTTGCGCAGCGCGTAGTTCGTGTGGGAGTTCATGCCCATCGGGCCCGGGCGGTACAGGGCCGACACGGCGGAGATGTCTTCGAAGTTGTCCGGCTTCATCAGCCGGAGCAGGGAGCGCATGGGGCCGCCGTCGAACTGGAAGACGCCGAGGGTGTCGCCGCGCTGGAGCAGTTCGAAGGTCGTGGGGTCGTCGAGCGGGAGGCTCAGGAGATCGATGTCGATCCCCTTGTTGGACTTCACCATCTTGACGGCGTCGTCCATGATCGTCAGGTTGCGCAGGCCGAGGAAGTCCATCTTCAGCAGGCCGAGCGACTCACAGCTCGGGTAGTCCCACTGCGTGATGGTCACGCCGTCGGTGTGCCTGACCCAGACCGGGACGTGGTCGGTGATGGTCTCGCTGGACATGATCACGCCGGCGGCGTGCACGCCCATCTGCCGGACCAGGCCCTCGACGCCCTTGGCGGTGTCGATGACCTTCTTCACGTCCGGCTCGTTCTCGTACATCGCCCGGATCTCGCCCGCCTCCGAGTAGCGGGGGTGCTCGGGGTTGGTGATGCCGTCGAGGTTGATGCCCTTGCCGAGGACGTCGGCGGGCATGGCCTTGGTGAGGCGGTCGCCCATCGCGTACGGGTAGCCCAGCACGCGCGCGGAGTCCTTGATCGCGTTCTTGGCCTTGATGGTGCCGTACGTGCCGATCATGGCGACCTTGTCGGCGCCGTACTTCTCCGTCACGTAGCGGATCACCTCGACGCGCCGGCGCTCGTCGAAGTCGATGTCGACATCGGGCATGGAGATGCGCTCGGGGTTGAGGAACCGCTCGAAGATCAGGCCGTGCGGGATGGGGTCGAGGTCGGTGATGCCGAGGGCGTAGGCGACGATCGAGCCGGCCGCGGAGCCTCGGCCGGGGCCGACCGCGATGCCCTGCTTCTTGGCCCACATGATGAAGTCGGCGACCACGAGGAAGTAGCCCGGGAAGCCCATCGAGATGATGGTGTCCATCTCGTACTCGACCTGCTTCATGCGGTCGTCCGGGATGCCGTCCGGGAAGCGGCGGTGCATGCCGCGCAGGGTCTCCTCGCGGAACCAGCTGACCTCCGTGTACCCCTCCGGGATGTCGAACTTGGGCATCAGGTCGCGCTTCTCGAACATGCCCGTGGTGTCGACCATCTCGGCGATCAGCCGGGTGTTGGCGCAGCCCTCCTGCCAGGCGTCCGAGGAGTCGATGGCGTACATCTCGTCCGTGGACTTCAGGTAGTAGCCGGTGCCGTCGAACCTGAAGCGGTCGGGGTCGGAGAGGTTCTTGCCGGTCTGGATGCACAGCAGGGCGTCGTGGGCGCTCGCCTCGTGCGAGTAGGTGTAGTGCGAGTCGTTGGTGACCAGCGGGGGGATGCCGAGCTTCTTGGCGATCTCCAGCAGGCCGTCGCGGACCCGGCGCTCGATCTCGATGCCGTGGTCCATCAGCTCCAGGAAGTAGCGGTCCTTGCCGAAGATGTCCTGGTAGTCGGCGGCGGCCTTGAGGGCCTCGTCGAAGTGGCCGAGACGCAGCCGGGTCTGGACCTCGCCGGAGGGGCAGCCGGTGGAGGCGACGATGCCCTCGGACCACTGGGCGATGGTCTCCTTGTCCATCCGGGGCCACTTCTGGAGCCAGCCCTCGGCGTAGGCGTCCGAGGAGAGCCGGAAGAGGTTGTGCAGGCCGGTCCTGTTCACCGCCCACATCGTCTTGTGGGTGTAACCACCGGAACCGGAGACGTCGTCCCGCTTCTGGTGCGGCTGGCCCCACTGGATCTTGCGCTTGTTGCGGCGCGACTCGGGCGCGACGTACGCCTCGATGCCGATGATCGGGGTGACCCCGGCCTTCTGCGCGGAGTGGAAGAAGTCGTACGCCCCGTGGAGGTTGCCGTGGTCGGACATGGCGATGTGCGACATGCCCATCTCGTTGCACGCGTTGAACATGTCCTTCAGCCGCGCGGCACCGTCCAGCAGCGAGTACTGGGTGTGGACGTGCAGGTGCGTGAACGGCGGCTTTGACACGGCTGCGGCCTCCAGGGAAAACGTATGTCGAATGGGGCCCGACAGGCTGCGGACAGTCTGGGGGACAGCGTCGAAGTCTATGCCTCGCCACTGACACTCGGGGGCCTGACCCGCGTACCTTCGTGCGGGGCTCGCGGGCACTCCCGCGGACCGCCGCACGTTACGCAGAGGGCGGACCTGCCGTCCCCAGACGCACCACCAGGAGGCACCCAGCGATGTCGTTCCCGCAGCTCGACGACGAGCACCGCGGTGAGGAAATTCTCGCCGTCTTCGACACCGCCTTCGGCGAGCTCCTGGCCGCCGACCCGGCTGCGTTCCGCGTGAAGTTCCGGAAGATGGCGGCCTCGGCCTTCGCGTTCTACCGGGGCACGGCAGCGCTCTTCTACCACGACCTGGACGAGGAGAACGCCGGGCGGGGTGGCGGGAAAGTACTCAGCGGCCCGTTCCTGGACGAGCGCACCTCGCGCGTGTGGATCCACGGCGACCTGCACGCGGAGAACTTCGGCACGTACATGGACGCCAACGGCCGCCTGATCTTCAACGTCAACGACTTCGACGAGGCCTACGTCGGCCCCTTCACCTGGGACCTGAAGCGCTTCGCCGCCTCCATCGCCCTCATCGGGTACGCCAAGGCGCTCAGCGACGAGCAGATCTCCGAGCTGGTGACGATCTACGCGGTCTCCTACCGCGAGCGGATCCACGCCCTGGCCACCGGCGCCAAGAGCGACGAGGTGCCCCCGTTCACGCTGGACACGGCACAGGGCCCGCTGCTGGACGCGCTGCGCGACGCCCGGTCGCTGACCCGGTTCGGGCTGCTGGAGTCGATGACCGAGATCCGCGACTTCGAGCGGCGCTTCGCGCCCGGGGGCGGCTCCGTCGAGCTGGACGCGGCCACGCGCTACAAGGTTCTCGCCGCCTTCGACGGCTACCTGGAGACGCTCCCGGACAGTTCGCTGGCCCGCCCGGACTCCTACCGCGTGAAGGACGTCGTCGGCCGGCGCGGCATCGGCATCGGCTCGGCGGGGCTGCCGTCGTACAACATCCTGCTGGAGGGCCACAGCGACGCCCTGGAGAACGATGTGGTGATCTACATCAAGCAGGCCCAGACCCCGGCCGTCTCCCGGCACGTCACGGACCCGGCGATCCGCGACTACTTCCAGCACGAGGGGCACCGCACGGTCATCTCCCAGCGCGCCCTCCAGGCGCACGCCGACCCGTGGCTGGGCTGGACGGAGCTGGACGGCGCGGGCCAGCTGGTCGCCGAGGTCTCGCCGTACGCGGTGGATCTCGACTGGGGCGACATCGACGACGCGGAGGAGATCGCCCAGGTCGTGGCCGACCTCGGCCGGGCCACGGCCACGATGCACTCGGCGGCGGACGACCAGTCCGGTGAGTCCCTGGTGCCGTTCTCCACGGAGCGGGCCATCGACGCGGCGATCGCGGGCGACGAGGAGGGCTTCGTCCCGCTGCTGACCGACTTCGCGCACAGCTACGGCGCACGCGCGCGTGCCGACCACCAGACCTTCGTGGACCTGTTCCGCAACGGCCGGATCCCCGGTCTGTAAGAAGCTCTGAGCCGGGGCTTTGGCCGTCCGCTCTCTCACAGGCATCCTTTAGGGGTCCCTTACCGGCCCCCGTGACAGACTCTCCTCTCGCTATGGACATATCCGGGATCCCGCTCAGAGCCGTACGCGCGGCGCTGTTCACGGCAGTGGTCGTGACGCTCAGCACCGCGTCGCACGTGCTGCTGTCCCGGGTCCCGCTGCCGATGGGCACGGTGGCCGCGGTCGCCGCCACCGTGTTCGTGCTCGCGTACGCCCTCGCGGGCCGCGAGCGCTCCTTCGGACGGATCGCGGCCCTGCTGATCCCGCTGGAACTGGCCGCCGACACGGTGTTCACCACGGGACAGCACGCCTGTTACGGCCGGTCGGGCGGCCCGGTCGCCGGACCGCTGCGGTCGGTCGGCCTGGACGTGCTGTGCGGGGGCGGTGAGATCGGCACACCGCTGGCCCGGATGGCCGGGGCCACGGGTACCGAACGCCTCGCCGCCGCGGTGGCGCACGCCGACCCGGCCACCGCCTGGCTGCTGCTCGGCGCGCACCTCGGCGTGGGGCTCGCCGCCGCCGTCTGGCTGCGCCGGGGCGAGCGGGCCCTGGCCCAGCTGCTGCGCGCCGTGGGGGCGACCACCTTCCGGCCGCTGCTGCTGGCGGTCGCCGCGGTGACGGTGACCCGGGCCCCGGCCGGGCCCCGGCTGCCGTCGCGGTCCGCCGACCGCACGCCCACCGCCCGCGACCGGATCCTCGCCCGCTGTCTGGGACGACGTGGACCGCCGTGCTCGCCCGCCTTCGCGTGAGGCACCTTTCGAGCACCGCCAGTCCCCCTTACGTATTGCGCACACGAACTGTGCGCGTCCCCGACGGAGAACATCACCATGAGCAAGCGGAACAGCCAGGCGGCGAAGACGGCGGCCCGTGAGCGGCTGCGCATCGAGCGCGAGCGCGAGGCCAAGCGGGCGAAGGCGAAGCGGCAGATCATCGTCGCCGCCTCCATAGTCGGCGTCCTCGCGATAGCCGGCGGCATCGGCTACGCGGTCGTCCAGGCCAACAAGCCCAGCCACTGGGAGGCCCAGAAGGACGCCAAGGTCGTCGCCCCGGCCAACACCACGGGAGCCAAGGGCACCACGGTCGTCATCGGCAAGGACTCGGCCAAGAAGACCCTGAAGATCTACGAGGACCCGCGCTGCCCCATCTGCGCCCAGTTCGAGCAGACCGTCGGTCCGACCGTGAAGAAGGACATCGACGACGGCAAGTACAAGATGCAGTTCGTCGGCGCCACGTTCATCGACAACAAGGACAACGGCGAGGGCTCCAAGAACGCGCTGAGCGCGATGGGTGCCGCGCTGAACGTCAGCGACCAGGCGTTCCTCGACTACAAGGCCGCGCTGTACTCGGCGAAGTACCACCCGGAGGAGACGACCGACGAGTTCAAGGACGACAGCTACCTCATCAAGGTCGCGAACACCGTCCCGGAGCTGAAGGGCAACAAGAAGTTCCAGGACGCGGTCGAGAAGGGCACTTTCGACGCCTGGGCGATGGCCATGTCCAAGACCTTCGACGACAACAAGGAAGGCGTGCAGGGCACCCCGGCCTTCGTCATGGACGGTAAGCAGCTGAACGACGGCAAGCCGCTGATGACGGTGGACGACTTCAACCGGGTCGTGGGCGAGGCCCTCAAGAAGTGACGGCAGGTCGGGGACCGGCCGGCATGTGAAGAGCGGGCGAACTTCGGGAGTTCGCCCGCTCCGGTGCATACCGACCAGTAACCTGATCGCTCGTGACCAGTCGATACAGATCATCGAACACGTCCGAGGGCCTCAACTCCCTCACCCCGCGCCGCCGTACGGTCGTCAAGGCCGCGGCGGCGACCGCTGTCCTGGCCGGGCCGCTGGCAGGGACCCTGCCCGCGCGCGCCGTCGAGCAGGCCCCCGCCTTCCTGCACGGCGTCGCCTCCGGTGACCCCCTGCCGGACGGCATCCTGCTGTGGACCCGCGTGACGCCGGTCCCGGAGGCGATACCCGGCTCCGGGCTCGGCCCGGACACCGAGGTGAGCTGGGTCGTCGCCAGGGACAAGGCGTTCAGCACCGTCGTCGCCAAGGGCTCCACCACCGCGACCGCCGCCTCCGACCACACCGTGAAGGCCGACATCCGCGGCCTGGAACCGGGCTCGGACTACTGGTTCCGCTTCTCCGCCGGGGGCACCGACTCCCCCGCCGCCCGCACCCGCACCGCCCCGGCGCCCGACGCGGCCGTCACCAACCTGCGCTTCGGCGTGGTCTCCTGCGCCAACTGGGAAGCCGGCTACTTCTCCCCGTACCGCCACCTCGCCGCCCGCGGCGACCTGGACGCCTGGCTGCACCTCGGCGACTACATCTACGAGTACGGCACCGGCGAGTACGGCACCCGCGGCACGGTCGTCCGCCCGCACGCCCCGGCCCACGAGATCGTCACCCTCGCCGACTACCGCGTCCGGCACGGCCGTTACAAGACGGACCCCGACCTCCAGGCCCTGCACGCGGCGGCCCCGGTCGTGGCGATCTGGGACGACCACGAGTTCGCCAACGACGCCTGGTCGGGCGGCGCCGAGAACCACACGGAGGGCGCCGAGGGCGCCTGGTCCGCCCGCCAGGCCGCCGCCAAGCAGGCCTACTTCGAGTGGATGCCGGTGCGCCCGGCGATCGCGGGCACCACCTACCGCCGCTTGCGCTTCGGCAGGCTGGCCGACCTCTCGCTGCTGGACCTGCGCTCCTTCCGCTCGCAGCAGGCCAAGGTCGGCAACGGCGAGGTCGACGACCCGGACCGCACGCTCACCGGCCGCGCCCAGCTCGACTGGCTCAAGGCGGGCCTGAAGGCGTCCGACACCACCTGGCGGCTGGTCGGCAACTCGGTGATGGTCTCGCCGTTCGCCATCGGCTCGCTCTCCGCCGACCTGCTGAAGCCGCTGGCCAAGCTGCTGGGCCTGCCGCAGGAGGGCCTCGCCCTCAACACCGACCAGTGGGACGGCTACACCGACGACCGGCGCGAGATCCTGGCGCACCTGCGGTCCAACGCCATCCGCAACACCGTCTTCCTCACCGGTGACATCCACATGGCCTGGGCCAACGACGTGCCCGTGGACGCCGGTACGTACCCGCTGTCCCCGTCGGCCGCCACGGAGTTCGTCGTCACCTCGGTCACGTCCGACAATCTCGACGACCTCGTCAAGGTCCCTCAGGGCACGGTCTCCGCGGTCGCCGCACCCGTCATCCGCGCCGCCAACCGGCACGTCCACTGGGTCGACACCGACCGCCACGGCTTCGGCGTCCTGGACATCACGGCCGAGCGCGCGCAGATGGACTACTACGTGATCTCCGACCGCGCGCGGCGCGACGCGAGCGCCACGTGGTCCCGCTCGTACCGCACGCGCAGCGGCACGCAGAAGATCGAGCGCGTCTACGACGCCGTGTGAGCCGCGGGTAGCCGCCGGCTACAGGCTGTCGAGGAAGCCGAGCGCCACCCGCCAGGTGGCCTCGGCGGCCTCCTCGTCGTAGTCCGGCAGGTCGGGGTCGGTGTAGAGGTGACCCGCGCCCGCGTACCGGTACACCTCGACGTCCGCGCCCGTCCGGCCCATCTGGAGGTACCAGGCGCTGAGCCAGTCGTCCGTCTCGAACGGGTCGGGCTCCGCCACGTGCAGCTGGACCGGCAGCTCGTCCACCGTGACGCCCGGCGCGATGTCCGACGTGCCGTGCAGGAGCAGCAGCCCGCGCGCCTTGTCGTCGCCGAGGGCGAGGGTCTGGGCGATGGAGGCGCCGAGCGAGAACCCGGCGTACACCAGCCCGCGCTCCGAGTAGGGCGCGGCGGCCAGCACGGCCCGCTTCAGCAGCTCGTCCTTGCCGATCTTCTCCTTGTGCTCCATGCCCTCCTCGACCGAGTCGAACGTGCGTCCCTCGAAGAGGTCGGGCGTCCACACCTCGTGTCCGGCCGCGCGCAGCCGGTCGGCGGCCTGGAGCACCGCGGGCCGCAGCCCATGGGTCGAGTGAAAGAGCATGATGTTCATGAGGCCATGGTGCCAGCCGGGTGTGACAGGCAAGGATCACGGCACTACCCAGGACGCCGCCGAAGTCACATGTTCATGAGCCCCGTGAGCCGGTTAGGTTCGGGGGCATGGAAAACCTGCTGCGACCGCTGCTCGTGGTCGGTGGCTCGGTCGTGCTCACGCTGGTGATCGGCTGGGCCACCGACTTCCTGCTGCGCAAGGCCGACGAACGGCACCACGAGACCCCGCTGTGGGGGCTGCTCCGCCGCGGCCGCATCCCCTACCAGCTCGTGCTCCTCGCGGCCCTGCTGAGAGGGTTGTACGACGAGGCACAGCTGCTGGAGAGCCGCAGGGAGGGCATCGGCCAGGCGCTGACCCTGGTGCTGATCGGGTCGACCGCCTGGCTGGTGATCCGTATCGCGTCGGCGATCGTCGAGACGTCGTACAGCCGGTACGCCCATTCCCGGGCCCAGCGGGACCCGGCCAGGGTCCGCCGGGTGCGCACCCAGGTGACGCTGATCATGCGGGTGGTGTCGGCGATCGTCGGTGTGGTCGCCACGGCCAGCATGCTGCTGACGTTCCCGGCGTTCCGCGCGGCGGGTGCCTCGCTGCTGGCCTCGGCCGGCATCCTCGGCATCGTCGCCGGTGTCGCCGCGCAGTCCACGCTGAGCAACATGTTCGCGGGGTTCCAGATCGCCTTCGGCGACATGGTGCGCATCGGGGACACCGTCGTCGTGGACGGCGAGTGGGGCACGGTCGAGGAGATCACCCTGACGTTCCTGACCGTGCGCACCTGGGACGAGCGCCGGATCACCATGCCGGTGTCGTACTTCACGTCCAAGCCGTTCGAGAACTGGTCGCGCGGCACGCCGCAGATGACCGGCACCGTGTTCTGGCACGTCGACCACACGGCCCCCGTGGAGGCGATGCGCGAGAAGCTCCGCGACATCCTGCGCGAGTGCCCGGCCTGGGACGGCCGCGCCTACGACCTGTCCGTCACGGACACCACCCCGAACACCCTGCAGGTGCGGGCCCTGGTGACCGCCAAGGACGCGGACGACATCTGGACGGCGCGGGTCACGGTCCGCGAGCAGATGGTCCGCTGGCTGACCGAGGAGCACCCCTACGCCCTGCCCCGGGTCAACACGGCGGACGCGTTCCCGCCCCCGTCCCGCAACGGCCACCGCCCGTCCCACGACGGCGTCCCGCACCAGCAACGCCGCTACCACGGCTCTCCGAGGCCGGAGCGCTGAGAGTGAGTTGAGGCAGAGGGGGTCCTGAAAGCCCGTCAGCCGCCAACGGCGAAATCCCCCCACGGGAAACCAGGGCCCCTCGCCCGACAGCTACGGGCGGCGCGCGGGCGGGGAACACCCCACACAGCAACCCCCACCCAGCGAAAGCCGAAAAGTCACCGCATGGACCGCACATCAAGATGCCGCAGCACCCGGTCCACCACCTCGGGATCCGCCCCCGGCTCACTCCGCGCCGCCAGCACCTCATGCCGCGCAGCGCTCAGCATCTCCTGCTGGATCCGCCGCACCCGCTTCAGCCTCCGGGCCCGCTCCCGATAGGCCTCCCGCCGCTCGTCCTCGGCCACCGCGGGACTGATCCGCACCGCGATGTCGAACGCCCGCCGCACCATCTGCTCGGACAGCTCCTCCGGCAGCTCCTCGACTTCCTCGATCTCCTGGAGCCTGCGCTTGGCCGCCTTGGACGCCCGGATCGCCAGCGTCTTCGCGAACTCCTTCTCGACGTCCGTGTCGGCCCGTACCCCCAGCCGCCGCACCAGCCACGGCAAGGTCAGCCCCTGCACCACCAGCGTCACCACGATCACCCCGAACGCGATGAAGATGATCTCGTCCCGGCTGGGGAAAGGGGCTCCCGCGTCGGTCTCCAGCGGAATGGCCAGCACCAGCGCGACCGAGGCCACCCCCCGCATCCCCGACCACCACATCACCACGGTCTCGCGCCAGCTCACCGGGATGTCCTCGTCGTAGTCCCGCCGCGCGTGCAGCCGCTTCGTCAGCCAGGTCGCCGGCAGCAGCCACAACAGCCGCACGAACACGACCACACAGACGACCACCGCCGCCCAGCCGAGCAGCTCGCCCCACCGGCCGGACGCCGTGTGGATCGCGTTGTGCAGCTCCAGCCCGACCAGCCCGAACGCCACACCGGTGACGAGCGTGTCGACGATGTTCCAGAACGTGTGCCCGGCCAGCCGCGTCATGACGTCGTCGGCGTCGGAGCCGTACTCCGCGAGGAACAGCGCGGTGGTGAGCACGGCGAGCACTCCGGACCCGTGCATCTCCTCGGCCAGGACGTACGAGGCGTACGGCACCAGCAGGGTCAGCCCGATCTGGAGGGTCGCGTCCCCGAGCAGTTCCATCAGCTTGTTCGCGCCCCAGCCCAGCCCGAGGCCCACGGCCACCGCCACCACGGCCGACACCACGAGATCGAGTCCGGCCTTCCAGGGCGAGAACGTCCCGCTGACGGCGGCGGCGATCGCCACGTGGTAGAGGACGATGGCCGTCACATCGTTGAACAGCCCCTCGCCCTCCAGGATCGACACGAGCCGGCGCGGCAGTCCCAGTTGCCCGGCGACGGCGGTCGCGGCGACCGGGTCCGGCGGCGCGACCAGCGCGCCGAGCGCGAACGCCGCCGCCAGCGGCAGGCCCGGCACGATCGCGTTGGCCGCGGCGGCCACACAGGCCATGGTGACGAACACCAGCGCCACGGCCAGCAGGAAGATCGGCCTCTTGTTCGCCGCGAACTGCCGCCAGGACGTGCGCCGCACCGCGGCGTAGAGCAGCGGCGGCAACAGCAGCGGCAGGATCAGGTCCGGCGGGATCTCGACGTTCGGCACGAAGTCGAGCAGTGCGAGGACTATGCCCAGCAACGTCATCAGCACCGGCGCGGGCACGCTGAACCGGTCCCCGACCGGGACGCTGATCACGGCCCCGAGCAGCAGCACGAACAGCAGGGCCAACTGATCCACGGTCAGCGCTCCGGAAGGTCAAACGTTCACACGACTGACCTCAAGCCTGCCACGCAACTCCCGGGACAAACCGTTTCGGCACCCTTCATGGCGGGCCGAAGCGAACGCCGTATCCGCGCTAGACCGAACGCCGCATCGCCTGGTGCGGAATGCCCGCCTCCAAGTACTCCGGCCCGTACGGCTCGTAGCCGAGCCGCTCGTAGAAGCCCAGCGCGTGCGTCTGCGCGTGCAGGTCCACGGCCGTGAGACCCCGCGCGCGTGCCGCGTCCTCGATGGCCCGTACGAGGGCGACGCCGACACCGAGTCCGCGCGCGTGGGCGGACACGGCGAGCCGGCCGAGGGAGCCCACGGACGGGTCGGCTCCGGTCTTCGCCACGGCCGCCTCCCCGAGCAGGAGCCGCCCCGTCCCGAGCGGCACGCCGTCCTCCCGGACCGCCAGCACATGGACGGCCTCCGCGTCGTACGCGTCGTACGCGTCGTACTCGATGTCCTCCGGCACGCCCTGTTCGCCGACGAACACCTCCTTGCGCACCGCGAAGCACGCCTCGCGGTCGGCCGGGTCCTCGGCGACCCGCACCACGTACGACGGCGCCGGCCTCCCGCTCATGCGTACGTCTCCTCCCGGACCTGGTCCAGGGCGTTCTGCAGGTCCTCGGGGTAGTCGCAGGCGAACTCCACCCACTGCCCGTCCCCGGGGTGCTCGAAGCCGAGCCGGACCGCGTGCAGCCACTGGCGGGTCAGATGGAGCCGCTTGGCGAGCGTCGGGTCGGCCCCGTACGTCAGGTCGCCCACGCAGGGGTGCCGGTGGGCGGCCATGTGGACGCGGATCTGGTGCGTGCGGCCGGTCTCCAGCTTCACGTCGAGCAGGGACGCCGCGCGGAAGGCCTCGATCAGGTCGTAGTGCGTGACGGACGGCTTGCCCTCGGCGGTGACCGCCCACTTGTAGTCGTGCTGCGGGTGGCGGCCGATGGGCGCGTCGATGGTGCCGCTGGTCGGGTCGGGGTGGCCCTGGACGAGCGTGTGGTACCGCTTGTCGACCGTGCGCTCCTTGAACTGGCGCTTGAGCGAGGTGTACGCGTACTCCGACTTGGCGACCACCATCAGCCCGGACGTGCCGACGTCGAGCCGGTGCACGATGCCCTGGCGCTCGGCGGCCCCCGAGGTCGAGATGCGGTACCCGGCGGCGGCGAGGCCCCCGATGACGGTCGGGCCGGTCCAGCCCGGCGACGGGTGCGCGGCCACGCCCACCGGCTTGACGATCACGACCACGTCATCGTCGTCATGCACGATCTCCATGCCCTCGACCGGCTCGGCCACCACCTGCACCGGCGCGGGCGCCTGTGGCATCTCGACCTCCAGCCAGGCGCCGCCGTGCACGCGCTCCGACTTGCCGACCACCGATCCGTCGACCGTGACCTTCCCCGCGGCGGCGAGCTCGGCCGCCTTGGTCCGGGAGAAGCCGAACATGCGGGAGATGGCGGCGTCGACGCGCTCGCCCTCCAGGCCGTCGGGCACGGGCAGGGTACGGATCTCGGGAATCGTGCTCACCCGTCGAGTATGCCGGACGGGTCCGACAGCCCCGTACCGAGCCTGTGGACAACCCCTCGCGGACTCAGTCCTTGTGGACGGTCCCGTCGGGGTCGAGCCCCTTGAACGACAGCAGCACGATCAGGATGCCGCCGCACACGATCGCCGAGTCGGCCAGGTTGAAGACGGCGAAGTGCTTGGGCGCGATGAAGTCCACGACCGCGCCCTCGAAGACGCCCGGCGCCCGGAAGATCCGGTCGGTGAGGTTGCCCAGCGCGCCGCCGAGCAGCAGGCCGAGCGCGATCGCCCAGGGCAGGCTGTAGAGCTTGCGGGCGAGCCGGGCGATCACCACGATCACCGCCGCCGCGATCATGGTGAAGATCACCGTGAAGGCCTCGCCGAAGCCGAAGGCCGCGCCCGCGTTGCGGATCGCCTCGAACCTCAGCCAGTCCCCGATGATCTCGATGGGCGGGTGGTGCTCCAGCTTGGCCACCACGATCATCTTGCTGATCAGGTCGAGGGCGTAGGCGAACGTGGCGACCGCGAACAGGACCGCGATCCTGCGCTTGCCCCGGGGCCGCCCGGCCGCCGCCGGCTCATCCGCACCGGACGCCCCGGCGGCCGCCGCCTCGTCGGGCCGCTCCCCCCCGTTACCGGCCGCGTCCGGTGTGTCCGGCGTACCGATGATGCGCTCCGCCTCTGCCACGTGAGTCCCTCAACCTAGGTGCCTGACTGAGGACGAGGGTACGTCAACCCCGGGCGTCCCACGTGCTCAGGAGGCATTCGGCGGCGGTCAGTATCGGCGCTCCTGCTTCTGCTTGCACTCCACGCACAGGGTGGCCCGCGGGAAGGCCTGCATGCGGGCCTTGCCGATGGCGTTGCCGCAGTTCTCGCACAGGCCGTAGGTACCGGCGTCGAGGCGCTCCAGGGCGCGCTCGGTCTGGACGAGCATCTCGCGCGCGTTGGCGGCCAGCGCCAGCTCGTGCTCGCGCGTGATGTTCTTGCTGCCGGTGTCCGCCTCGTCGTGCCCGGCGCCGTCCCCGGAGTCCCGCATCAGACCGGCGAGCGACCGCTCCGACGACTCGAGCTCCTCACGCAGCCGGGTCTCCTCGGACGTCAGCTCGGCACGCGCCTCCTCGACCTCCGCCTCCGTCCAGGGGTCCTCGCCCGGGCGAACCGCGAGCTCACCGGGCTCCGCCGCTGCCGCCCGTGCCTTCGGGACAGCGGTCTTGGCCGCCGTCGCCGTGCCAGGAGTCTTCTTCGCACCCACGGTCGTCGCTCCCGTCTGCTGCGCGGCCTCGGCCGCACCCGCCTTCTTGGCCGTGCTGCTCCCGGCCGTGTCCTGTGTGACCGCGCCGGTCCGGGCAGAGCCCTTCCCGACAGCGCCCTTCGTGGTGGTGCTCTCGCCTCCGGCGCGAACGCCCTCGGCCTCGACGCCCTTCTTCGCGGCACCGGCCTTGGCGGCCTTCGCCCTCTTGACAGCGGCCTTCTTCACCGCCGCCTCCTCCCCCGCCGCCTTCTTGGCCGGGGCCTCCTCGACCTCAGTCTTCTTGCCCACGGCCTTCTTGCCCACGGCTTTCTTCCCCACCGCCTCCGCGGCCACCGCCTTCTCGGCCGCCGCCTTCTTGGCCGGGGCCTTCTTGGCCACCGTCTCCTCGGCCGCCGCCTTGGCCGGGGCCTTCCCGGCCGCCCCCTTGGGGGCAGTCTGCTTGACCGCCGCTTTCCTGGCCGGGGCCTTCCCGGCCGCAGCCTTGCCTGCCGTCTTCTCAGCCACCGTCTCCTTGGCAGCCGTCTCCTTGGCAGCCTCATCCTTGGCCGAGCTTGTCCCGGCCGCGACCTTGCCTGCCGCCTTCTCGCCTGCCGCCGTCTTGCCTGCCGTCTTCCGGGCCGCCGCCTCCTTGGCAGCCGCTTTCCTTGCCGGAGCCTTCCCAGCCGTCGCCTTCTCAGCCGGAGGCCTCGCCGCGGACTTCCTGGTCACGGCCTTCCCGGCCTTGGCCACCGCTTCCTCGGCAACGGCCTTTTTGGCCGTCACCTTCTTGACGGCCGACTTCGTCTTCCCGACCGCCGACTTCGTCCCCTCGGCCGCCTTCCCTGCCGCCCCCTTCGCCGCCCGCCCCGCCGGGCCCCCCTGCGTGGTCTTCTTCCCGTCCACGTCCTTGGCCGCACCGCCGGAGGCCTCCGCGGACCTGCCGGACGCCGGCTGCTGTACGGCGGTCTTCTTCGCCACCATGGCCGCGGCCCCTTCACATATTGTGATCTTGCACGCGAATCGTTCTGGGACGATAAATCGACTTCAGTCCCGCGGCAACGGGGCACACCGCCCGATTCGCCCGCCTCGCGCACGCCGCGCGGCGAACCTGCATCCGTTGTGCCCAGCTCCCCGCCGGGTAATCCGCCGAGCCGGACGTCCCAGGATCCGAACACCCATACCACTCCATTCAGGTCATCAAACCCATACGTCACCCACAACGGCGCCCCTCACGGCCCTCCGCCCCCGACCGCCCCGAAAAGCGGTCGGCCGCTGTCCGCGCGGCGCCGTACACTGGGCGGAGCGAAAAGCGTGGATGGGGACGAGTAGCGGCGTACGCAGCCCAGAGCGACCCGGGGACGGTGGAAGCCCGGGGGCGAGCGCGACGCGAAGATCACCCCGGAGCCGCCGGAAGAAAACCGCCGCCGAGCGCGGCGGCCAGTAGAACCGGCATCGCGACCCCAATGAGGGGGCTCACCGACGCACACCCCGCGCCGGAGGGCCAAGGAGGGTGGTACCGCGGGAGCGCGCCGAAGGCGGCGCAGGCAGACGTAGCTCTCGTCCCTCCGGACGGAAGGCAGCAAGTCCGCCGGAGGAAGCCCGCTGATGACATCGCCGACGTACCGCCAGGTGCCCGCCCAGGTCGACCTGCCCGCCCTCGAGCACGCCGTGCTCGACTTCTGGCGCGAGCAGAAGATCTTCGCCAAGAGCCTGGAGCAGTCCGAGGGCCGCCCCGAATGGGTGTTCTACGAGGGCCCGCCCACCGCCAACGGCATGCCCGGTGCCCACCACATCGAGGCCCGCGTCTTCAAGGACGTCTTCCCCCGCTTCCGCACCATGCGCGGCTACCACGTGGCCCGCAAGGCCGGCTGGGACTGCCACGGCCTCCCGGTGGAGCTCGCCGTGGAGAAGGAGCTCGGCTTCTCCGGCAAGCAGGACATCGAGGCGTACGGCATCGCCGAGTTCAACGCGAAGTGCCGCGAGTCGGTGACCCGGCACACGGACGCCTTCGAAGAGCTCACGACCCGCATGGGCTACTGGACCGACCTCACCGAGCCCTACCGCACGATGGACCCCGAGTACATCGAGTCGGTCTGGTGGTCGCTCAAGGAGATCTTCAACAAGGGCCTGCTGGCCCAGGACCACCGCGTCGCCCCCTGGTGCCCCCGCTGCGGCACGGGCCTGTCGGACCACGAGCTGGCGCAGGGCTACGAGACGGTCGTCGACCCGTCGGTCTTCGTCCGCTTCCCGCTCACCTCCGGCCCGCTGGCCGGCGAGGCCGCGCTCCTGGTGTGGACGACCACGCCCTGGACGCTGGTCTCCAACACCGCGGTCGCCGCGCACCCCGAGGTCACCTACGTCGTCGCGACGAACGGCGAGGAGAAGCTGGTCGTCGCCGAGCCGCTCCTCGCCAAGGCCCTCGGCGAGGGCTGGGAGACCACCGGCCGGACCTTCACGGGCGCCGAGATGGAGCGCTGGACCTACCAGCGCCCGTTCGAGCTCGTCGAGTTCCCGGAGCCGGCGCACTTCGTGGTCAACGCCGAGTACGTCACCACCGAGGACGGTACGGGTCTGGTCCACCAGTCCCCCGCGTTCGGTGAGGACGACCTCAAGGTCTGCCGCGCGTACGGCCTGCCGGTCGTGAACCCGGTCCGCCCGGACGGCACCTTCGAGGAGGACGTCCCCCTCGTCGGCGGCGTCTTCTTCAAGAAGGCGGACGAAAAGCTCACCGAGGACCTCCAGCAGCGCGGCCTGCTCTTCAAGCACATCCCGTACGAGCACAGCTACCCGCACTGCTGGCGCTGCCACACCGCGCTGCTCTACTACGCGCAGCCCTCCTGGTACATCCGCACCACGGAGGTCAAGGACCGCCTCCTCGCGGAGAACGAGAACACCAACTGGTTCCCGGACACGGTCAAGAACGGCCGGTACGGCGACTGGCTGAACAACAACATCGACTGGGCCCTGTCCCGCAACCGCTACTGGGGCACCCCGCTGCCGATCTGGCGCTGCGAGGACGACCACCTCACCTGCGTCGGCTCCCTCACCGAGCTGACCGAGCTGACCGGCACCGACCAGTCGGGCCTGGACCCGCACCGCCCGTTCATCGACGAGGTCACCTTCGCCTGCCCGCAGGGCGGCTGCGGCAAGACGGCCACGCGCGTACCCGAGGTCATCGACGCCTGGTACGACTCGGGTTCGATGCCGTTCGCGCAGTGGGGCTACCCGTACAAGAACAAGGAGCTGTTCGAGGCCCGTTACCCGGCCCAGTTCATCTGCGAGGCCATCGACCAGACCCGCGGCTGGTTCTACACGCTGATGGCGGTCGGCACGCTCGTCTTCGACAAGTCGTCGTACGAGAACGTGGTCTGCCTCGGCCACATCCTCGCCGAGGACGGCCGCAAGATGTCCAAGCACCTGGGCAACACCCTGGAGCCGATCCCGCTCATGGACCGGCACGGCGCGGACGCGGTCCGCTGGTTCATGGCGGCCGGCGGCTCCCCGTGGGCGGCCCGCCGCGTGGGCCACGGCACGATCCAGGAGGTCGTCCGCAAGACGCTCCTCACGTACTGGAACACGGTCGCCTTCCAGGCCCTGTACGCCCGCACGTCGGGCTGGGCCCCGTCCGAGGCCGACCCGGCCCCGGCGGACCGCCCGGTCCTGGACCGCTGGCTGCTGTCCGAACTGCACGCGCTCACCGACCAGGTCACCCAGGCCCTCGACACCTACGACACCCAGCGCGCCGGCAGGCTGCTGTCCGCGTTCGTCGACGACCTGTCGAACTGGTACGTGCGCCGCTCCCGCCGCCGCTTCTGGCAGGGCGACAAGGCCGCGCTGCGCACGCTGCACGAGGTCGTCGAGACGGTGACGCAGCTGATGGCCCCGCTGACCCCGTTCATCACCGAGCGGGTGTGGCAGGACCTGATCGTTCCGGTCACCCCGGGTGCCCCGGAGTCGGTCCACCTGTCGTCCTGGCCCGAGGCGGACCTCACCGCCATCGACCCGGAGCTGTCGAAGCAGATGGTGCTGGTGCGCCGGCTCGTGGAGCTGGGCCGCGCCACGCGCGCGGAGTCGGGCGTCAAGACCCGGCAGCCGCTGTCCCGCGCCCTGATCGCGGCGACGGGCTTCGAGACGCTGGACTCCGAACTGCGCACGCAGATCACGGAGGAGCTGAACGTCGAGTCCCTGGCGACGCTCAGCGAGGTCGGCGGCTCCCTGGTGGACACCACGGCGAAGGCCAACTTCCGCGCGCTGGGCAAGCGGTTCGGCAAGCGCGTCCAGGACGTGGCCAAGGCCGTCGCGAACGCGGACGCGGCCGCGCTGTCCCTGGCCCTGCGCGAGGGCACGGCGACGGTGGAGGTCGACGGCGAGACCATCACGCTGGCTCCCGACGAGGTGATCATCACGGAGACGCCCCGCGAGGGCTGGTCCGTGGCGTCCGACGCGGGCGCGACGGTCGCCCTGGACCTGGAGATCACGGAGGAGCTCCGCCGCGCGGGCCTGGCCCGTGACGCGATCCGCCTGATCCAGGAGGCCCGCAAGAACAGCGGCCTCGACGTGGCCGACCGCATCGCACTGCGCTGGACCGCCACGGACCCGGCGACGGTCGCGGCCCTCACCGACCACGCCGGCCTGATCGCCGACGAGGTCCTGGCGACGGCCTTCTTGAACGAGAACAGCGCCGAGGGCGACGCGGACGACGGCTACGGGAACCCGTTCACGGACGAGGGACTGACGCTGACGTTCCGCCTGCGCAAGGCGTAACCCACAGGGGGTAAGCGCCGGCCGAAGGCCCGGTCCCGCCAAAGATCTTGGCGGGACCGGGCCTTCGGCGTTGTGTGCGCACGAACGCGTGTGGCACAGGGGCGACGTGTCCGGCGAAGAGACGCGTGCGGCAAAAGGGCGGGGCCCCGGGTTCAAACCCGGGGCCCCGCCCTGAACGCTGCCGACGTCTATGCCGTACTACTGGCCATCAGGCCGTCAGTTGTCGTCCTCGTCGATCAGGAAGCCCCGCATGGGCGAGGGCGCCTGACCCATCGGCGACGGGCCCTGCGGACGCACCGGCGCCATCGGCTGGGTCATCGCCGGAGACATCTGCTGCTGACCGCCGTAGGACGGACCGGACGGCGAGGGACCGCCGCCCATCGTCTGGTTGCCACCGCCGTACGACGGGGCGCTCGCGCCGGCCGGTGCCATGGAAGGCGCCGGGGACGGCGGGAGGGACGCGGTCGCGGGAGTACGCGGCGGGGCCAGCGAGTCGTCGGCCTGGGTCTCCAGCTGACGCAGCTGCGACTCCAGGTACGACTTCAGGCGCGTGCGGTACTCGCGCTCGAAGCCGCGCAGGTCCTCGACCTTGCGCTCCAGCGTGGCGCGGGCGGACTCCAGGGAGCCCATCGCGACGCGGTGCTTCTCCTGCGCATCCCGCTCCAGGGCATCGGCCTTGGCACGGGCGTCACGCTCCAGACCCTCGGCACGCGAACGCGCCTCGCCGACGATCTTGTTGGCTTCGGAACGGGCCTCGGCGATCGCCTGGTCGGCGGTCTGCTGGGCCAGCGAGAGGACACGGGCGGCGCTGTCGCCACCGGGGCCTCCTTGACCGGGGCCGCCCATCGGACCGCCCATGGGGCCGCCCATCGGACCACCCATCTGCTGCTGCATGGGGGGCTGGCCCATCGGGCCGTGACCGCCCGGACCCTGGCCCATCGGACCGGGACCCTGCGGGCCACCCTGACCGCCGGGACCGGCGGGCAGCTGCGGGGCACCGCTCGGCAGCTGGGGCGGACCACCCATGGGGCCACCCATCTGCTGCTGCGGCGGGCCCGATATGCCGGCGGGTACGGGACCACCTGGACCACGCATGCCCTGCTGCTGTTGCTGCTGTTGTTGCTGCTGATCCTGCTGCTGCTCCGGAGGCTTGCGCATGTTCTGCTGATTCTGGGCAGCAGCACGCGTCGCCGCGGCCAGCTTGGCGCGCAGATCCTCGTTCTCGCGGAGCAGGCGGGTCAGTTCGGCTTCGACCTCGTCGAGGAAGGCATCGACCTCGTCCTCGTCATAGCCTTCTCGGAGGCGGACGGTCGTGAACTGCTTGTTCCGCACGTCCTCGGGGGTCAACGGCATCTCTTCACCTCAACGTAGTCGTCGGCATTCGGCAAGACCGTAGTTCACATCGCTCACAGCCGGCTCACGATCGAGATCAGGATGTAGACGATGATCATCAGCACGAAGAAGGACAGGTCGAGCGCCACGCCCCCGAGACGCAGCGGCGGAATGAACCGCCGCAGAAGCTTGAGCGGTGGATCCGTGACAGTGTAGGTGGCCTCAAGAACGACCACCATCGCCTTGCCTGGTTGCCATGAGCGGGCGAACTGGAAGACGTAGTCCATGACCAACCGGAAGATGAGCACGATGAGGAAGCACATCAGCGCGATGTAGGCGACATCCAGAACCACGCTCATGACCTGTTGCTTCCCTCTCCCCTGTGCCCTGCTGTTACTGCTGCTTCCGGTGTTACGTCTCAGCTCTGGTTGAAGAACCCGCCCTCTGCGATGCGGGCCTTGTCCTCCGCCGTGACATCGACGTTAGCAGGCGACAACAGGAACACCTTCTGCGTCACCCGCTCGATACTGCCGTGAAGACCAAACACCAAACCGGCCGCAAAGTCGACAAGTCGCTTCGCGTCTGTGTCATCCATCTCAGTCAGATTCATGATCACCGGGGTGCCTTCACGGAAGTGTTCCCCGATGGTACGGGCCTCGTTGTAGGTCCGTGGGTGGAGCGTGGTGATCCGGTAAGGCTCTCGTTCGGACACGACCTTGGGCATGATCACCGGTGCGTTCTTCTCCAGACTTGCGCGTTCTTGTGTGATGGATGCCACGGGCGCGATACGCGCCGGGCGGCCGGATTCCGCGGGTAGCGAAGCGGAACGGGCAGCCGGCTCACGAGGTGCGGGCGGTTGTACGACTCGTACCTCTTCGTCCCTTTGGGGCTGATGTGAGCCGTGCGGCTGGTGGGACGGCTCGTGCCGTCGATGGTCCCGTTCGGGCTCCGGGTCCAGTTCGGGTTCGAAGTCGTCGTCGGGGTCAAATCCGCGGCCGTCGTACCCATCGTCCTCCACGAGGCCGAGGTAGACCGCCATCTTGCGCATCGCGCCGGCCATTCTCTGAGTCCTCCGCTCTGTGGTGGATCGGCTGACGACTGCCAAGTGCCCGCGATCCACGTGGTCCTTGAATCCGCCTTTCGGCGGCAATGACCATATTTTCTGCTGTGGTCCGACTTCTTGGCGACGTTACCCGAGCCTGGGGCGGACTCCGAGTACCGCGCTGCCGACGCGCACATGTGTCGCTCCGGCCGCCACGGCCTGCTCGAGGTCCGCACTCATCCCTGCCGAGACCATGGTGGCAGCCGGATGACTCCGGCGCAGGTCAGTCGACAAATCCATCAACCGCCCGAACGCCGCCTGTTCGCGTCCCGCGTACTCCCCGGTGAGCGGTGCGACGGTCATCAGTCCGCCGAGCCGCAGTCCCGGCGACCGCGCGACGAGGTCGGCCAACTCTTCGATTCCGGCGGGCGCGACGCCTCCCCGCTCGCCCCGCGCACTCTCGCCGGCGTCGAGTGCGACCTGGATGAGACACCCCAGCTCCCGTCCGGCGCGGACGGCCTCCTTCGACAGAGCTGTGACGAGCTTGGAACGATCAACGGACTGCACGAAGTCCGCGTACCCGACCACGGATCGCACCTTGTTGGTCTGGAGTTGACCGACAAAATGCCAAGTAAGGGGCAGATCCATACACGCGGCGGCCTTCGGGGCCGCGTCCTGGTCGCGGTTCTCGGCGACGTGCCGCACGCCGAGTTCCGAGAGGATCCGCACATCGGTCGCGGGGTAGGTCTTGGTGACCACGATCAGGGTCACCTCGTCGCGCCCCCGACCCGCGGCCGCGCAGGCGTCGGCGATGCGTCGCTCCACTTTCGCCAGATTCGCGGCGAGTTCGTCCTTACGGTCCGTCATGCCCTATCAGTCCAGCCACACATAGCCCGCGAGCCGACCGGTGACGCGGTCGCGGCGGTACGAGAAGTGATCGTCCGACTCCAGCGTGCACACCGGCGATTGCGCCCGGTCGCGCACTCCGAGCCGCTCCAGCTGTGCGTGCACTCCGGCGCTCACGTCGACCGCCGGTGTGCCCCAGCTCGTCTCGGCGTACGCCGCCGGCTCGATGGCGGACACCTCGGCGCGCATCGCCTCGGGCACTTCGTAACACCGGCCGCAGACGGTGGGCCCGGTGCGGGCGACGATCCGGGAGGGCTCGGCACCCAGCTCCGTCATCGCGCGTAGCGCGGCCGGGACGACTCCGGCGATCATGCCGGGCCGGCCCGCGTGGGCCGCGGCGGCGATCCCGGCGACGGGGTCGGCGAGCAGTACCGGCACGCAGTCGGCGGTGAGCACGGCGAGGGGGAGCCCCCGCCGCGTCGTGACGATCGCGTCGACCGACGGGATCCCGGGTGAAGATCCCCACGGCCCGTCCACCACCGCCACGTCGGCCCCGTGCACCTGGTTCATCCAGACCACCCGGTCCGGCTCGACGCCCAGGGACTTGGCGGCCAGTTCACGGTTGGTGCGTACGGCGTCCGGGTCGTCACCGACCGCTCCGCCGAGATTGAGCTCCTCATACGGAGCGGCGCTCACCCCGCCCCACCGGTCGGTGAAGGCGAAGTGGGCGCCGCTCACGCTTTCGCGCTGTCCTATCACGTCAGAAGGATCACTTGAGGAAGTCCGGTACGTCCAGTTCCTCGGCCGCGCTGTCCGAGTAGGTCCTCGGCGCCGGCGGGACCGGCGGGGCGACCGGGATGTCCTCGACCGGCTTCGGAGCGGGCTCCGGGTCCTCCTTCGGCGTCACGCTGCCGAGCGAACCGAAGGACGGGCGGCTCTCGGTCTGCCGTGCCGGGGCCGGCTCCTCGCGCTTGACCGAGGACGAGCCGAGGACGTTGTCCCGCTTGGAGGGCGGCTGGCCGCCGTCGAAGCCGGCCGCGATCACGGTGACCCGGACCTCGTCGCCCAGGGCGTCGTCGATCACCGCGCCGAAGATGATGTTGGCCTCGGGGTGGGCGGCCTCGCTCACCAGCTGGGCGGCCTCGTTGATCTCGAACAGACCGAGGTCCGAGCCACCGGAGATGGAGAGCAGCACACCGCGGGCGCCGTCGATGGACGCCTCCAGCAGCGGTGAGGAGATCGCCATCTCGGCGGCGGCCACCGCGCGGTCGTCGCCTCGGGCGGAGCCGATGCCCATCAGGGCCGAGCCGGCCTCGGACATGACCGACTTGACGTCGGCGAAGTCGAGGTTGATCAGGCCCGGGGTGGTGATCAGGTCGGTGATGCCCTGGACACCGGAGAGCAGGACCTGGTCGGCCGACTTGAAGGCGTCCAGCACCGAGACCTGGCGGTCCGAGATGGACAGCAGCCGGTCGTTCGGGATGACGATGAGGGTGTCGACCTCTTCGCGGAGCTCGGCGATGCCGTCCTCGGCCTGGTTCGCGCGGCGCCGTCCCTCGAAGGTGAACGGGCGCGTGACCACACCGATGGTGAGGGCACCGAGCGAGCGGGCGATGTTGGCCACGACGGGCGCGCCGCCGGTGCCGGTGCCGCCGCCTTCACCGGCTGTCACGAAGACCATGTCGGCCCCCTTGAGGACCTCCTCGATCTCCTCGCGGTGGTCCTCGGCGGCCTTGCGGCCGACGGCCGGGTTGGCTCCGGCGCCGAGTCCGCGGGTGAGTTCACGGCCGACGTCCAGCTTGACGTCGGCGTCGCTCATCAACAGAGCTTGCGCGTCGGTGTTGATGGCGATGAACTCGACGCCCTTGAGACCGACCTCGATCATCCGGTTGATGGCATTGACACCACCGCCGCCGACACCGATGACTTTGATGACTGCGAGGTAGTTCTGCGGTGCTGCCACGTCGAAGGCCTCTCGCCTCGAGTTACGTGTCGCCGAATCACCGTGGCGCGCTGCGCCCCGCGACCCGACGACTGATGCCGAATGGGACGGTCCGTATCGCCGACCCGAACCCTAACCCTGAAGTTTAGGGTTACCAGTGTGTCTGTTCCTTGGAGTCTTCTGAACAGGACACTAAGTCGACAAGTGGCGCTCCTTCAACGAACACGCCGAACCTCCCGTTTTTCTTTTCACCCTATGTGATCAGCCGTAGCACTGCCCAACCAGGGTGCTGGCCTGCGCAGATGTGCGTCAACTCCCTGATGACGCGGGCGCGGTGGGAACACTCACGTCGAAGTACCGCGCACCGGGGGAGGCTTTCATCAGAGCCGTGAGCGTACGGGCCTTCGCGGCACCCTTCTCGCTGCTCCCCCAGGCGACCGTGCGGCCGTCCCTCAACTCCAGCGAGATGTCGTCGTAGGAACGGACCTTGACGGTCCGTGTGTCGCGGGCGACGGCGGCCGGAACGGCACGGGCGACGCCCACCGCCTCGCGCACCAGCCGGGCCTCGCCGAAGCGGCGCAGGCTCGCGGCGGCGGAGCTGGACCGGGAGAGCGTCAATTCCAGTGCGGGGACGCCTTTCGGCGCCTCGGAAACCGTAGCGAAACGGACACCTTCATCGTCCACTTCGACGAACTTTCCGGCCTTTTGGACAATCAGAACCGGAGTCCGCTCAACCACTTTCAGGTCGATTCCATGGGGCCAGGAACGGACCACGTCAACCGAGTCAATTCGGGGCAATTTTTGCCCCAGTCGCGTCTCGATCGCATCGGTGTCGACGGAAATCAGCGGCTTCCCGAGGGGCACGTCGGCGGCCGCCTCGACCTGCTCCGGAGTCAGGACCCGGGTCCCCGACACGGAGACCTGCTCGGCGCGCAGCCAGTCGGAGCCGTAGAACAGCCAGACCGTCGGGATGCCGAGGAAGACCAGGACGAGGCCCAGGATGACGATCACACGAAGGTGACGTCGCCTCAGACGCCTGACGGGCGGCGGGCCGGACGACTCCTGCTGGCGTTCACCGCGCTCGGCGGTGGTCGATCCGGCCACGCTCCCCTGCCTTCCGTCATACAGCCCTAGCGGTGTGCACGACTGGCGGCGATCGCCTCGTACACCATGCCGACGAGCAGGTCGTCGGCGTCCCGGCGGCCGAACTCGGCGGCGGCGCGGGACATCTGGTACAGCCGGTGCGGGTCGGCGAGCACGGGCAGGACGTTCTGCTGGACCCACTCGGGGGTCAGCTCCGCGTCGTCGACCAGCAGGCCGCCGCCTGCCTTGACCACCGGCTGGGCGTTGAGCCGCTGTTCGCCGTTGCCGATGGGCAGCGGGACGTAGGCGGCGGGGAGCCCGACGGCGGAGAGCTCGGCGACGGTCATCGCGCCCGCACGGCACAGCATCATGTCGGCCGCGGCGTACGCGAGGTCCATCCGGTCCAGGTAACTTACCGGGACATAGGGGGGCATTCCCGGCATCTGCTGGACGTGCGGCAGTTCGTTCTTCGGTCCGACCGCGTGCAGGATCTGGATTCCGGCCTGCTGGAGCCAGGGCGCGACCTGCTGGACGACCTCGTTGAGACGCCGGGCGCCCTGGGAGCCTCCGGTGACCAGCAACGTGGGCAGGTTCGGGTCCAGGCCGAACGCGGCGCGGGCCTCGGGGCGTACGGCGGCCCGGTCCAGGGTGGCGATGGAGCGGCGCAGCGGGATGCCGATGTAGCGGGAGTTGCGCAGCTTGCTGTCCGGGGTGGAGACGGCGACCTGGCTGGCGTACCGCGAACCGATCTTGTTGGCCAGGCCCGGGCGGGCGTTGGCCTCGTGGATGACGATCGGCACGCCCAGGCGCTTGGCCGCCAGGTAGCCGGGCAGGGCGACGTAGCCGCCGAAGCCGACCACGGCGTCCGCCTTGGTGCGCTCCAGGATCTGCTCGGTCGCCTTGATCGTCCCGCGCAGCCGGCCCGGGACGGTGATCAGCTCGGGGGTGGGCTTGCGTGGCAGCGGCACGGCGGGGATCAGCGCGAGTTCGTACCCGCGCTCGGGTACGAGACGGGTCTCCAGGCCTCGCTCCGTGCCCAGGGCCGTGATGCCCACGGACGGGTCCTGCCTGCGCAGGGCGTCCGCGAGGGCGAGCGCGGGCTCGATGTGGCCCGCGGTTCCTCCGCCGGCGAGTACGACATGCACCGAAATTCACCGCTCTCCGGACGAACGCGCCGCCGAGGCGCGCCGTCGCATCGTGTTCCATCTCCGGGGACTCCGGCCGGAACCGGTTCCCCCAGCCCCCCGCTTTCTACCAAAGCGGGGTTGCCGCATCGCAAGCGCCGCCCGCGCAGCGGGCTCGTCGCGCGCGAAGGCGATCAGGAGCCCGATGGCGAACATGGTCGGCAGCAGGGCGGAACCCCCGTAGGAGAACAGCGGGAGGGGGACGCCGGCGATCGGCAGCAGACCGAGCACCGCACCGATGTTGATCACGGCCTGGGCCGTGATCCAGGTGGTCACGCCTCCCGCGGCATACCTCACGAAGGGGTCCTCCGTGCGTCCGGCCACGCGGATACCCGCATAGCCTAGAGCCGCGAAGAGGGCGAGTACCGACAGCGTCCCCGCCAGACCCAGTTCCTCACCGGTGACGGCGAAGATGAAGTCGGTGTGGGCTTCGGGGAGTTGGCCCCATTTCTCCACACTCGCACCCAGCCCGGAGCCGAAGATTCCGCCGGAGGCGAGGGCGTAGATGCCGTGCACGGCCTGCCAGCAGTCGACCGGTCCCGACTGTGGTTCGGTGGCGCCGAGGCACTGCAGGCGCGCCATGCGGTTCGCGCTGGTCTTGATGAGGATCAGGCCGAGTACGGCGGCGATCGACAGCACTCCGGCGAACAGGCGCGTGGGCGCGCCGGCCAGCCAGAGCAGGCCGAACAGGATGGCCGTGAGGATGATCGCGGTGCCCATGTCGCCACCGATCATGATCAGTCCGAGCAGCATGAAGGCGGCCGGGACCAGCGGCACCAGCATGTGCTTCCACTGGGTCAGCAGCCTCTTGTCCTGCTTGCGGGCGAGCAGGTCGGCGCCCCACAGCACAAGCGCGAGCTTGCCGAACTCGCTGGGCTGGATCTGGAAGGAGCCGCCGACCGCGATCCAGTTCTGGTTGCCGTTGACCGACACTCCTATCCCGGGGATCTGCACCAGGGCCATGAGGAAGACGGCACCGGCGAGGATCGGGTAGGCGAGAGCCCGGTGCAGCTTCACCGGCATCCGGGAGGCGGCGAACAGCAGTCCGGCGCCGATCACGGCGGCCAGCAGCTGCTTGCGGAAGAAGTACGAGCCGGGCAGCGACATCTGGAGCGCGGTGATCTGGGAGGCCGAGTAGACCATCACCAGGCCCAGCACGGTGATCAGCAGACTGCCGCCGAAGATGAGGTAGTAGGCGGTCAGCGGCCGGTCCCAGCCCCGGCGGGCACGCGTGTAGAAGGCCAGGACGCGGTTCTCACGGGCGAGCCGGGGCGCGGCGGGGCGCTTGGGAGCGCGGGAGACGGGAGGCCGTCCGGTGCGGCTGGTGGGCATCGCCGCTCACCCCGCCTTGCCGGAGGGGAACGTTCCGCGACCAGGGGGCGTTTTGAAGGACCCAACACTCCCTGGCCACTCGTGCACCAGCCGCATCCGTGTCACGTGTCCCTCCCAGATACGCCCGGCGCCGCCGCCGGGCGAGGCGGACCCGGGTCAGCCGTCGGCGGAGCCGAGTTCGCGAACGGCGTCCGCGAAAGCGTCCCCGCGCTTGTTGTAGTTGGCGAACATGTCCATGGAGGCGCAGGCCGGAGCCAGCAGCACCGTGTCACCGGCCCGGGCGAGCCGCCGCGCCTCCTGGACCGCCGCGCGCATCGCCCCAGTGTCGGTCCGGTCGAGGTCGACGACGGGTACTTCGGGGGCGTGTCGCGCCAGGGCTTCGCGGATCAGCGCGCGGTCCGCGCCGATCAGCACGGCCCCGCGCAGCCGGGGCGCGGACTTGGTGACGAGCTCGTCGAAGGTGGCGCCCTTCGCGAGTCCGCCCGCGATCCACACGATCGACTCGTAAGCCGCCAACGAGGCTTCCGCCGCGTGGGTGTTGGTGGCCTTGGAGTCGTCGACGTACGCGACGCCGTCCACGTCGGCCACGTGCGCGATGCGGTGGGCGTCCGGGGTGAAGGCCCGCAGGCCGTCCCGTACGGCCTTGGCGGGCACGCCGTAGGCCCGTGCGAGGGCCGCCGCCGCGAGGGCGTTGGCGATGTTGTGCGGGGCCGGCGGGTTGACGTCGGCGACCTCGGCGAGCTCCTGGGCGTTCTTCTGCCGGTTCTCGACGAAGGCGCGGTCGACCAGGATGCCCTCGACGACGCCGAGTTGGGAGGGCGCGGGTGTGCCGAGGGTGAAGCCGACGGCCCGGCAGCCCTCCTCGACGTCGGCCTCGCGGACCAGGTCCTCGGTGGCCTTGTCGGCCGCGTTGTAGACGCAGGCGACGCGATTGCCCTCGTAGATACGGCCCTTGTCGGCGGCGTACGCCTCCATGGAGCCGTGCCAGTCGAGGTGGTCGGGGGCGAGATTGAGCACGGCGGCCGAGTGGGCGCGCAGCGACGGCGCCCAGTGGAGCTGGTAGCTGGACAGCTCCACGGCCAGCACGTCGTACTGCTCCTCGCCGAGCACCGCGTCCAGCAGGGAGACGCCGATGTTGCCGACGGCGGCCGTGCGCAGGCCGGCCGCCTTCAGGATCGAGGCGAGCATCTGGACGGTGGTGGTCTTGCCGTTGGTGCCCGTGACGGCGAGCCACGGGGCCGCGTCGGGCCCGCGCAGGCGCCAGGCCAGCTCGACGTCGCCCCAGACGGGGACGCCCGCCCGCTCGGCCGCCGCGAACAGCGGCTTGTCGGGCTTCCAGCCGGGCGCGGTGACGATGAGCTCGGTGCCCTCGGGCAGGGTGTCGCCGTCACCGAGGCGCACGGTGATGCCGAGCGCCTCCAGCTCGGCGGCCTGCGCCCGCGCGCGCTCGTCGGCGCCGTCGTTGACGGCCGTGACGATCGCGCCGAGGCCGTGCAGCACCTTGGCCGCCGGGACGCCGGAGACGCCGAGCCCGGCGACGGTGACGTGCTTGCCCTGGAAGTCGAAGGGCTCCGGGGAGGTCACTTGTCCGCTGCCCATCCTGCATAGAAGAGGCCCAGTCCGACGATCACACAAATACCCTGAATGATCCAGAAGCGGACCACGACGAGCACTTCGGACCAGCCCTTGAGTTCGAAGTGGTGCTGGAGTGGCGCCATCCGGAAGACGCGCTTCCCGGTGAGGCGGAAGGAGCCGACCTGGATCACCACGGACATGGTGATCAGGACGAACAGGCCGCCGAGGATGGCCATCAGCAGCTCGGTGCGCGAGCAGATCGCGAGGCCGGCGAGCACACCGCCGAGCGCGAGCGAACCGGTGTCACCCATGAAGATCTTGGCCGGCGAGGTGTTCCACCACAGGAAGCCCAGACAGGCGCCCATCAGCGCGGAGGCGACCACCGCGAGGTCGAGGGGGTCGCGCACCTCGTAGCACGCGCCCGGGTTGGTCAGCGTCTGCGCGTTGGCGCAGGACTCCTGGAACTGCCAGACACCGATGAAGGTGTAGGCGCCGAAGACCAGCACGGAGGCGCCGGTGGCCAGACCGTCCAGACCGTCGGTCAGGTTCACGCCGTTCGACATCGCAAGGATCATGAACAGCGCCCAGACCACGAACAGCACGGGTCCGATCGTCCAGCCGAAGTCCGTGATGAACGACAGCCTCGTGGACGCGGGGGTGTTGCCGCGGTTGTCCGCGAACTGCAGCGAGAGCACCGCGAAGCCGATGCCGACGATCAGCTGGCCGGCCATCTTCGCCTTGGCCCGCAGACCCAGCGAACGCCGCTTGACGATCTTGATGTAGTCGTCGAGGAAGCCGACCAGGCCCATGCCGACCATCAGGCCGAGCACCAGCAGACCGGAGAAGGTCGGCGCCGCGTCGACGTCCGGGTCGAGATAGCCCGTGATCACCTTGGCCAGGAAGTACGCGGCGACCGTCGCCAGGATGAAGGCGATACCGCCCATGGTCGGCGTTCCGCGCTTGCTGGCGTGCTCGCGCGGGCCGTCGTCGCGGATGTACTGGCCGTAGCCCTTGCGCGCGAGGAGCTTGATCAGCAGCGGGGTGCCGACCAGCGTCAGGAAGAGGCCAATGACTCCTGCGAACAGGATCTGCTTCATCATCGGGCGGAAACCTCACCCTCGGCACCGGTCTCGAGCAGCGCCTGGGCAACGCGCTCGAGCCCGACCGAACGGGACGCCTTCACGAGTACGACGTCCCCCGGGCGCAACTCGCTGCGCAACAGGTCGATCGCCGCCTGTGCGTCGGACACGTGCACCGACTCCTCACCCCACGAACCCTCGTTATATGCGCCCAGTTGCAGCCAGGCGGCTTCCCTGCCACCGACCGCGACGAGCTTGCTGACGTTGAGCCGGACGGCGAGCCGTCCGACCGCGTCGTGCTCGGCGAGAGCCTCGTCCCCGAGCTCGGCCATCTGGCCGAGCACCGCCCACGTTCTACGCCCCTTGCCGATGGCCACGAGCGCACGCAGCGCGGCCTTCATGGACTCGGGGTTCGCGTTGTAGGCGTCGTTGACGACCGTCACGCCGTCCGGGCGCTCGGTGACCTCCATCCGCCAGCGGGAGAGGGAGCCCGCCTCGGAGAGCGCGACGGCGATCTCGTCTGCGGACATGCCCAACTCGTGGGCGACGGCGGCCGCGGCGAGCGCGTTCGACACGTGGTGCTCACCGTACAGGCGCATGGTCACATCGCTTGCACCGGAGGGTGTGTGAAGCCTGAACGCGGGCTGTCCGGTGTCCGTGAGTCGCACGTTCTCGGCGCGAACGTCCGCTTCGCCGGACTCTCCGAAAAGGAGCACCTTCGCCTTCGTTCGGGTGGCCATGGCCCGTACGTAGGGGTCGTCCGCGTTGAGGACGGCCGTGCCGCCATCGGCCTCGGACGGGAGGGACTCGACGAGTTCGCCCTTGGCCTGCGCGATCTGCTCCCGGCCGCCGAACTCGCCGATGTGGGCGCTGCCGACGTTCAGGACGAGGCCGATCTTCGGGGGCGTCAGATCCGCGAGGTAGGAGATGTGCCCGATGCCGCGGGCGCCCATCTCCAGGACCAGGAACCGGGTCTCCTCGGTGGCGCTGAGCGCCGTCAGCGGCAGTCCGATCTCGTTGTTGAGCGAGCCGGGCGTGAACACCGTCGGCGCCTTGCGCTGGAGCACCTGTGCGATGAGGTCCTTGGTGCTGGTCTTGCCCGCCGAGCCGGTGAGGGCGACGAGCGTGGCACCGAGGCGCTGTACGACGTGCCGGGCGAGGGCGCCGAGGGCGGTCTGGACGTCGTCCACGACGATCGCGGGCACGCCGACGGGCCGGGTGCCGAGCACGGCCACCGCTCCCGCCTCGACGACCGCCGCCGCGAAGTCGTGGCCGTCCACGCGCTCACCGGCGAAGGCCACGAACAGGCTGCCCGGCCCCGCCTCACGGGAGTCCCGGACGACCGGGCCGGTGACCTGGACGGCCGGATCCGGTATGTCGTACGTCTGCCCGCCGACGACTTCTGCGATCTCGGCGAGGGAGAGGGCGATCACAAGTTCATCCCCTGGATCATGCGGGAATTCATCCCTGGGTCTTCTGAATGGCTTCGCGAAGCACCTGGCGGTCGTCGAAGGGACGGACCACCCCGGCGATGTCCTGGCCCTGCTCGTGGCCCTTGCCCGCGACCAGCACGGTGTCACCCGGCTCGGCGCGGGCGACGGCGGCGGCGATCGCGGCGGCCCGGTCCTCGAAGACCTGCACCTCGCCGCGCTCGTGCGCCGGCACGGAAGCCGCGCCCTGGAGCATCGTGGCGAGGATCGCGAGGGGGTCCTCACCACGGGGGTTGTCTGAGGTCAGTACGGCGGTGTCGGCGAGCCGGGCCGCGGCGGCGCCCATCGGCTCGCGCTTGGTCCTGTCCCGGTCGCCGCCGCAGCCGAGGACGATGTGCAGCTTGCCCTCGGTGACCTTGCGCAGGGCGCGCAGCACGGACTCGACGGCGTCGGTCTTGTGGGCGTAGTCGACGACCGCGAGGTAGGGCTGTCCGGCGTCCACGCGCTCCAGGCGGCCCGGTACGCCGGGGACGGCGGCGACGCCGTCGGCGGCGGCCTGCGGGTCGAGGCCGGCGACGGCGAGGGCGACGATCGCGGCGAGGGTGTTGGCCACGTTGAAGGGACCGGGCAGCGGCGACTTGGCGTTGATCCGCTCGCCCTTGGGCCCGACGACGGTGAACGTCGAGTCGAGACGGCCCACCTCGACGTCCTCGGCGCGCCAGTCGGCATCGGGGTGGCCCTCGGCGGAGTAGGTGACGACCGGGACGGTGGCCTCGTTCGCCAGCCTGCGGCCGTACTCGTCGTCGACGTTGACCACGCCGAGTTTGCCGCGCTCCGGCGTGAACAGCTGCGCCTTCGCCTGGAAGTAGTCCTCCATGCCGGAGTGGAACTCCATGTGTTCCGGGCTGAGGTTGGTGAAGACGCCGATGTCGAAGACGCAGCCGTCGACGCGGCCGAGGACCAGGGCGTGGCTGGAGACCTCCATGGCGACCGCCTCGACACCGCGTTCGCGCATGACGGCGAACAGGGCCTGGAGGTCGGTGGCTTCGGGCGTGGTGCGCTCGGACTTGATGCGCTCGTCGCCGATGCGCATCTCGACCGTGCCGATCAGGCCGGTGGACCTGACCGTCTTCAGGCCGCCCTCGACGAGGTAGGCGGTGGTGGTCTTGCCGGAGGTGCCGGTGATGCCGATCTGGAGCAGGTCCCGGCCGGGGTGGCCGTAGATCGTGGCGGCCAGCTGGCCCATCCGCGCGCGGGGCTCGTCGACGACCAGGACCGGCAGCCCGGAAGCGGCGGCGCGCTCGGCGCCGGTGGGGTCGGTCAGCACGGCGGCCGCGCCGAGGCTCGCGGCCTGCTCGACGAAGTCGGCGCCGTGCACGCGGGCGCCCGGGAGGGCGGCGTACAGGTCTCCGGGGCGCACGGCGCGTGAGTCGTGGGTGATGCCCGTGACGTCGGCGGCGCGCGCCGGCGCGGGGGCACCCAGCTGGTCGGCCAGTTCCGCGAGGGGTGTGGCGGAGACCTGCGCCGGCCTGGGCGGCCCGGGGTATGTCACGGGATGGCCCTTCTGGGTGGTTTGGGACTGATCAGCGTGTGGCACGGCGGTGAGCGTACCGGGCGTACCCGCCTCCGGGCGAAGTGAGGGGCGGGGGGCGCTCTGGTTCCCGGGATCGGGGGTGATCGTTGTCACGGGGGCGGTCCTGGTGGCTCGGTGGTACTCGGTGCTGATCAGGGGCTTGGCGGTGCGGGGTCGGTCGGTCCGGTTCTCGGGGCCGGTCGGTTCGGTTCTCGGGGCCGGTTCAGTTCTTGAACGTGACGGGCAGTCTCGCGGGCTTGGCCCCGGTCGGCGGGACCTGCAGGGACTTCAGTGCGAACTCCATGACCTGCTTGTACACGGGGCCGCAGATCTGGCCGCCGAAGTAGTTGCCCTTGGTGGCGTTCTGGATGGCGCAGTAGACGGTGATGCGCGGCTTGTCGGCGGGCGCGAATCCGGCGAACGACGACGTATAGCCCTTGTACTTGCCGGTGGCCGGATCCACGCGGTTGGCGGTGCCCGTCTTGCCCGCGACGCGGTAGCCGGGGATGCGCGCCTTGGTGCCCGTGCCCTCCTCGTCGTCCACGACCGACTCCAGCATCTGGGCGAGGGTCTTCGCCGTCTTGGCGCTGACGACCCGGGTCTTCTCGGGCTTGGGGGCCGGGGTGAAGCGGCCGTCGGGGCCCTTGGTGCCGCGCACGAGCGTGGGTTCGACCCGGACGCCGCCGTTGGCGATGGTCGAGTACACCGACGCCGCCTGCATGGCGTTGATGGAGACGCCCTGGCCGAAAGGGATCGTGTACTGCTGCGAGGTCGACCACTTGTCGGGCGGGGCGAGGATGCCCTTGGTCTCGCCGGGGAAGCCGAGGCCGGTGTAGCTGCCGAGGCCGAACTTGCGCAGGTAGTCGTAGAGGACCTTGTTGGACTGGGCCTGGGTCCTGCCGAGCTGCCCGGTGGCGAGGATGGTGCCGATGTTGCTGGACTTGGCGAGGACGCCGTTGAGCGTCAGGTACCAGGTGGGGTGGTCGATGTCGTCCTTGAAGAGCCGGTCGCCGCGGTGCAGCCGGTTGGGCACGACGACGTGGGTCATCGGCGTGGCGGCGCCCTCCTGGAGGACGGCCGCCATCGACATGACCTTGGCGGTGGAGCCGGGCTCGAAGGCGTCCTGGAGGGCCGCGTTGCCGAGCGCTGCGGAATCCGCGTCCGACAAGTCGTTGGGATCAAAACCGGGCGAATTGGCCATGGCCAGGATCTGGCCGGTGCGGGTGTCCTGGACGATGACGTAGCCGCGGTCGGCCGCGGACTCCTTCACCTGGTCGCTGATGGCCTTCTGGGCGGCCCACTGGATGTCGCGGTCGATGGTGAGCTCGACGTCGCTGCCGGGCACCGCGGGTGTCTCGGTGGAACCCGCGGTGGGGACGAGCCGGCCGCCGGACTGGGCGTAGCGGATCTTGCCGTCCTTGCCGGCCAGTTGCTTGTTCAGCTGGAGCTCGATGCCGCCGCCGGGCTTGCCCTCGCCGTTGACCCAGCCCAGTATCCCGGCGGCGAGGTCGCCGCCCGGGTACACGCGCTTGCTGGTGGCGACGGAGAAGACACCGCCCAGGACGTTGTGCGCGGACTTGTCGGTCTGCTCCTTCTTGGCGAGCGCGGACTTCAGGTCCTTGATCTGCTTCCAGACCTGCGGGGTCTGGCGGGAGGCGAGCTTGACGTACCGCAGCGCCTTGTTCTTGGGCCGCAGTTTCTGGACCAGGGTCTCCTGCTCCTGGCCCAGGATCGGCGCGAGCAGCGCGGCGGCCTGCTCGGGGCCGTCCCCGATCTTCAGCTGGTCGGGGGCGAACATCGTGGGGTCGGCCGTGATGTCGTAGGCGTCCTCACTGGTCGCCAGGGCCACACCGGACCGGTCGGTGATCTCGCCCCGGTCGGCGGCCAGCACCTGCCCGACGTACCTGTTCTGCTCGGCCTTGGCGGCGTACGTGCTCGCGTCGACGGCCTGCACCTGGAACAGCCGTACGACGAACGCGATCAGGACGAGCGTCAGCGCGAGCCCGACCAGACGCAGCCGGGGCCGGGGGCTGCCCAGCCGGAGGGGCTTGGGCGCCGCCTGACGGGCCGGGCCCGGACGCCGGGCCGGACGGGCACCGGGCCCGGGACGACGCCGGGCGTCGGGACGAGCGGGCCTGGCGGGGCCGGGCACACGGCGGCGCGGGGGTTCCCTGTCGGTCACTTCCGTCACCTGCCGGGGGTCGGGGTGGAGCCGTTGGGCATGGCCTCGGGGGCCAGGACCAGGGGGATGTGGGCGGAGCCCTGCCGGACGCCCGGGGCGGGGCTGGGGACGCCCTTGACGGTGCCGTCGGGGGCGAGGAAGGCGGGGTCGCCGCCGGGGACCATGCCGAGCTCGCGGGCGCGGCGCTGGAGGGCCTCGGGAGCGGAGTAGGCGTCGATGTCCCGCTGGAGGGCCTGTTCCTCGTCGGTGAGGCTCTTGGTCTCGCGCTGGAGATCGTCGAGCTTGAACGCGCCTTCGCTGAGGGCCGAGTTCAGCACCAGGAGGCCGATGAGACCACCGCCGAGGAGGAGGACCACGAGGAGGACGAAGGGGGTGCGGGCCGCCTGCCCGGGGCCGGTCGGGAAGAGTTGCGCGAGACGGGCCGCCCTCCCCTTCAGTTCCGGTTTACTGCTCACTCACGCTCCCTCGGTCCAGCGTGCAAACGCCTCACTCGATGTCCTCCCTGATGCGCTGGGCGCCGCGCAGCCGCGCCGGTGCCGCCCGCCGGTTCTCGGCGATCTCCTCCTCGGTGGGGAGTTCGGCACCACGCGTGAGCAGCTTGAGCCGCGGCTGGTAGCGCTCGGGCACGACGGGCAGCCCCGGCGGCGCCGTGTTCGCGGCACCCGCCGCGAACACCTGCTTGACCAGCCGGTCCTCCAGCGAGTGGTACGACAGCACGGCGATCCGCCCGCCCACGTCCAGCGTCTTCACGGCCGCCGGGATCGCCCGCTCCAGGACGGCGAGCTCGCCGTTGACCTCGATGCGCAGGGCCTGGAAGGTACGCTTGGCCGGGTTGCCGCCGGTGCGCTTGGCGGCCTGCGGCAGCGCGTCCCGGATCAGCTCGACGAGCCGTGCGCTGGTGCTGAACGGCTCCTTCTCGCGCTCGCGCACGATCGCGGACACGATCCGCTTGGCCTGCTTCTCCTCGCCGTACGCCCGGAGGATGCGCACCAGCTCGCCCGGCGGATACGTGTTGAGGACCTCGGCGGCGCTGGCTCCGGACGTCTGGTCCATGCGCATGTCGAGCGGGGCGTCCTGGGCGTAGGCGAAGCCGCGGTCGGCCTCGTCGAGTTGCATGGAGGAGACGCCGAGGTCGAACAGCACGCCCTGCACGCGCGCGATGCCCAGCTTGTGCAGCACCTCGGGGAGCTCGTCGTACACCGCGTGGACGAGGGTGGCGCGCTCCCCGTAAGGCGCGAGACGCTCGCCGGACAGGCGCAGGGCCTCCTTGTCGCGGTCGAGGGCGACGAGACGGACTCCGGGGAACCTCTCCAGGAGCGCCTCGCTGTGGCCGCCGAGACCGAGGGTGCAGTCGACGACCACGGCGTCCGGGCCCTCCAGGGCGGGTGCCAGCAGATCCAGGCACCGCTGGAGCATCACCGGGACGTGTCGACTTTGGCTCAAGGGGCCCTCTCAGATCCGGCGCGGGCCTACGCACCGCCGGGTCCCCGCCCGCTCGTGAAGGGGAGGCCTGCCGGCGCCGGAAGCGTCAGCCGACCGGGAGCGGGAGGAGGCCGAGCCGTACGTACGCGCCGCGCACGTGGGGAGATCTCCGGTCGTCGCCGGGGTCTCCGGGGAAAACAGTCCAGCGGGGAGGGTCTCGCCTCCCGCTTCGCGTCACTTTAGTCCACCCTGTCTCCCGGTCAATCAACCGGCCTGCGCGTCGCGACCGCCGGCACACCACCCTTGTGGGTTACCTCACACCAGAGGCTGGCTGACATTCTTTGTCCACTCTCACAAGAGGCTCGGACGGGGTGTGACCAGTAACGTCATGGATATGACGACTTCTGCATCGGTTCCCACGGCCTCGGAGAACGCCCCAGCCGACGGTGGCACGGTCACCGACCGCCTCGTCGACGCCAACGCCCGGTACGCCGCCGAGTTCACCGACCCGGGGATGGACGCCCGGCCCGTGCTGCACGTCGCCATCGTGGCCTGCATGGACGCCCGGCTCGACCTGCACGCGGCGCTCGGTCTCGAACTGGGTGACTGTCACACGATCCGCAACGCCGGCGGCGTGGTCACCGACGACGTGATCCGCTCCCTCACCATCAGTCAGCGCAAGCTGGGGACGCGCAGCATCGTCCTCATCCACCACACGGGCTGCGGTCTGGAGAGCCTCACCGAGGACTTCCGCAACGAACTGGAGGCCGAGGTCGGCCAGCGCCCGGCGTGGGCGGTGGAGTCCTTCCGGGACGTCGACCAGGACGTACGGCAGTCGATGCAGCGCGTGCGCACCTCGCCGTTCCTGCCGCACACGGACGACGTGCGGGGGTTTGTCTTCGACGTGAAGACCGGCCGGCTGCGTGAGGTCGACCCCGCCGTCTGACCTGGCCGCCCGCCCCGAACACAACCTGCCGCAGCTGTCGAAAGCCTGTCAGTCACACGTTCGAATGGTCGCAAGGCGGACATATCGCGGCCAGTTATCCACAGTCGAGTGACACGAATCGGTAACGGCAGCAAGAATGCGGGGGTGGCGTCACGCGGAACGTTTCGCGCGTGGTGTCCGTGGTTCGGGGTGGGCCGGCCCGCGTCTTGGGGCGTCGGCCCGGGAAAATGGGGTATCCCGTGCTTCCTGAGAGCAAGGGAAAGGCCGAGGAGGGCCGGGTGACGACCTATGACGATCGAGCGAGCCTCACTGATCTGACCGCCGTGGTGCAACGCGTGCGGGAGTCGGTGGAAGGCGTGATCGAGGGCAAGCCCGAGGTCGTACGGCTCTCGCTGACCGTACTGCTCGCCGAGGGACATCTGCTGATCGAGGACGTCCCGGGCGTCGGCAAGACCATGCTGGCCAAGGCGCTGGCGCGGTCCATCGACTGCTCGGTGCGGCGCATCCAGTTCACGCCCGACCTGCTGCCCTCGGACATCACCGGTGTGTCCATCTGGGACCAGCAGCGCCGCGACTTCGAGTTCAAGCCGGGCGCGATCTTCGCGCAGGTGGTGATCGGCGACGAGATCAACCGCGCCTCGCCCAAGACGCAGTCCGCGCTCCTGGAGTCCATGGAGGAGCGCCAGGTCACCATCGACGGCCAGACCTACGAGCTGCCCAGCCCCTTCATGGTGGTGGCGACGCAGAACCCGGTCGAGATGGAGGGCACCTACCCGCTGCCGGAAGCCCAGCGCGACCGCTTCATGGCCCGGGTCTCGGTCGGCTACCCGAGTGCCGAGGCCGAGCTGCAGATGCTGGACGTGCACGGCGGCGTCTCACCGCTGGAGGACCTCCAGCCCGTGGCCCACGCGCACGAGATCCTCAAGCTGATCGAGGCGGTGCGCGGCGTCCACGTCGCCGAGCCGGTCCGGCGCTACGCGGTCGAACTGGTCGGCGCCACGCGCACGCACCCCGACCTGAGACTGGGCGCCTCCCCGCGCGCGACGCTGCACCTGCTGCGCGCGGCGAAGGCGTCCGCGGCCCTGAGCGGCCGGGAGTACGCGCTGCCGGACGACGTGCAGGCACTCGCCGTCGCCGTACTGGCCCACCGCCTGCTGCCCACCGCCCAGGCCCAGCTCAACCGACGCACGGCCGAGCAGGTCGTCGAGGAGATCCTCCAGCGCACCCCGGTGCCGGCCGCGCCCCAGCAGCAGAGTGGGTTCGGCGGCCTCGGCGGAGGCGTGCCGGCGTATCCCCAGCAGCCGCCGCGGAGGCTGTGATGACCACCGCGGGGACAGGGCAGGCGGAGGCCGACCGGGGCGAGCAGGGCGGCATCCGCACCGCCCTGGCCGGTCTGACCACCCGCGGACGCTCCTTCCTGGCCGCCGGCGTCGCGGCCGCCGTCTGTGCGTATGTGCTCGGGCAGAGCGATCTGCTGCGCGTGGGCCTGCTGCTGGCGGTGCTGCCGCTGGTGTGCGCGACGGTGCTGTACCGCACGCGCTACCGGGTCGCGGGCAGCCGCCGCCTCTCCCCCGCGCGCGTGCCGGCCGGCAGCGAGGCCCGGGTCCACCTGCGGATGGACAACGTCTCGCGGCTGCCCACGGGCCTGCTGATGCTCCAGGACCGGGTGCCGTACGTGCTCGGCCCCCGGCCCCGTTTCGTGCTCGACCGGGTGGAGGCGGGCGGCCGGCGAGAGGTGTCCTACCGGGTGCGCTCCGACCTGCGCGGCCGCTACCCGCTGGGCCCGCTCCAGCTGCGCCTGACCGACCCGTTCGGCATGTGCGAGCTGACCCGGTCCTTCTCGACGTACGACACCCTGACGGTGATCCCGCGCGTGGAGGCACTGGCGCCGGTGCGCCTCAGCGGCGAGGCGAAGGGGTACGGCGACGGGCGGCAGCGCTCGCTCGCGCTGGCCGGCGAGGACGACGTGATCCCGCGCGGGTACCGCTACGGCGACGACCTGCGCCGGGTGCACTGGCGCTCCACCGCCCGCTACGGCGAGCTGATGGTGCGCCGCGAGGAGCAGCCGCAGCGCGCCCGCTGCACGGTGCTGCTCGACACCCGGGGCATCGCCTATCAGGGCGCGGGACCGGACTCGGCCTTCGAGTGGGCCGTGTCGGGCGCCGCGTCGGTGCTGGTGCACATGCTCGAACAGGGCTACTCGGTACGGCTGCTGACGGACACCGGCAGCGCGGTGCCCGGTGACGGCGGGGACGGCTTCGCGGGCGCGAGCCAGGAGTCGGCGGACGCGGCCGGGCTGATGATGGACACCCTCGCGGTGATCGACCACTCCGACGGCGCGGGTCTGTCCCGGGCGTACGACGTGCTGCGCGGCGGGAACGAGGGGCTGCTGGTGGCTTTCCTCGGCGACCTGGACGAGGAGCAGGCGGCCGTGCTGGGCCGGATGCGGCAGCGCAGCCCGGGCGCGGTCGCCTTCGTGCTGGACAGCGACACCTGGGTGCGGGAACCGAGCGACGTACCCGGTCCGTTGGACCGGAGCGGGGAGCGGCTGCGCATGCTGCGGGAGGCGGGCTGGACGGCCCTCCGCGTGCCGCGGGGCGCCTCCGTGGACGAGCTGTGGCGGCAGGCCGACCGGGAGCGCAGGGGTCTGGCCGCCGCGGGCGGCGGGGAGGGGCCGTGATGAGCGGGCGGGTACGACTGACGCTGGGCGCGTGGGCGGCCACACTGATGGCCGCGTGCGCCCTGCTGCCCCTCGTCAGACCGGCGACGTGGATCGTGCAGGCGGCCTTCCTGCTGGCCGTGCAGGCGGGCGTGGGTGCCGCGACCCGCAGGGTGCCGCTGGCGCGGCCGCTCACGGTGGCGGCCCAGGCCGTGGTCACCGTGGTGCTGCTGACGTTCCTGTTCGCCCGTGAACAGGCCCTCGCCGGGCTGGTGCCCGGGCCGGAGGCCCTCGACCGCTTCGCGCAGCTGCTCCGGCAGGGCGGCGACGACATCGCGCGGTACGCGATCCCGGCGCCCCTGGAGTCCGACGGCATCCGGCTGATGCTCATCGGCGGTGTCCTGATCATCGGGCTGCTGGTGGACACCCTCGCGGTGACCTTCCGCAGCGCCGCCCCGGCCGGTCTGCCGCTGCTCGCGCTGTACTCGGTGGCCGCGGGGCTGTCCGACGGGGGCACGGACTGGCTGTGGTTCCTGGTCGCGGCGGCGGGCTATCTGATGCTGCTCCTGGCCGAGGGCCGGGACCGGCTCTCGCAGTGGGGCCGGGTCTTCGGCGGGGCCCCGCGCACGGCCGGAGGGGAACCGAGCGGCGCCGTCGCCCCGGTCCGCACCGGCCGGCGCATCGGCGTGGTCGCGCTGGGCATCGCCCTGGTGGTGCCGCTCGGCCTGCCCGCGATGAACGGCGGCCTGCTGGACTCCGTGGGCACGGGCGCGGGCGGCGGCACGGGCAACGGCGGCACGATCTCCGCCGTGAACCCGCTGGTGTCGCTGCGCGACAATCTGAACGTGGACGAGGACCGGCAGGTCCTGTCCGTGAAGACGAAGATGGCCGACGTCTCGGACCTCTATCTGCGGATCGTGTCCCTGGACGACTTCGACGGCACCAGCTGGAAGCCGTCCCGGCGCTCCATCACCGCCGTCCCCGGCGGAACCTTCCCGACGCCGATCGGCCTCGGCTCCGACGTCAAGCGCACGGAGGTCGCCAGCACGATCACCGCGGCCGGCTGGTACGCCCAGGACTGGCTGCCCATGCCGTACCCGCCGAGCGACGTCAGCATCCGGGGCAACTGGCGTTACGAGCCCCTCGGCATGACGCTGGTCGGCGACCACGGCCAGAACACACGAGGGCTCACGTACCAGGTCAAGAGCCTGGACGTGCAGCCGACGGCGGAGCAGCTGGCCTCGGCGCCGCCTCCGCCGGGGGCCATCGAGCGCGACTTCACCAAGCTGCCCGACTCGCTGCCGGCGGTGGTGGGCCGGACCGCCCGCCAGGTCACCGCGGGCGCCGCCAACCCCTACGACCAGGCGGTCAAGCTCCAGGACTGGTTCGCGGTGACCGGCGGCTTCGAGTACGACACCCGGGTGCAGGTCGGCAGCGGCTCGGAGGGCATCGCCCGCTTCCTGAAGGACAAGCAGGGCTTCTGCGTGCACTTCTCCTTCGCGATGGCGGCGATGGCCCGTTCCCTGGGCATACCGGCCCGGGTCGCGGTGGGCTTCGCGCCCGGTTCCCCGCAGGCGGACGGCTCGGTGTCGGTGGGGCTGCGCGACGCGCACGCCTGGCCGGAGCTGTATTTCGAGGGCGTGGGCTGGACCCGCTTCGAGCCGACCCCGAACCGCGGCTCGATGCCGCAGTACACCCTGCCGGACGACACCGGCAGCTCGGTGCCGGACGAGGCACGCCCGACCCAGACGTCGTCCGCCGCGCCCTCCCCGACGCCGTCGACGAGCGACAGCTGCACGCCGGAGCAGAAGAAGCTGGACGGCGGATGCGCGAGCGAGTCCCCGCAGGCGGTGCTGCCCACGGGCGACGACGGCCCGAAGTGGTACGCGGTCCTGGCCTGGGCCCTGGGCGGCCTCGCCGTCCTGGCGCTCCCGCTGGCACCGATGCTGTGGCGCCGGCGGACCCGCGCCGTCCGGCTGGGGGCGCACGGCCGCGGCGAGGCGGACGCGCTGCCGCACACGCTGGCCGTGTGGCAGGAGCTGACCGACACGGCCTGGGACTTCGGCATCGCGCCGGACGAGTCGCAGACGCCGCGCAAGGCTGCCGCCCGTATCGTCCGGCTGGGCTCCCTCGACGCGACGGCCGCGGCCTCGGTGCACCGGGTGGCGGACGCGGTGGAGCAGGTCCTGTACGCACCGCATCCCCGCCCGACGGCGGGCCTCACGGACGACGTCCGCCGTGCGGCAGCGGGCCTGAGCGCCGGGGTGGGGCGCGGTGCCAGGCTCCGCGCGGTCCTGGTCCCCCGCTCGACCGTGCGCGTGGTGTGGGCGGTGTCGGCCTGGTGGTCAGGCGTGCGGACACGTGCCCTGGCGCTGCGGCCGACGTGGCGGAAGGCATCGGGCCAGCAGGGCTGACGGGCAGCCCCGGCAGGGGGCTGTCGCGCCGGTACACATACGTCAGGGGTGACCACCTAGTAGGTGGTCACCCCTGACGTATGTCTGTGTGTGTCCTGGGGAGCTGCGCTCCGGGCTAATGGCCGCCCTGCTCGTCGCGGCGCTTCTGCCAGCGCTGCTCGATGCGGTCCATCATGGAGCGCTTTTGCCGGCCCTGTCGGCGGGCGGCCTGCTGTCCGCCTGCCCCGGCCGCCTGTTCACCTGGCTTCGGGGCCTTGCGCCAGCCGGTCACGGCGAGCACCGCGCAGCCCAGCATGACGAGGAAGCCCACGACGCTGAGCCAGACCTGCTTGGCGACCATACCGGCCATGAGGAGCGCAATACCTACGAGGAAGCCCGCGACCGCCTGGTAGACCCGTCGCCGGGTGTACGTACGCAGCCCGCTTCCCTCGAGCGCCGTCGCGAACTTGGGATCTTCGGCGTACAGCGCTCGCTCCATCTGCTCGAGCATGCGCTGCTCGTGCTCCGAGAGCGGCACGGAGTCCTCCTCATCGTGCAGTCGCCGGGGCGACCCGGGGGGTCTCTTCAGGATAGGCAGGGAATCGCCCCCGTGAAACCCGCCCCTCTGCGCCAATTGGCCAACCGGAATCCGCCATGGACGTCCCGGCTCGCTGAGGCTTCCATTCCCCGGCGGCCGACCCGTCATGCCAGAACGGTCTCCCTCGATCATACGGCGCCAAGCCGCCGTTCGGGGGGCCTGTGGCGTACTCCATGCACAGCCAAGGCGCTGATCAGCGGTGGTACCTCACCAGGGGACTCAGGCCTCGGCAGACCCACCAGCCTCGTTTGCCTCGCCAGTCACAGCTGTCTCAGTGGTTTCGCCCAGCACGTGAAGCTGCGTGGCCACCGAGTGGAAGGCGGGAAGCTCGGCGGCTGCCTCCTCCAGCTTCAGCAGCGCCTCCAGGGCGCCGGGCTCGGTGTCGACGAGGACGCCGGGCACGAGGTCGGCGAAGACCCGCACGCCGTGCACGGCGCCGACACGCAGGCCCGCGCCCTCGACCAGCCCGGTGAGCTGTTCGGCGGTGAAACGGCGCGGGACGGGGTCACCCGTGCCCCATCGACCGTTCGGGTCGTCGAGCGCCTGCCGGGCCTCCTTGAAGTGCCCGGCGAGGGCACGGGCGAGCACGGCACCGCCGAGACCGGCGGCGAGCAGGCTGAGGACGCCCTCCGGGCGCAGGGCGGCCACCGCGTTGCGGACGCCCTCGGCCGGGTCGTCCACGTACTCCAGGACGCCGTGGCACAGCACCACGTCGTAGCCACCGCGCTCGGCCACGTCGAAGAGGCCGTGGGCGTCGCCCTGCACACCCTTCACCCGGTCGGCCACTCCCGCCTCGGCGGCGCGGCGCTCCAGGGCGAACAGCGCGTTGGGGCTCGGGTCGACGACGGTGACGCGGTGGCCGAGACGGGCGACGGGCACCGCGAAGTTGCCGCTGCCGCCCCCGGTGTCGAGGACGTCCAGCGACTCCCGACCCGTGGCCTTGACCCGGCGGTCAAGGGCGTCCTGGAGGACCTCCCAGACCACGGCGGTACGGAGTGAGGCGCGGGGGCGCATCGGGTCCGACACGGCAGTTGACTCCTCGGCGCGGCACCGCCTCTTGCACGGCGGAGCGAACGGGGCGTCTCCCCCGGCCCCGGCGAGGGGGAGGGAAGACTTCAGGCGCCCCCCACCCTATTGCCTTTGGCAGGCCGGACCCTATTGCCTCCGGCAGGCCCGCCGGCCTGGGCCGGTGCTCACCCGGACCCGCCTCGTCACGACCGGGCGGACAGGCGCCGCCGGTGCCCGCTCAGCCCGCGTCCGGCATGTCCCGCCCCTCCCCCGGTCGCTCCGGCTGGTCCTGGTCCGGGCGGGGCTGCGGGAGGACCGGCTGGAGGACCAGCATGCGCTCGACGAGGCGGAGGAACATCGCCACGTCCCGTATCAGGTCGTCGGCGTCCCGGCTGCTGGCCGCGTCCCGGATGCCCGCTTCGGCCCGGGCACGGCGCCGGGCGCCGGAGGCGAACAGGGCGCTCCACTCGGACAGTTCGGGCGCGATCTCGGGGAGCACTTCCCAGGCGCTCCTGATCTTGGCCCGGGCCCGGGGCGAGGTCTCCGGCCGGCCCCGGGCGGCGAGCACGGCGGCGGCGGTGCGGAGGGCGGCGAGGTGGGCCGTCGCGTAGCGCTCGTTCGGTGTCTCCAGGACGGCTGCCTCGTCGAGGGCGGCGTGGGCCTGGGCGAGCAGGTCGAGGGCGGCGGGCGGGGCCGTGGCCCGGCGCAGCACGGGGTGCACGTCGCTCGCCGGTCCGGTCAGTGAGGGGGCAGGGCCGGTGGCACGGCGCCGGCGGGCGGCTGCTGCGTGGTAGCTGGCCATGACGAACCTCCTGTCGTCTGCGTGACGGCGCGTCCGGTAAGGAGTGCCGTATGTGACCCATCGTGAGGTATGGCACTGACAATCCGTTCTGACCTGCGGTTTTGCTTCGATCGTAGGTTCGGAGTAGTTTTTGCACTGACCAGTCAGTTCAAATTCTCCGACAGATCGAGGGAGACTCGTGGGGGAACGAGTGGGAGGGGCGCGGATCGTCGCCGCCGGCCTTGCGGTCAAAGGGCCGCGCGGGTGGGCGTTCCGCGGGATCTCCGTCGACGCCGAGCCGGGATCGCTCGTCGCGGTCGAGGGCCCGTCCGGGTCCGGCCGTACGTGCCTGCTGCTCGCGCTGACGGGGCGCATGAAGATCGCGGAGGGCACGGCCACGGTCGGCGAGGCCAGGCTGCCCAAGCAGCTGTCGGCGGTGCGCCGGGTCAGCGCCCTGGCCCATGTGCCCGGGGTCAGCGAGCTCGACCCGGCCCTGACCGTCGGCGAGCACCTGCGGGAACGGGCCCTGCTCCAGCGGCGGTTCGGTGACTCCCTGCGCGGGCTGCTGCGTCCCCGCGGCGAGCGGGCGGCCGAGGCCGCGCAGCGCGTCGACGCGGCACTGGCCGCCGCCGGCCTCGACCTGGAGGCACTGCCCAAGGGCCCCCGTACCGCCGTACGCGATCTGGAGCGCCTCGAGGCGCTCCGGCTGTCCATCGCCCTCGCGCTCGTCGGCCGGCCCCGGCTGCTCGGGGTCGACGACACCGACCTCAAGCTCTCCGACGGCGAGCGGGACGAGGTCTGGTCCCTGCTCAGGTCCCTCGCCGACGCCGGGACGACGGTCGTGGCGGTGTGCAGCGAGGCCCCGGAGGGCGCCGTCAGGGTGTCCACAGAGGAGAGCCAGGACGCCCGGAACCAGGCCGGCCAGGAGAACCGGGACGACAGCGACGATCACCGGGCCGCCGAGGGCGAAGAGGCCGGTCAGGGAGAGGAGAAGGCCGATGCGCTCGCCGAAACTCGCCGCGCTTGAGCTCCGCCGCTTCGGCCGGGGCAAGCTGCCGCGCGCCGCGCTGGTCGCGCTGCTGGTGCTGCCCTTGCTGTACGGCGCGCTGTACCTGTGGTCGTTCTGGGACCCCTTCGGCCGTCTGGACCGTATCCCCGTGGCGCTCGTGAACGACGACAAGGGGGCGACCGCCGACGGGAAGAAGATCACGGCGGGCGACGACATCACGAAGGGCCTGCACGACAGCAAGACCTTCGACTGGCGGGAGGTGAGCGCCGCCGAGGCCCGCAGGGGTGTCGAGGACGGCACCTACTACCTGTCGCTCACCATGCCCGCCGACTTCAGCGAGCGGATCGCCTCCAGCTCCGGGAACTCCCCGGAGACCGGCGCCCTCCAGGTGCACACGAACGACGCGAACAACTACATCGTCGGGCAGATCTCCCGGACGGTGTTCAGCGAGGTGCGCCAGGCCGCGTCCACGAAGACGTCGCGGTCCTTCCTGGACAAGATCTTCGTCTCGTTCTCCGACATCCACGGCGAGACCGTGAAGGCGGCGAAGGGCGCCGACCGGCTCAAGGGCGGCATCGGCAAGGCCGAGAAGGGCTCCAAGGACCTCGCCGACGGCCTGAAGACCGCCAAGGACGGCAGCGGCAAGCTGTCCACGGGCCTGAAGAAGCTCCACACGGGCGCGGGCGACCTGGAGGACGGCTCGAAGCAGGTCGCGGACGGCACGCAGAAGCTCGCCGACAAGATCAACGGCACCGCCGGCAAGGTCCGCCCCTTCCTGAAGGGCAACGAGAAGACCATCGGCGACACCGCCCGGCTCGTCGCCGACTCCTCCGGCGTGATCCGCAAGCACCTGGACACCCTGGCGAAGAGGGCCCCGACCGCCGCCAAGGGCGCCCGCACGGCGTCGGACACGCTGAACGGCGTCTACGCCAGGCGCTGCGGGGACCCCGTCCTGCCCGATGCCGCCTGTGCCGACCTGAAGAAGGCCAAGGAGGCGGCGGCCGACGCGGCCCTCATCGCCGGCGACGTCAACACGCTGATCGCTGACCACAACGGCGATCTGGCGAAGCTGGACAAGAACCTCGCCACCCTCCAGAAGCAGTCCCAGGCCCTGGCCGAGCGCGCGCCGCACCTCTCCGGGGACCTCGACGACGCCGTCAAGAAGATCAACAAGCTGAACGACGGGGCGGCCGAGGTCGCCGCGGGCGCGAAGAAACTGCACAAGGGGCTCGGCACGGCCAGGACCGGTGCCGTCGACCTGAACAAGGGCGTCGGCCGGCTCAAGACGGGCGCGGACGACCTCAACGGGGGCATGTTCAAACTCGTCGACGGCTCCGGCAAGCTCGCCGGCGGACTGCACGACGGGGCGGAGCGCATCCCCGACTACGACAAGCAGGACCGCGACCGGCGCACCGAGGTCATGGCCGACCCCGTGCGGCTCGCCTCCCAGGACCTGCACAAGGCACCCAACTACGGCACCGGGTTCGCCCCGTACTTCATTCCGCTGTCCCTGTGGGTGGGCGCGATGGTGGCCTACATGCTGATCACGCCGATGAACCGGCGCGCGCTCGCAGCGGGCGCCCCGGCATGGCGGATCGCGCTGGCCGGCTGGCTGCCGGTGGTGGCGATCGGAGTGCTCCAGACGGTGGCCCTGATGTCGGTGCTGCACTGGGCGGTCGGCCTGGAGATGGCGCGGGCGGCCGGGACAGTGGGCTTCCTGTTCCTGGTGACGGCGTGCTTCGCGGCGATCGTGCAGTGGCTGAACGCGCGCTTCGGAGCGGCGGGCCGGATCCTCGTCCTCGCCCTGCTGATGCTCCAGCTGACCTCGGCGGGCGGCACGTACCCCGTGCAGACCAGTCCCGGCTTCTTCAACGCGCTCCATCCGTTCCTGCCGATGAGCTACGTCGTCGAAGCGCTGCGCAGGCTCATCACGGGCGGCGGTCTGGAACCGGTGTGGCACGCGTGCGTGGTGCTGACGGCGTTCACCGCCGGCGCCCTCGCGCTGACCGCCGTGTCGGCCCGCCGCCGCCAGGTGTGGACGCTGGACCGGCTGCACCCGGAGCTGACCCTGTGAGCCCTTCGGCGACATCCCCGGCGAACCCTTCGACGTCCCCGGTGAGCCCTTCGACGTCCCCGGTGAGCCCTTCGACGTCCCCGGTGAGCCCTTCGGTGACATCCCCCGGAAAGGTTCCTGTGACAATCAGGGCCATGGAAAGCAGCAGTGCCGCGTCGGGCGGCAGCACGCGCCGCGAGGCCACCCGGCAGAAGCTCTACGAGGCCGCCGTCACGCTCATCGCCGAGCAGGGCTTCTCCGCCACGACCGTGGACGAGATCGCCGAGCGTGCCGGAGTCGCCAAGGGCACGGTCTACTACAACTTCGCGAGCAAGTCCGTCCTCTTCGAGGAGCTGCTGCGGCACGGGGTAGGCCTCCTCACCGCCTCCCTGCGGGAAGCGGCCGAGCGCACCGCCCGGGAGGGCGGCACCAAGGTCGACGCCCTGGACGCGATGATCCGCGCGGGGCTGGTCTTCATCGACCGCTACCCGGCCTTCACGCAGCTGTACGTGGCCGAGCTGTGGCGCACGAACCGGGCCTGGCAGTCGACGCTGATGGTGGTCCGGCAGCAGGCCGTCGCGGTCGTGGAGGACGTGCTGCGCGCGGGCGTGGCGGGCGGCGAGTTCAGCGACGAGATCGACGTGCCGCTGACGGCGGCCGCGCTGGTCGGCATGGTCCTGGTGGCCGCGCTGGACTGGAAGTCCTTCCAGCCGGAGCGCTCCCTGGACGACGTCCACGCGGCACTGTCCCGGCTGCTCCAGGGACGGGTGAGCGGCTGCCGCTGAGGACACCCCCTGAGCGCTGCCGCTGAAGGCACCCGAACGCATGTGAAAGCGCCGGTCCGCTGTGGCCGCGTCCCCCGCGGGCCACCTCGAACCGGCGCCTTCCGTGCTCCCCCGTTTTCCTGCTCCCCCGTACGTCCCCCCGCAGGACCCCCGTTCGGTCGTCCCCCGATTCTCCCCCGTGCCTCGCTCCCGCCGACACCGTCGGCGGAAGGAGCGGATCGCGGGCCCGGTCCCGTTCCGGCGCCCCGTGTCGCCGGTACCGGAGCCGTGCCCCCTCTCCGTGCCTCCACTCTCTCGTTCTCTCAGGTCGTCTCCCATCCGCGCGCGTACTCAACTCCCTCACTAGGTACACCTACTCAGCCCTGCGCACGCGGCCCCAGAACGTGCCATGGCCGACTGGTCACGATCACCTCCGCGCCCGTACTCGGAGGCCGGCCGCGGGGGCTGTCAGGGGGCTCTCGGCGGGGCCTGTCAGTGGGGGCCGATAAGGTCCCTGGCATGGCACGGATTGCGGTGATCGGCGCCGGGATGGGCGCCATGGCGGCGGCAGCCCGGCTGGCCGTCGCGGGCCACCGGGTGGTGGTGTACGAGCGGACGGACACATACGGCGGAGCGCTGCGCCGCTTCGAGCGCGACGGGTTCTCCTTCGACACCGGCCCCGGCCTGCTCCCGCTGCCCGCCGTCTACCGCGACCTGTTCGTCAAGACCGGCAAGGAGCCCTTGGAGGCCTGCGTCGACCTGGTCCAGGTCGACCCGTCGTCCCGGCACGTGTTCGCGGACGGCACCCGGGTCTCGCTGCCGAACGCCTCGCGCGCGGGCGTCGTGGCGGCCCTGGACGAGGCGCTCGGCTCCGGGGCGGGCAAGCGCTGGGGCGACTTCCTGGTGCGGGCCCGCGAGGCCTGGGACCGCACGCGCCGCCCCCTCCTGGAGGAGCCGCTGTGGCCGAACTGGCAGGTGCTGGCCGAGCGTGAGCCCTATCCGGCGGTGCCTCACAAGCGGCTGCTGCGCACCCGCCGGGCCGGCACGCTCGCCGAGGTCGGCGCCTGGGAGCTGCGGGACGCCCGGCTCACCGCCCTCCTGGAGGGCCACGCCCTGGCGTACGGCCTGGATCCCCGGACGACTCCGGCGAGCGCGGCCGTACTGCCGTACATGGAGCACGCCTTCGGCATCTGGTACGTGCGCGGCGGCCTGCGTGAGCTGGCCCGCGCGGTGTACGAGCGGTGTGTGGCCCGAAAGGTCGAGTTCCGATTCGGCGCCGACGTGACCGGGGTGCTGGAGAAGGACGGCCGCGCTTCGGGGGTGGAACTCGCCGACGGCACGGTCGCGGAGGCGCACTTCGTGGTCGCCGGTGTCGCGCCCGGCGCGCTGGACCGGCTGTCGGCACAGGCCGTGGTGCGGGGTGACGGCGACGTGCCGCCGCAGCCCGCGGCGGCGAGCCGGGTCACGGTGCTGCTCGCCCTGCGCGGCGCCCGCCCCGAGGGCACGGCACATCGCACGGTGGTCCACGCGGCGGACCGCGAGGCCGAGTTGGACGCCCTGTTCGGCACGGTGGCGCAGAACCCGCGTCCCACGGTCACGGTCCTGCGGCCCGACGACCCGGAACTGGTCCCGGACGCGGACCACGAGGCGGTCACGCTCACGACGGTGGTGCCCGCCCGGCCCGGCGAGCCCTGCGACGCGCTCGCCGAGAACATGATCACGGTCGCCGAACGCGCCGTACCGGATCTGCGCGACCGCCTCCTCTGGCACGAGGTGCGCACCCCGGCCGACATCGCCGAGGCGACGGGCGCGGAGGGCGGGGCGGTGCCGGTGCCCGCCCTGGCGGCGGACGGCGGGCGGCTGCTGCATCCGTCCAACAGCACGCGCGTGCCCGGTCTGTTCACCGTCGGCGGCTGGGCGCATCCCGGCGGCGGTCTGCCGCACGCGGGTATGTCGGGTGCGCTGGTGGCGGGGCTGATCGTGGAGGGACCGGAGTTCCGGGGCTCTCAGTGAGCTCGCCGCCGCCGCGGCGGCGTTCAGGCTTCAGAAACGGTACTGCTCGTCGAAGCCGTTCCCGGGCGTCTGCTGCTGCGGCGTCTGCTGCTGCCCGTTGCCCTGGTACGGGTACGGCTGCTGCTCCGGCGGCAGCTCCTGGCCGTACTCGTCGGTGTTGCGCTGCTGCGGGACCCATACGCCGCCGGGCGGGGTCTCGCCGCCGTAGGTGCCGGCGTACTGGTCCTGGCCGTAGCCCTGCTGGGCGTAGTACTGCTGGTCGCCGTAGGAGGTGTCGTACGGGGCCCCGCCGTACGTCGGCGTGCCGATGTACGGGTCGGAGTAGGCGGCGTACTGCTGCTGGTCCGTGGCGTCGTAGCCCTGCTGCTGGCCGTAGCCCGAGTAGTCGTAGGAGTAGGGCTGGTCGGTGCCCTGGGCCGTGGCGGCGTACTGGTCGTGGGGCGGGCCCTGCTGGTAGCCGGTGTCGCCGTACACGCCGTAGGAGCCGGTGTCGTCGGGCACGGGCTGCGGCTCGTAGACGGCCGTGGTCTCGGCGGCCGTCGGTTGCACCGACCGCGACGGGGTGAAGACGTCGTCGCGGTCGTAGTCGTCTTCCTGGCCGTAGGCGGGAGCGGTGGTGTCGCGGCGGTAGTCGGCGCCCTCGTCGCCGTAGCCGCCGTCGGCCGCCTCCATGCCGGAGACCTCCAGGCTCGGCTCCTGACGGCCGCGCTCACCGCGGCGGCTCTTGCCGCCGCCCAGCATCGGCGCGTTCATCGCCCAGCCTTCCGAGAAGCCGCTGCGGAACGACAGGGTGACGTAGGTCTGCCCGACCGCGAAGGCGGCCGCGCCCAGCCCGATCACGATGACGGACGGGATCAGCACACCGACCACGACGCCGAGGAAACCGACGAAGGCCAGCAGCCGCCAGCGCAGCCGCGCCTTGTACTGCAACAGCACCTCGCCCAGCAGCCACAGCGCGACGATGCCGAACGCGATGTAGAGGACCGCCCAGCCCATGTACGCCCCTCTCCCAGTCGCCGCAACGCAGTGTGTCGTATACCGGTGCGAACGGTCTAGGCCTGCGGTCGGTGGTGCAGGCCCAGGTTCTCGTAGATTTCCAGCGTCGCCGTGGAGTTGTTGAGCGTGATGAAGTGCAAGCCGGGCACACCCTCGGCGAGCAGCCGCGCACAGAACTCCGTGGCGAATTCGATACCAATGGAGCGTACAGCGGCCGGATCGTCTTTTGCTGTGAGGATCCGCTCTTTCAGGGCGGCCGGGAACGCGGCGTTGGTGAGGGAGCCGATCCGCTCCAGCGTGCGCACACTGGCGATCGGCATGACCTCGGGGATGATCGGGGTGTCGCAACCGGCGGCCGAGACGCGGTCGCGCAGCCGGAGGTAGTCCTCCGGGTGGAAGAACATCTGCGTGATGGCGTAGTCCGCGCCCGCACGGCACTTGTCGACGAAGTGGCGGACGTCGGCGTCCCAGTCGGTGGAGCGCGGGTGCATCGCCGGGAAGGCGGCGACGCCCACGCAGAAGTCGCCGGACGCCTTGATCAGCTCGACGAGTTCGGCGGCGTAGGCGAGGCCCCGGGGGTGCGGCACCCAGTCGCCCATCGGGTCGCCGGGTGGGTCGCCGCGCAGGGCGAGCATGTTGCGGATCCCGGCGTCGGCGTACTGGCCGATGATGTTGCGCAGGTCGGCCACCGAGTGGTCGACCGCCGTGAGGTGCGCGATGGGCGTGAGGGTGGTGTCGGAGGCGATCGCCTCGGTCGCCTTGACCGTGCCCGCGCGGGTGGAGCCGCCCGCGCCGTAGGTCACGGAGACGAAGTCGGGTGCCACGGCCTCGACCCGGCGCAGCGCGTTCCACAGGTTCCGCTCGCCCTTCGGGGTCTTCGGGGCGTAGAACTCGAACGAGTACGTCGTTTTGCCGGTCGCGAGCAGGTCACGGACGGTGCGCGCGTGGTCCGATCTGATGGATGCGGTGCCGAGGGCCATACCGGCAGGTTAGTCAGGGGCGGACGGTCCCCCAACCGGGCACCGAACTTTGGCCCGATTTGTGCACTTGTTGTCCATCCCTTGGACATACGGGCCTACGAGCCGGCCTCCTGCTGCTCCCGCAGCCGCTTCGCGAATTCGGCCGCCGCCGCGCCCGGGTCGTCGGCCTCGGTGATCGCCCGTACGACGACCGCACGCCGGGCCCCCGCTTCCAGGACCTGGTCGAGATTGCCGAGGTCGATGCCGCCGATGGCGAACCAGGGCCGGTCGGTGCCGAGGGCGGCGGTGTACCGGACGAGGTCCAGGCCGGGGGCGTGCCGGCCGGGCTTGGTGGGGGTGGGCCAGCAGGGGCCGGTGCAGAAGTAGTCCACACCGTCCTGGACGGCGGCCGCGGCGGCCTCGGACTCCGCGTGCGTGGAGCGGCCGATCAGGACGTCGTCGCCGAGGATCGCGCGGGCCGCGGGGACGGGGAGGTCACCCTGGCCGAGATGCAGCACGTCGGAGCCGACGGCGTGGGCGACGTCGGCCCGGTCGTTGACCGCGAGCAGCTTGCCGTGCCGGGCACAGGCGTCGGCGAAGACGGCCAGGTGTTCCAGTTCCTCGGCGGCCTCCATGCCCTTGTCCCGCAACTGCACGATGTCGACCCCGCCGGCCAGCACGGCGTCCAGGAACTCCACGAGATCGCCCTGCCGCTTGCGCGCGTCGGTGCAGAGGTAGACCCGGGCGTCGGCGAGCCGGGCGCGGGCGGTGGTGCGGGTGGTGGCGGCCATGCGTGTCGTCCCCCTGGTGTCGGTGGCGTGCGGGTGCGGGGTGCGCCCGTGCCGGTGACATTACGAGGCACCGGGCGTCGCGTCAGTGCCGGGCACAAGCCACCCCGTGACCGGGGCCCCGCGGGTCGCCCCACAGGCCCCGGCCCACACCGGGCGGTTGTTCGGGTCCGGCCCCGCGGGTGCGGCGCCGGACCGTTGTTCGGTCGTGGTCGGTCAGACCGCGAGCGCCTGGGCTCGGCGCTTCACCTCCGTGCCACGGTTCTCGCTCAGGGCCTGTGCCGGCGTGCCGGGCAGGCTCGGGTCGGGGGTGAAGAGCCACTCCAGCATCTCTTCGACGGTGAAGCCGTCGTCCCGCAGGAGCGTCAGGGTTCCGGCCAGGCCCTTGACGACCTTGTCCCCGTCGATGAAGGCCGCGGGGACGTGCAGTGCGCGGTTCTCACCGCGGCGTACGGCGATGAGCTGGCCCTCCTTGACCAGCTGCCGCACGCGCGTCACCTCGACGCCGAACTGTTCAGCGATGTCGGGGAGGGTGAGCCAGGCAGGGACGAGAGCATCGATCTTTGCGTCAATCTCGGTCACGGAAACCAGCCTGCCATCCCCCACTGACAGTCGGAAGCCGGGCCCGCCCACCTGGGCGGACCCGCGCGCCTCCCGAGCTACGCCGTGGCCGCCTTCAACGGCCTCGCCGGGTCCGCCAGCAACGCCGGATTCATCGGCGTGCCCGACTCGATCAGGCGGCGGCCCTGCGCCAGGTCCCGGGGACGGCCCACCGCCAGCAGCGCGACGAGCCGGTCTCCCCGCAGCCAGCAGACCGTCCAGGCCGGTCCGGCCGGGTCGCCGCGCCACAGGGTCGTGTCGGCGGCCGCGTGGTGCCCGGCGTACTGCACGAATCGCCCGAACTGCTCCGACCAGAAGTACGGCACGGGGTCGTACACCGCGGGGGTCTCCCCCGAGGCCCGGCCGACGACGTTCACGGCGACCGTGCGCGGCCCCTGGAGGGCGTTGTCCCAGTGGTGCACCAGCAGGCGCTCGCCGTACCGGCCCGAGGGGAAGGAGGCGCAGTCGCCGACCGCGTACACGTCGGGCACCGACGCACGCAGGTGCTGGTCGGCCACGATCTCGCCGTGCGTGCCCAGCTCGATCCCGGAGCCGGCCAGCCAGGCCGTGGCCGGACGGGCGCCGATGCCGACGACGACCGCGTCCGCGGGCAGCCGCGCGCCGTCGTCGAGAACCACCGTGCCGGGCTCCACGCGCTCCACGCGCGCGTGCGTCCGCAGCACGGCGCCCGCGTCGGCGTACCAGCGGGCCATCGGCGCCGCGACCTCGGCGGGCAGCGCCCCGGCGAGGGGCCGTTCGGCGGCCTCCACGACGGTCACCGCGCAGCCCGCCTCCCGCGCGGCCGTGGCGAACTCCGCGCCGATCCAGCCGGCGCCGACGACCACGATGTCGTGCCGGCCGGCCAGCACCGGCCGCAGCCGCTCGGCGTCGTCCAGGGTGCGCAGCAGATGCACGCCCGGCACGCCCTCCGCCCCGGGCAGCCGGACCGGTTCGGCACCGGTCGCGACGACCAGGACGTCGTACGGCACCGGCCCGTCCTCGGTGTCCAGCTCGTGGTCGCCCGGGCGCAGGCCACGCACCTCGCAGCCGAGCCGCAGCTCGATGCCCAGGGCCTCGAAGTCGACGTCGAAGGCGGAGCCCTCGGCCTTGCCGAGCAGGACGGCCTTGGACAAGGGGGGCCGGTCGTAGGGCTGGTGGGGTTCGGCGCCGATCAGGCTCACGGTGCCGGTGAAGCCCTGCTCACGCAGGGCGACCGCGGTCTGGACACCGGCCATCCCCGCGCCCGCCACGACCACGCGCCGGGGCGCGGACGAACCTGGTTCCTGCGTCTGCTCGCTCACCTGATCACCATAGACAACTGACATTTTGTCAGTCAGTGCTCATACCCAGTGACCTGCTGCACACGCGACCGGGGCGAGGACGAAGCCGCCGAGGGAGCGGGCCGTGGGGGTGGCTCCCTTACTGCGGCACACGGCAGCGGGCTAGGGTGGGTGGCCAACGCAATGCACTCGCGGGAGCCCGGACGCACCGGGCTGAGAGGGAGGCTGGCGGCCTCCGACCGTACGAACCTGATCCGGGTCATGCCGGCGAAGGGAGGGGCTGGACGCCCATGTCGCGTACGCGCACGTCAGACGTCCTCGTCATCGGGGGCGGGATCATCGGCCTGGTCACCGCGTGGCGGGCCGCGCAGCGGGGGCTCGCCACGGCCGTGGCGGACCCGGAGCCGGGCGGCGGAGCCGCGCAGGTGGCGGCCGGGATGCTGGCCGCCGTCACGGAACTGCACTACGGCGAGCAGACCCTGCTCGGGCTGAACCTGGCCTCCGCCCGGCGCTATCCGGACTTCGCGGCCGAGCTCACCGAGCAGACCGGCCACGACCTCGGCTACCGCCGGTGCGGCACGCTCGCCGTGGCCCTGGACGCCGACGACCGGGCCCATCTGCGCGAACTGCACGCCCTGCAGCAGCAGTCGGGCCTGGAGTCGCAGTGGCTGTCGGGCAGGGAGTGCCGTCGCCTGGAGCCGATGCTCGCGCCGGGCGTGCGCGGCGGGCTGCGGGTCGACGGGGACCACCAGATCGATCCGCGGCGACTGGCCGGGGCGCTGGTCACCGCGTGTGAACGGGCCGGTGTGGTCTTCCACCGGGCGTGGGCGGAGCGGCTCACCGTCGCGCGGGACCGGGCCACGGGCGCCGTCACGGACGACGGCACCCCGCTGGAGGCCGGGCAGGTCGTCCTGGCCGGGGGCAGCCTCAGCGGGCGGCTCGCGGGCGTCCCGGAGGATGTGCTGCCCCCCGTGCGGCCGGTGAAAGGGCAGGTCGTACGGCTGACCATGCCGCAGCGGCACGGGCCCTTCCTGAACCGGACCGTGCGCGCCGTCGTGCGCGGCAGCCACGTCTACCTGGTGCCGCGCGAGAGCGGCGAGCTGGTCGTCGGGGCGACCAGCGAGGAGATGGGCTGGGACACCACCGTCACGGCGGGCGGCGTGTACGAGCTGCTGCGCGACGCGCACGAGCTGGTCCCGGGCATCACCGAGCTGCCCCTCACCGAGACCCGGGCCGGACTGCGCCCCGGCTCCCCCGACAACGCGCCCCTGCTCGGCCCCACCGGGCTGGAGGGGCTGCTGCTGGCCACCGGGCACTACCGCAACGGCGTCCTGCTCACGCCGGTCACCGGCGACGCCATGGCGCACGTCCTGGCGACGGGCGAGCTCCCCGAGGAGGCCCGCCCCTTCACGCCGAAGCGCTTCAGCACCGCCCCCGCACTCACGGAGCAGCCCGCATGAACATCTCCGTCAACGGGGAGCCCCGGGAGGTCCGGCCCGGTACGGCTCTCGACATCGTCGTGAAGTCCCTCACCGCCGCGCCGTCCGGCGTGGCCGCCGCCCTGAACGAAACCGTCGTCCCGCGCGCGCAGTGGCCGTCCACGCCCCTGACCGAGGGGGACCGCGTGGAAGTCCTCACCGCCGTCCAAGGAGGCTGATCATGGCCGACGATCCGTTTGTCCTCGGTGGTACGTCCTTCACGTCCCGCCTGATCATGGGTACGGGCGGGGCGCCCAGTCTCGACGTGCTGGAACGGTCGCTGGTCGCGTCCGGGACGGAGCTGACGACGGTCGCGATGCGCCGGGTGAACGCCTCGGTGCACGGCTCGGTGCTGTCCGTCCTCGACAGGCTCGGCATCCGCGTCCTGCCCAACACGGCGGGCTGCTTCACCGCCGGTGAGGCCGTCCTCACGGCCCGTCTCGCGCGCGAGGCCCTCGGCACGGACCTGATCAAGCTGGAGGTCATCGCCGACGAGCGCACCCTGCTGCCGGACCCGATCGAGCTGCTGGAGGCGGCCGAGACGCTGGTCGACGACGGGTTCACGGTGCTGCCGTACACCAATGACGACCCCGTGCTGGCGCGGAAGCTGGAGGACGTGGGCTGCGCGGCGATCATGCCGCTCGGCTCGCCGATCGGCTCCGGGCTGGGCATCCGCAATCCGCACAACTTCCAGCTGATCGTCGAGCACGCGCGCGTGCCGGTGATTCTGGACGCGGGGGCCGGTACGGCGTCGGATGCGGCGTTGGCGATGGAGCTGGGGTGTGCGGGTGTGATGCTCGCCTCGGCGGTGACGCGGGCGCGGGAGCCGGTGCTGATGGCTGCCGCCATGAGGAACGCGGTCGAGGCGGGGAGGTTGGCCTATCGGGCGGGGCGTATTCCTCGGCGGCATTTCGCGGAGGCGTCTTCGCCTGCTGAGGGCATGGCTGCGCTTGATCCGGAGCGGCCTGCTTTTCAGTGACCCGGCGTTGGTGCTGAGGGCGGGGCGTTTCGCAGCCCGGCGGAGCGGGGTGCCGCTGCGCCCACCCGTGCCGCCCCAGCGGCACGACTGCCCGCAGCTGGGGCGGCTACGACTGCCCCCAGCGTGGTCGGATACACGTCACAGGTCCGCTTCAGTCGCGCTCCGAAAATGGCCGGGGCGCGAGAGCTGTCAGTCGTGGCTCGTACACTCGCCTGCGTGGACACGACCCTTCAGGACCCCTTGGTCGGGCAGGTGCTCGACGGCCGGTATCGCGTCGACGCGCGGATCGCGGTCGGCGGGATGGCCACGGTCTACCGGGCCGTGGACACCCGGCTCGACCGGGTCCTCGCACTCAAGGTGATGCACCCCTCGCTCGCGGTCGACGGCTCGTTCGTCGAGCGGTTCATCCGCGAGGCGAAGTCGGTGGCCCGGCTGGCGCACCCGAACGTGGTGCAGGTCTTCGACCAGGGCACCGACGGCGGTTACGTCTACCTCGCCATGGAGTACGTCGCGGGCTGCACCCTGCGGGACGTGCTGCGTGAGCGCGGGGCCCTGCAGCCGCGTGCCGCCCTGGACATCCTGGAGCCGGTGCTGGCCGCGCTGGGCGCCGCGCACCGCGCCGGGTTCGTGCACCGGGACATGAAGCCCGAGAACGTCCTGATAGGGGACGACGGCCGGGTCAAGGTCGCCGACTTCGGCCTCGTACGGGCCGTGGACACGGTGACGAACACCACCGGCACCGTCCTCGGCACGGTCTCGTACCTCGCCCCCGAGCAGATAGAGAGCGGCACCGCCGACCCTCGCGTCGACGTGTACGCGTGCGGCGTGATGCTGTACGAGATGCTCACCGGCGACAAGCCGCACGACGGGGACTCCCCTGCCGTGATCCTCTACAAGCATCTGCACGAGGACGTCCCGCCCCCCTCGGCCGCCGTGCCCGGTCTGGCGTACGAGCTGGACGAGATGGTGGCCTCGGCGACCGCCCGCACCCCGGAGATCCGCCCGCACGACGCGGTGGCGCTGCTCGCGCAGGTCCGCGACGGGCGCGTCCGGCTGACCGAGGGGCAACTGGACGCGGTGCCGCCGCAGGCGCTCGCCGCTGACCACGTCAACGCCGACGACCGTACGAGCGTGATCCCGCGCGCGCTGGCCACGCCGCGCCCCCTGCCCGTCAACGAGGACGAGGAGGGCTCCGCGACCGCGCTCAACCGCACCAGCCGCTTCGCGTCCCCGCCGCCCCCGCCGTCCCGGCGCCGCTCGGGACCCCGGCGCGGCCCCATGGCGATCGTCGTCGCCGTCCTGCTCGTGCTCGGGCTCGGCACCGGCATCTGGTACGTCAACTCGGGCCAGTTCACCGAGGTCCCCCCGCTGCTGGCGAAGACGCAGGCGCAGGCCGAGGACCGGCTGGCGGACGCCGGGCTGGAGCTCGGCAAGGTGGAGCACGCCTACAGCGACACCGTGAAGCGCGGCACGGTCATCAGCAGCGACCCGAAGGCCGGGACGCGCATCCGCGGCAACGACTCGGTGTCCCTCACCATCTCCGACGGCCCCGAGAACGTCCGGGTGCCCGCCCTGGAGGGCCAGCGGCTGGACAAGGCGCGGTCGCTGCTGAAGGAGGACGGGCTGGAGCCGGGTATGGTCACCCGGGAGTTCAACGAGGACGTGCCCAGGGGCTCGGTGATCTCCGCGCGGCCGGCGGACGGCACGAAGGTGCGCGCGGGTTCGGCGGTCGCGCTCGTCGTCAGCAAGGGCAGCCCCATCGACATCCCCGACGTCACCGGTGACGACCTGGCGGACGCCAGGGCCGAGCTGACGGACGCCGGTCTCAAGGTGAAGGTCGCCACCGAGCGGGTCACCTCCTCCGCGTTCGACAAGGGCCAGGTGGCCCGGCAGAGCCCGAACCCCGGCGGCCGGGCGGCCGAGGGCGACACGGTGACGCTGACGGTGTCCAAGGGCCCCGAGATGATCGAGGTCCCGGACGTGGTCGGCGCCGGTGTCGACGACGCCACACGGGAGCTGGAGGGCGCCGGGTTCCAGGTCGACGAGGACCGTGGACTGCTCGGCCTGTTCGGCGACACGGTGAAGGACCAGTCCGTGAAGGGCGGCGAGACCGCGCCCAAGGGCTCGACCATCACGATCAAGATCAGGTGAGGGAGCGGACGGGGAGCCCGTGGACGGGGCAGGGCCGGGCGCATGGCACCCTGAACGGGTGAATCATCAGCTGTCCGGCCCCTCCCGCAACCCCGTGGGCGGCCACGTCCCCGTGGCCGGTGGGCTCCACTCCGTCGGTCTGACCTACGCCCGTGACCTGAAGGCCGAGACCGTCCAGGTCTTCGTCGCCAACCCGCGCGGCTGGGCCACTCCGGCCGGCAATCCGAAGCAGGACGAGGCGTTCCGCGCCGCGTGCGAGGCCGAGTCGATCCCGGCGTACGTGCACGCCCCCTACCTGATCAACTTCGGCTCGCACACCGAGGCGACCGTGGAGCGGTCGGTGGAGTCGCTGCGGCACTCGCTGCGCCGCGGACGGGAGATCGGGGCGCTGGGCGTGGTCGTGCACACCGGCAGCGCGACCGGCGGCCGGGAGCGGTCGGTGGCGCTGAAGCAGGTCCGGGAGCGTCTGCTGCCGCTGCTCGACGAGCTGACCCACGACGACGATCCGTGTCTACTGCTGGAGTCGACCGCCGGCCAGGGCGCCTCCCTGTGCTCCCGGACGTGGGACTTCGGCCCGTACTTCGAGGCGCTGGACGCGCATCCGATGCTGGGCGTCTGCCTGGACACCTGCCACATCTTCGCCGCCGGGCACGACCTGACCGGCCCGTCCGGCATGCACCAGACGCTGGACCTGCTGGTGGACACGGTGGGCGAGGGCCGGCTGAAGCTGATCCACGCCAACGACTCCAAGGACGTGGTGGGCGCGCACAAGGACCGGCACGAGAACATCGGTGTCGGCCACATCGGCGAGGACCCGTTCCGGGCCCTGATGACGCACCCCGCGACCGAGGGCGTACCGCTGATCATCGAGACGCCGGGCGGCAAGGAGGGGCACGCGGCGGACGTGGAACGGCTGAAGAAGCTGCGCGACTGCTGAAGACCGCCCAGGCCCCAGAGGCGTCAAAGCCTCGCAGGCCTCAGAGGTCGGGGCCGTCCCCCGCCTCCTCCTGGTACGAGTAGCGCTGCTCCTGCCACGGATCGCCGATGTTGTGGTAGCCGCGCTCCTCCCAGAAGCCGCGCCGGTCGGCGGTCATGTACTCCACGCCGCGCACCCATTTGGGGCCCTTCCAGGCGTACAGGTGGGGCACGATCAGGCGCAGCGGGAAGCCGTGCTCGGCGGTGAGCAGCTCCCCGTCCTTGTGGGTGGCGAACAGGACGTGCTCGGAGGCGAAGTCGGACAGCCGAAGGTTGGAGCTGAATCCGTACTCGGCCCACACCATCACATGGGTGACGTCGTCGGCGGGCGGCGCGATGTCGAGGATCGTGCGCGCGGGGACACCGCCCCACTCGGCGCCCAGCATGCTGAACTTGGTGACGCAGTGCAGATCGGCCACGACGGTGGTGTACGGCAGGGCCGTGAACTCCTCGTGGGTCCAGCAGTGCTTGCCGCCGTCCGCCGTGGCGCCGAAGACCCTGAACTCCCAGCGTTCGGGCCGGAACTTGGGGACGGGCCCGTAGTGCGTGACCGGCCAGCCGCGCTGTACCCGCTGTCCCGGCGGAAGCCCGGGCTGCGTCGCTCCTGCCGGATCGCGCCCTTCTCCCGATTCGTGTCCCACCGGCTGACCCATGGCTCCATCCTGACAGACCCCCGGTGATGCCCCCGACCGGGGCGACCCCAAAACAGGGCAATGAGAACTAAGCATGCCCTTACTTAGTAAGTGAAGACTTACTGGACGATCTTCGCCACCGGTGGAATCATGCGGCGCAACCTGCCAGTTCCCCCCGCGCGGAAGGAGCCTCTGCGATGCAGGGCGACCCCGAAGTCCTCGAATTCCTCAACGAGCAGTTGACCGGCGAGCTGACGGCGATCAACCAGTACTGGCTGCACTACCGGATCCAGGACAACAAAGGCTGGACCAAGCTCGCCAAGTACACGCGTGAAGAATCCATCGACGAGATGAAACACGCGGACAAGATCACCGAACGCATCCTCATGCTGGACGGTCTGCCCAACTACCAGCGGCTCTTCCATGTCCGGGTCGGTCAGACGGTCACCGAGATGTTCCAGGCGGACCGGCAGGTCGAGGTCGAGGCGATCGACCGCCTCAAGCGCGGTATCGAGGTGATGCGCAGCAAGGGCGACATCACGTCCGCGAACCTCTTCGAGTCGATCCTCGAGGACGAGGAGCACCACATCGACTACCTGGACACGCAGCTGGAGCTCATCGACAAGATCGGCGAGGCGCTGTACATCGCGCAGCAGATCGAGCAGCCGAGCTAGCGGTTCTAGGCGGCGTCTTCCAGCTCCGCGAGCACCGGCTGGCCCCGGTCGGCCATCTCACGGCGAGGGCAGGCACCCCTGCCCAGAATCGCCTGGATGCGGCGTACGCACGACCCGCAGTCCGTGCCCGCCTTGCAGGCGGAGGCAATCTGCCGGGGGGTGCAGGCGCCGCCGTCCGCGTGCTGCTTGACCTGCTGCTCGGTGATCCCGAAGCAACTGCACACGTACACGCGGTCCACCTCCCGACAGGGTCGTTCCCAAGGCGCCGTCCCCGTTGATCGGTGAGGCTAACCTAACCTTACCCGCCGGGTGGGAGGCACAAAAGTCGAGAGGGGCGCGGATCGTATGTGATCCGCGCCCCAGTCGATGTCGGGTAACAGGCGAACCCGTTACTGGTCCCTGTACATCTCGGCCACGAGGAACGCCAGGTCCAGCGACTGGCTGCGGTTGAGCCGCGGGTCGCAGGCCGTCTCGTAGCGCTGGTGCAGATCATCGACGAAGATCTCGTCGCCGCCGCCCACGCACTCGGTGACGTCGTCGCCGGTCAGCTCCACGTGGATGCCGCCCGGGTGGGTGCCGAGCGCCTTGTGGACCTCGAAGAAGCCCTTGACCTCGTCGAGCACGTCGTCGAAGCGGCGGGTCTTGTGCCCGGAGGCCGCCTCGTAGGTGTTGCCGTGCATCGGGTCGGTGATCCAGGCCACCGTCGCGCCGGAAGCGGTGACCTTCTCGACCAGCTCGGGGAGCTTGTCGCGGACCTTGTCGGCGCCCATGCGGACGATGAAGGTGAGCCGGCCGGGCTCACGCTCGGGGTCGAGGCGCTCGATGTACTGCAACGCCTCCTCGGCCGTGGTCGTCGGGCCGAGCTTGATGCCGACCGGGTTGCGGATCTTCGAGGCGAACTCGATGTGCGCGTGGTCCAGCTGCCGGGTGCGCTCGCCGATCCACACCATGTGCGCGGAGACGTCGTAGAGCTGCCCGGTGCGCGAGTCGACCCGGGTCAGGGCGGACTCGTAGTCGAGCAGCAGCGCCTCGTGCGAGGAGTAGAACTCGACCGTCTTGAACTCCTCGGGGTCGGCCCCGCAGGCGTGCATGAAGTTCAGCGCGTTGTCGATCTCGCGCGCCAGCTGCTCGTAGCGCTGCCCCGACGGGGACGACTTCACGAAGTCCTGGTTCCAGGCGTGCACCTGGCGCAGGTCGGCGTAGCCGCCGGTGGTGAAGGCGCGCACCAGGTTCAGCGTGGAGGCCGAGGCGTGGTACATCCGCTTCAGCCGCTCGGGGTCCGGGATCCGGGCCTCTTCGGTGAAGTCGAAGCCGTTGACGGAGTCGCCCCGGTACGTCGGCAGCGTCACGCCGTCGCGGGTCTCGGTCGGCTTGGAACGCGGCTTGGAGTACTGGCCGGCGATGCGGCCGACCTTCACGACCGGCACGGACGCGGCGTACGTCAGCACGGCGCCCATCTGGAGCAGCGTCTTGAGCTTGTTGCGGATCTGGTCCGCGGACACCGCGTCGAAGGCCTCGGCGCAGTCGCCGCCCTGGAGGAGGAACGCCTCTCCCTTGGCGACGGCCGCCATCCGGGCGCGCAGCTGGTCGCACTCGCCCGCGAAGACGAGCGGCGGATACGACTCGAGGTCCGCAACGACTGCGCGCAGAGCCTCGGTGTCGGGGTACTCGGGCTGCTGCGCCGCGGGCAGGTCTCGCCAGGTGTTGCCAGCACTCGCGCTGGTCTTAGCGTTCACGGTCACGGCCTCAACATTACGGGGTCGTGTCGGGCGTCCTGGCCCATGCCCAGCAATTGAGACACGGGGTACACGACTCGGACATGGGGCCTCGGGGCATGGGGTAGGGTGCCTGCCATGTTCGCGCACTCGATCCAGACCTGGTGGTGGACCGCTCATCCGGCGGCCCACTGACTGCGCGTACGACAGACTTCGCGAAGGCCGCCCGAGGGCGGCCTTCGGTTTTTCCCTTAGGTCCGCTCCTCACCGACATCGATCGCCGTCGATCGACAGCCACGGAGGAACCATGGACCTGACACAGCTGCTGCACGAGCCCCGCCCCTTCGCTCTGCTCCGCCGCCGCGCCCCGGGCCACGACCACGACCTGATCGAGGTCCTCGTCGGCCCCGTCACCACGTACGACCGCCTCGCCGACCTCCCCGACGAGGGCCTGGCGCTCGTCCCCTTCCGGCAGATCCGCGAGCGCGGCTTCGACGTCCGCGACGACGGCACGCCGCTGTCGGTGCTGACCCCCGTGGAGTCCTACGGCGTCCCGCTCGCCGACGCCCTGGAGCAGCTCCCGGCGCACGACGTGCGGGTCGAGGGCGGTGGCTTCGACGTCGGTGACGAGGAGTACGCGGAGATCGTCGGGCGCGTGCTGCGGGAGGAGATCGGGCGGGGCGAGGGAGCGAACTTCGTCATCCGGCGGACGTACGAGGGGGAGATCCCCGGGTTCGGCCGGGCCGACGCGCTGGCGCTGTTCCGGCGGCTGCTGGAGGGCGAGCGGGGCGCCTACTGGACGTTCGTCGTGCACACCGGCGACCGGACACTGGTCGGGGCGAGCCCGGAGGTGCACGTGCGGATGTCCGGCGGCACGGTCGTCATGAACCCGATCAGCGGCACCTACCGCTATCCCGCCGAGGGGCCGACGCCCGAGCACCTGCTGGACTTCCTCGCCGACGGCAAGGAGATCGAGGAGCTGTCGATGGTCGTCGACGAGGAGCTCAAGATGATGTGCACCGTCGGCGACATGGGCGGGGTCGTCGTCGGGCCCCGGCTGAAGGAGATGGCACACCTCGCGCACACCGAGTACGAGCTGCGCGGCAGGTCCTCGCTGGACGCGCGCGAGGTGCTGAAGGAGACCATGTTCGCGGCGACCGTCACGGGCTCGCCGGTGCAGAACGCCTGCCGGGTCATCGAGCGGCACGAGGTCGGCGGGCGCGGGTACTACGCCGGTGCGCTGGCCCTGCTGGGGAGGGACTCGGGCGGCGCCCAGACCCTCGACTCCCCCATCCTCATCCGCACGGCCGACATCGACGCCGGTGGCCGGCTGCGGGTGCCGGTGGGTGCCACGCTCGTGCGCGGGTCCGACCCGGCGGGCGAGGTCGCGGAGACGCACGCGAAGGCGGCCGGGGTACTGACGGCGCTGGGCGTCCGGCCGGGACGGCCGCGCGAGGAGTCCGTGCGGCCGCGCCTGGCCGACGATCCGCGCGTGCAGGCGGCGCTCGACGGGCGCCGGGCCTCGCTCGCGCCGTTCTGGCTGCGGATGCAGGAGCCCTCCGGGGAACTCGCCGGTCACGCCCTGGTCGTCGACGGCGAGGACACCTTCACGGCGATGCTCGCGCATGTGCTGCGGTCGGGCGGACTGGAGGTGACCGTCCGCCGGTACGACGAGGACGGGCTCCGCGAGGCGGTGCTCGCGCACGAGGGCCCGGTTGTGCTCGGCCCGGGTCCCGGTGACCCCTCCGACCTCGCCGATCCCAAGATGCGTCTTCTGCGGAGCCTCACCGCCGAGGTCATCCGTGAGCACCCGCACGGCGTGCTCGGCGTCTGCCTCGGACATGAGCTGATCGCGGCCGAGCTGGGACTGGAGATCGTACGGAAGGACGTGCCCTACCAGGGGGCGCAGACGACGATCGACCTGTTCGGGCGGCCCGAGACGGTCGGTTTCTACAACAGCTTCGTGGCGCGCTGCGACGAAGGGGCCCGTCAGGAGCTGGCCGCGCACGGCGTGGAGGTCAGCCGCTCGGCGAACGGGGAGGTGCACGCGCTGCGGGGGCCCGGGTTCGCGGGGGTGCAGTTCCACCCCGAGTCGGTGCTGACGCTGAACGGGGCGCGGGTCGTGCGGGACCTGGTGGGACAGCTGCGGGGCACGAGCGCGCCCTCGGTGTAGCCCGGGGTCCGGTCGGGGCCGCGCGGCCCCGACCGGTACCTGGACCGGGCGGTCAGCCGAAGAACACCCCGACCTCCTCGTAGAGCGTCGGGTCCACCGTCTTCAGGCGGGCCGTCGCGTCCGCGATGGGGACGCGGACGATGTCCGTGCCGCGCAGCGCGACCATCGTGCCGAAGTCGCCGTCGCGGACGCAGTCGATGGCGTGCAGGCCGAAGCGGGTGGCGAGCCAGCGGTCGAAGGGGCTGGGGGTGCCGCCGCGCTGGATGTGACCCAGGACCGTCGTGCGGGCCTCCTTGCCCGTGCGCTTCTCGATCTCCTTGGCGAGCCACTCGCCGACCCCGGACAGCCGGACGTGCCCGAAGGAGTCCAGCGACTGGTCCTTGAGGACCATGTCGCCGTCCTTGGGCATGGCCCCCTCGGCGACGACGACGATCGGCGCGTACGACGCCCGGAAGCGGGACGTCACCCAGGCGCAGACCTGCTCGACGTCGAAGCGCTGCTCGGGGATGAGGATGACGTTCGCGCCGCCGGCGAGGCCCGAGTGCAGGGCGATCCAGCCGGCGTGCCGGCCCATCACCTCGCAGACCAGGACCCGCATGTGGGACTCGGCGGTGGTGTGCAGCCGGTCGATGGCCTCGGTGGCGATGCCGACCGCGGTGTCGAAGCCGAAGGTGTAGTCGGTGGCGGACAGGTCGTTGTCGATCGTCTTCGGAACGCCCACACAGGGCACGCCGTGCTCGTCGGACAGCCGGGCGGCCACGCCCAGGGTGTCCTCGCCGCCGATGGCGATGAGCGCCTCGACTTCCAGCTCGGCGAGGTTCTCCTTGATGCGGCGGATGCCGTCCCGCTCCTTCAGCGGGTTGGTCCGCGAGGAGCCGAGGATGGTGCCGCCGCGGGGCAGGATGCCGCGCACGGCGGGGATGTCGAGACGGACGGTGTCGTTTTCCAAGGGCCCTCGCCAGCCGTCCCGGAAGCCGGTGAAGTCATAGCCGTACTCCTGCACGCCCTTGCGGACGATGGCCCGGATGACGGCGTTGAGTCCGGGGCAGTCGCCGCCTCCGGTCAGTACTCCGACGCGCATGGAACAGTCCCTTCGCCGCAGGTGCCTGACGAAAGGTCAGTGTGGCGTGGGTCTCACTCGTCGTCGAGGCCGCGCTCTATCGCGTACCGCACGAGCTCCACACGGTTGTGCAACTGGAGCTTGCCGAGGGTGTTCTGGACGTGGTTCTGCACCGTGCGGTGGGAGATGACCAGGCGTTCGGCGATCTGCTTGTAGCTCAACCCCTTGGCGACGAGGCGCAGCACCTCGGTCTCGCGGTCGGTGAGGCGGGGCGCCTTCGGCTCGTCGGTGTCGGGGGCGGGGGCGGGTTCGGAGGCCAGACGGCGGTACTCGCCGAGGACCAGCCCGGCGAGGCCGGGGGTGAAGACCGGGTCGCCGACGGCCGTGCGGCGGACGGCGTCCTGGAGTTCCTCGGTGGAGGCCGACTTCAGCAGATAGCCGGTCGCGCCGGACTTGACCGCCTCCAGGACGTCGGCGTGCTCGCCGCTCGCCGACAGCACCAGGACCCGCAGCGCGGGGTTGGCGGCGACGACCTCCTTGCAGACCTGGACGCCGGGCTTGCCGGGCAGGTTCAGGTCGAGCACCAGGACCTCGGGTGCGGCGGCCTTGGCACGGCGCACGGCCTGCTCGCCGTCGCCCGCCGTGGCCACCACCTCGAAGCCCGACTCGGCCAGGTCACGGGCGACCGCGTCGCGCCACATGGGGTGGTCGTCGACCACCATGACCTTGATCGGGTCCCGCCGGTCCTCCGTGGTCTCCGTCATCGCTGTTCCGCCTTCCCCCGTACGGTCGTCACGTCCTTCGGTACCTTCAGTTCGACCTCCGTGCCCTGGCCCGGCACCGAGATCAGCTCCGCGCTGCCGCCGAGGTCGCGCAGCCGGCCGCGGATCGACAGGGCGACGCCGAGCCGCCCCTCGCCCTCGGCCTGGGCGAGCCGCCCTTCCGGGATGCCGGGTCCGTCGTCCCGTACGGTGACGATCACCTCGTCCGGCTCGTCCTCGACGAGGATCCACGCGCGCGCCTGGTCCCCGGCATGCTTGCGGACGTTGTCCAGGGCCGCCCCGACGGCGGCGGCCACCTCCCGTGCGGCGGCCGGCGCCAGCGCCACGGGCGCGCCGGGCTCGGCGAGGCTGACCTTGGCCCCGGCGTACGGCGCGAGCAGGGCGCGCAGGTCGACAGGGCCGCTCTCCTCCGGCTGTTCGTCGACGGCCCGGACGACGGCTCCCTCGGCGGCGTCCTCCGAGACCCTGGAGACGGGTACGAGCCCGCCGGAGACCAGCGTGCGCAGCGCGACCTCCTGTTCACCGGCCATCCGGCCCAGCTCGGCCGCCTCGCCGCCGATCACCGCGCCGCGCCGCTGCACCATCGCCAGCACCTGGAGCACGCTGTCGTGGATGTCCCGGGCGAGGCGCTCCCGCTCCCTCGTCGCGGCCTCGATCTCCAGGGCGCGGGCGAGGGTGCGCTCGGAGGCGCGGGCGACCTCGACGACGTAGCCGATGGCGATGGAGGCGATGCAGACCAGGATGACGTTGTGGACGGTGTCGCGGGCGGGGCTGCCGCGCTCGATCAGGTTGGCGGCGGCCACGAGGCTGGAGGCGAGGGCCGCCCAGCGCCAGCCGCCCTTGACGGCGAAGGCGAGGACGGCACCGGCGGTCCATATCGACGGCAGCGTCGGGCCGCCCGCCTGGACCCGCTCGTGCGCGTCGGCGACGGGCGTGAGCAGGATGCCGGTGAGGGCGACAGTGAGGTCGGCGGCGAGAAACCCCTTGGTGCAGCGGGCCGCGTTCGCGACCCGGGGCAGTGTGGCCAGGGTCCACGCGGCCAGCACGACGTAGTAGGCGACGGCGACCCAGGGCCGGGCGAACTCCTCGTAGGCGGTGGCGAACAAGCCGATCGCGTACAGCATCGTGAGCACCCGATAGGCGGTCAGCGCACGCCACAGCGGCTGTTCGACCGACATCCTCATGACTCGCTCGCGCCTGGCCATCTCCCCCACCCCCGGAACGCGCCCCCGACCAGGGCTCCGTCCGCCTCTTCTCCGGCTCCTACCGCTCCGGCTCTTCCTTGTCGGCCTGTTCCTTCTCCGCCTGTTCCTTCTCGGCCCGGGCGAGCGCGGCCTTCGCCGCCTTCTCGGCTTCCTTCTCCGCCTTCGCCGCCTCCGCGAGCTGCCGCTTCATGGCCGTCGCGTACATGTCGACGTATTCCTGGCCGGAGAGCTTCATGATCTCGTACATGACCTCGTCGGTCACGGCGCGCAGCACGAACCGGTCGTGCTCCATGCCCTGGTAGCGGCTGAAGTCCAGGGGCTTGCCGATCCGGATGCCGGGGCGCATCAGCTTCGGCATGACCTTCCCGGGCGGCTGGATCTTCTCCGTGTCGATCATGGCGACGGGGATGACGGGCGCGCCGGTCGCCAGCGCCACGCGCGCGAGACCGCCCGGCTTGCCGCGGTAGAGCCGCCCGTCGGGCGAGCGCGTCCCCTCCGGGTAGATACCGAACAGCTCGCCGCGCTCCAGCACCTCGATGCCGCTCCTGATGGCGGCCTCACCCGCGCCGCGCGCGCCGGAGCGGTCCACGGGCAGCTGGCCGACGCCCTTGAAGAACGCGGCCGTCAGCCGGCCCTTCACCCCGGGCGTGGTGAAGTACTCGGCCTTCGCGATGAACGTGACCTTGCGGTCCAGGACCGCGGGCAGGAAGAACGAGTCCGAGAAGGACAGGTGGTTGCTCGCCAGGATCGCGGGGCCCTCGTCGGGAATGTTCTCCAGGCCTTCCACCCAGGGCCTGAAGGCGACCTTCAGCGGTCCCCCAACAGCGACCTTCATCGCGCCGTACAACAACCGAGTGCCTCCTGTATGTGTCGATCAGACCTTAACCCGGCGCGCCGTCAAAGGCGCCGACGGCCCTGGTCGGTGTCAGTGCCGTCGCGTACGGTGAAGGTCCCGCGAACGCCGTGCGACCCCTGCCATGACGTTCCGTGACATTCCGTGATCGTGTCCGTCCCTTCTCATGACCAGGAGGCCGAAGGTGCCGGTCCTTGCCGGAGCCGAGCCGTTTCGCCACGAGGGCGGGGAGATCGCCGTGCTCCTCTGCCACGGCTTCACCGGTTCACCGCAGTCGCTGCGCCCCTGGGCGGAGCATCTCGCCGCACGCGGCATGACCGTCTCGCTGCCGCTGCTCCCCGGCCACGGCACGCGCTGGGAGGACCTGCGGATCACCGGCTGGCAGGACTGGTACGCGGAGGTGGAGCGCGAGCTGCGCCTCCTGTGCGAGCGCCGCGAGCAGGTGTTCGTGGCCGGTCTGTCCATGGGCGGCGCCCTGGCCCTGCGGCTCGCCGCGCGGCACGGCGACGCCGTCAGCGGAGTGGTGGTCGTCAACCCTGCGAACAAGGTGCACGGCCTGGCCGCGCACGCCCTCCCGGTGATCCGCCACCTCGTCCCCGCGACGAAGGGCATCGCCAGCGACATCGCCAAGCCGGACAGCAGGGAGCTGGGCTACGACCGGGTGCCGCTGCACGCCGCGCACTCCCTGCGCCAGTTCTTCCAGGTCGCCGACCGCGAGTTGCCGCAGGTCACGCAGCCGGTGCTGCTGCTGCGCAGCCCGCAGGACCATGTGGTGCCGCCGGCCGACTCGGCCCGTATTCTCAGCCGCATCTCGTCGACGGACGTGAAAGAGGTCCTGCTGGAACAGAGCTACCACGTCGCCACGTTGGACCATGACGCGGACCGGATTTTCGAGGAGAGCACCTCTTTCATCAGCCGGCTCGCGTCCGGCCTCGGCAGGGAGCCCGGTCTCGGCAAGGAAGGGACGACCGCAGGTGGCTGAGCACGACTCCGACCGCGAGGGCCGCGAGCCGGACGAGAAGGGCGTCCCGTTCGACGAGGATGCCGCCTGGGCGGCGATCGTCGCCGGGTACGGCGACGAGCCGCCGGACCCGCCGGGCGCCAAGCCGTTCAAGTCGATCGAGGACCTGGCGCTGCTGGAGACTCCGACCAACGACGACCGGGTCAACGACGACCGGGTGGACACGGCCGCGGAGGCCGCGTCGGCCCCCGCGGAGGCCGGGAAGCCCGGCGAGCCGGACGGGCCGAAACCAAAGGGATCCGGCGACAAGCCGGACAAGCCGGCCAAGCCTCTGGGCGGCTCCATCTCCTTCGCGCCCGGCGTCGGCCCGCGCGACTACTCCGCGCCCGAGCCCGCCGAGGACGACTTCGACGAGGACGACGAGGGGCACTTCGTGCCGCCGGAGCCGCCCCCGCTGCCGTCCGCCGACCCCACCGCGAAGTTCGCCTGGCTCGGCGTGCTGGGCGGGCCGGTGCTGCTTCTGCTGGCCGTGCTGCTCGGCTGGGAGATGACCTGGTGGCTGACCACGCTGAGCATCGGCGGGTTCGTCGGCGGGTTCGTGACGCTGGTGATGCGGATGCGGACGGACGACGAGGAGGACGACGACCCGGGGCGGGGCGCGGTCGTCTAGGAAGCCGGCACTTTGAGGGCGGCCAGGACCGGGAGATGGTCCGTGGCCGCCCTCAGGTCTGCGTCGGTCACCCCCGGGTGTTCGAACGGCACGCCGCAGCCCAGCACCTCGATGCCCTTGGTCGCGAAGATCGCGTCGATGCGCTGGTAGGGGTCGGCGGGCGTCCAGGTGTGCTCGCCGCCCCAGGGCGCGGTCGCGTGGCAGTCCTGCAGGGCGTCGGTGAGACGGCGGAAGGCGGGGCCGTCGGGGCGTTCGTTCAGGTCGCCGCCGGCGATCATGTGCTCCACGCCCATGCCGGCGAGCCGGTCCAGGAGCAGGCCTGACTGGTCGTAGCGCTCGTCCTTCTGGAGCGACAGGTGACAGCTCAGGACGCCGAGGCGGGTGCCGGCGAAGCGGACGACGGCGGTGGCGAAGCCGCGGCGGTGCAGGCCGGGGGTGGGGGGCAGGAGGACGTCCTCCGTGCGTTCGACGCTCGCCCGGAGCGAGCTGAGGATCGCCGGACCGGTGGTGGTGGCGCCCCCGGTGACGATGACCAGGTCGGATTCGCGGGCCAGACGGGCGAGTTTCTTGCGCCAGCGGAAGAAACGGGGGGCTTCTTGGATCAGGACCAGGTCGGGTGCGCAGGCCTTGATGACACGGGCCAGGGCGTCGGTGTCGTCGCGCATCGAGCGGATGTTGTAGCTGAGGACCCTGATGACCGCGGAACCGTCGGGTTCGGTACGGGAGTTGGGGAGCAGGGGCATGTGATCAATTTACGCCCAAGAGCTCGGGGCGCGGGGGTTGTGCGCGAGTACCGGTTGTGCGTGGCTGGTCGCGCAGTTCCCCGCGCCCCTGAGGGCGTCACATGATCGGGTCGGGTTCCCTCGCCAGGTCCGCTGCTCCGACCAGGCCGGCCTTGTTGCCCAGTTCCGCGGCGCGGACCTCGGCGACCGGGCGCCAGTTGCCGCCGACCAGCCAGCGCTTGTAGGACTTGCGGATCGGGCCCAGGACCAGTTCGCCCTCGTCGGACAGGCCGCCGCCGACGATGAAGGCGGAGGGGTCGAAGAGGGAGGCGAGGTCGGCGAGGCCCGCGCCGACCCAGCGGGCCAGTTCGCGATAGGAGTCGACGGCCACACGGTCGCCCTGGCGGGCGGCCATGGAGATGTGCTTGCCCTCGATGCCGTCGGGCGTGCCGTTGCCGAGCCCGAGGAGGATCTCGGCGTTCTCGGGGGTGGCGTTGGCGCGCTGCTTGGCGTACCTCACCAGCGCCCGGCCCGACGCGTACTGCTCCCAGCAGCCCTGCGAGCCGCAGCCGCACAGCAGCCCGTCCGGCACCATGCGGATGTGGCCGAACTCGGCGGCCACGCCGAAGTGCCCGCGGCGCAGCTTGTTGCCGATGATGATGCCGCCGCCGAGGCCGGTGCCGAGCGTGATGCAGATGACGTTGCGGTGGCCCTTGCCGGCGCCGAACTTGTACTCGCCCCACGCCGCGGCGTTCGCGTCGTTCTCGACGACCACCGGGAGGCCCACACGGGCCTCGACCTTCTCCTTGAGCGGCTCGTTGCGCCAGTGGATGTTGGGCGCGAAGTAGACCTCGGAGCGCTGCCGGTTCACGTAGCCGGCCGCGCCGATGCCCACGCCGACGATGTCGTGCCCGACGCGTGCGCCTTCCACCGCCGATGCGATGGCGTCCACGATGCCCTCAGGCGTGCCCGGGGTCGGCACCTTGTGGGTCGAGAGGATGTTGCCTTCCTCATCGACCACGCCGGCCGCGATCTTCGTGCCGCCGATGTCGACGCCGATGGTGAGTCCCATGAATCCCTCAGTTTCGGTCGAGCCCCGCTACGGCCAACGGTACCCGAGGCACGCCGTCGGGTCGGCTGTCGTCCGCACGCTGGGCAGGACCGGCGGCGGCACGCCGGTCGCGGCTCGCGAAGAGAAGGTCGGGCTCAGTCCAGGTCGATGCGCTCCCCGGGACCGGTGTCGTCGCCCCGGTCATGGCGTTCGTCCAGGTCACGCGGGTCGATCCGGTCGTCGCGCCCGGTCCAGCGCCGCTCCTGGGCCTCGACGGCGGAGCGGTAGGCGGCGAGCAGTTCGTTCCCGGCGGCGGCCAGGTGGTCGAAGACGTCCGGGTTGCGTTCGATGACGGGTTCCACGGCGGCCTTGGCCTGCTGGACGACCTGGCGGACGACCTGCTCGGCGGCAGGCCCGGCGACGGCACCGAACAGCGGGGACTGGATCCCCGACAGCTTGTCCGCGACGGCGTCGACGAGCTTCTTCAGTTCCTCGGCCGCGGAGCCCTGGGGCGGTCCGTACTCGGCGCGGCGGCGGGCCTTCTCCGCCTCGAGGTCCTCGGCGCACGCGGTCGCCCAGGCGTCGGCGTCGCTCGCCCGTACCTCGTCCGCGGCCTCTTCGCGGGCGGCGTCGAACGGGGGGAGCTCTTCGCTCATGACGGACTCCTGACTACGGTTCGTCCCTCCGACGTTACCCCCTCTCACCGCGTCTGCGGCCACAGCTTCGGGTCGGGCGCGAAGCGAATGCGCAGCTCGCCCTCGCGCAGGGCGGCGCCGTCGACGGTGCAGCGGCGCAGCGCGGAGGGCAGCGGAACGATTCGGCGGAAAGGCCCCGCCGTGACGACGAGTTCGTCGCCGCGCCGCACGAGGTCCAGCTCCTCACGCACGGCGCCGGGCAGCGGGATGTGCCAGACGAGCACACCGTCCTCGCCGAGCCGGTCGGCCACCGGCCATTCGACCGCCGGGACGGGCTCGCCCGGGTCGGCGCCGGGTACGGCGAGGGCGGCCAGGTCGTCGGTGCCGACCGGGTCGCGTCCGAGGTGGGCGACGGTCCGGACGTCGTGCGACTCCTGCCACTCGTCCAGTGTCTTGCGCTGCTGGGCGACCGGGCCGGCCAGCCAGGTGTCCGGGGAGGCCTCGGGCAGGACGCGGTTGGCGACCACGACGTCGGTGCGCAGGCGGCGCAGGGCGAGTCCGAGGCGGGCCGTGCGGAGGGCGTCGGCACCGGCGGGGCCGGGCTCGGCGACCAGTCGTACGACGGTGTCGCGGTCGGCGACGACGGCCTCGACGGCGGCCAGCTCCAGGTCCCAGCGGGCGGCCGTCTCGTACAGCCACTCGGCGGGCATCGGGACGCCGGCCAGCCGGCCCAGGACGGGGCGCAGGGCGCGGGCGGCCTGGCGTTCGGGCGGGAGCAGGCGGCGCAGGTAGCGGCGGAGTTCCTCGGGCAGGGCGAGGAGGGCGAGGGCCTGCGGGGCCGGGGGCAGGTCGACCACGAGCAGGTCGTACGCCTCAGACAGCGCGGCGTCGCGCAGGGCGCGCAGGAGGGCGAGTTCCTCAGCTCCGGGGAGGGGGCTGAGTTCCTCGGGGTCGAGGCGGGAGGCGCCGAGGAGGTCCAGGGCGGAGGAGGCGCGGTCCTGGAGGGCGGTGAGGTCGCTGCGGAAGTCCTGGGCGGGGTCGGGGCGCCAGGCCATGAGGCGGGGTGCGGCCTCGACCGGCTCGGGACCGGTGCCGGTGCCCAGCGCGGCGCCGAGGGTGTCCGTGCGGTCGGTGCCGAGGACGAGGGTGCGGGTGCCCTGCGCCGCCGCGGCCAGGGCGGTCGCGGCCGCGAGGGTGGTACGGCCGCTGCCGCCGGGGCCGGTGATCAGGATGGTGCGCATGGGGGTGCACGGTACTCGGCGTTGACGAGGTACCCCATGTTGGTGCTGAGGCCGAGTGGGTGCGCAACCCGGCGCTGCGGGGTGCCGCTGCGCCCACCCGTGCCGCCCCAGCGGCACGACTGCCCGCAGCTAGGCCGATTCCACGCGCTTCTTCAGACCCGCCAGCGCCCGGTCGATGATGACCTTCTCCGCCTTGCGCTTGATCATGCCGAGCATCGGGATCTTGACGTCCACGGTCAGCGCGTACGTGACCTCGGTACCCCCCGCCCCCGCCGGCTTCAACAGGTACGTGCCGTCGAGGGAGCGCAGCATCTGGGACTTCACGAGGGTCCAGGACACCTCGTTCTCGCCGGTCCACGTGTACGCGAGGACCTGGTCGTCCTTGATCGCACCCGCGTCCATGACGAGCCGGACCTGTTCGGCACGGCCCTGTTCGTCGGTCTTGAGGACCTCGGCCTCCTTCACCTCGCCGGTCCAGTCCGGGTAGCGGGCGAAATCGGAGATGACCGCCATGACGTCGGCCGGGGCCGCCTCGATGGTGATGCTCGAGCTGGTGTGTTCCGCCATCGCCGTGGCTCCTCCAGATACGGACCGGTATGAGGTCGTGGTGCGCAAGCGTGTGCAGCGTGAAGGCTACCGCGCACGGGACCCGCCGATCTCACCCGACCTGGGACGTCCTCACCATTCCAGCGCCCACGGCGTCCCGGTCCCCGCGAAGTGCCCCACGTTCACACACTCGGTTGCCCCGATCCGCATCCGCCGCACCAGCGGCTGGTGCACGTGCCCGAAGAGGGAGTAGCGGGGCCGGGTGCGGCGGATGGCGTCCAGCAGGGCCCGGCTGCCGCGCTCGAAGCGGCGCGCGACGGTGTCGTAGACGAGTTCGGGGACCTCGGGCGGGATGTGCGTGCACAGCACGTCGACCTCGCCGACGGCCTCTATCTTGGCGGCGTACTCCTCGTCGCTGATCTCGTACGGCGTCCGCATCGGTGTCCGCAGGCCGCCGCCGACGAAGCCGAAGACCCAGCCGCCGATCTCCACGCGCTCGCCGTCGAGGACGGTCGTGCCGGGGCCGGCGTACTCCTGCCACAGGGGCGGCATGTCGACATTGCCGTAGGTCGCGTACGTAGGAGTGGGGAACGCGGCGAACATCTCGGCGTACTGCTTGCGCACCGCCTTCTCGATCACCGAGGCGCGGTCCTCGCCGACGCCGGACCACAGCCGGGCGCCGAACTCCCGTGCCTCCTGGAAGCGGCGGGCGGTGCGCAGCGCGACGATGCGGTCGGCGTTCTCGACGCCGAACAGGTCGGGGAAGATGCCGCGCGAGTGGTCGGCGTAGTCGAGGAAGAGGACGAGGTCGCCCAGGCAGATCAGGGCGTCGGCACCCTCGCCGGCCCTCGCCAGGTCACGGGCGTTGCCGTGCACGTCGCTGACCACATGCACGCGCGTCCTGTGATTTCCGGCTGGTGTGGGTGCCATGGCGATCAAGGGTAGGCCGAGGGGCGCAGTTGTGAACAGTGGCGGCCCTACCTGCGGTTACTGGCCAGTCAGTTAGTACGTGGACTACTGTGCGCGAAGGAATACCCAACTGTGTGACGCAGCGAACATCTCGATGGGACCCCCTGTCGGAGAACCCATACCGGCGGGTAACGTCCGGGCAGTCCAGTCGTGCTCTGCATTTCAACAAGTGAATGCGGGAGCACCTGCCCGAGCCTTGGACCGGACCGTCGCATCACACAACGTCGTGGCGCCGGCGCCCTATGAGGAGCAGCAGTCTTGCGCGAGTTCAGCCTTCCGGCTTTGTACGAGGTCCCTGCGGACGGCAATCTGACCGACATCGTCCGCAGAAACGCCGCGCAGCACCCGGACGTCGCCGTCATCGCCCGCAAGGTCGGCGGCACCTGGCAGGACGTCACGGCCACCGCCTTCCTCGCCGAGGTGCACACGGCCGCGAAGGGGCTGATCGCCGCCGGGGTCGAGCCCGGCGACCGGGTGGGCCTGATGTCCCGCACCCGTTACGAGTGGACCCTGCTGGACTTCGCGATCTGGAGCGCGGGCGCGGTGACCGTGCCGGTGTACGAGACCAGTTCGCCTGAGCAGGTGCAGTGGATCCTCGGCGACTCGGGCGCGACCGCGTGCATCGTGGAGTCGGACGGTCACACGGCCGCCGTCGAATCGGTGCGTGACCGGCTGCCGGCGCTCAAGCACGTGTGGCAGATCGAGGGCGGCGGCATCGAGGAGCTGGGCCGGCTCGGGCAGGACGTCACGGACCAGACGGTCGAGGAGCGCAGCTCGATCGCCAAGGCCGACGACCCGGCGACCATCGTCTACACCTCGGGCACGACCGGCCGTCCCAAGGGCTGTGTGCTCACCCACCGCAGCTTCTTCGCCGAGTGCGGCAACATCGTGGAGCGGCTGCGTCCGCTGTTCCGCACGGGCGAGTGCTCGGTGCTGCTCTTCCTGCCGCTCGCGCACGTCTTCGGGCGGCTCGTGCAGATCGCGCCGATGATGGCGCCGATCAAGCTGGGCTGCGTCCCGGACATCAAGAACCTCACAGACGAGCTGGCCGCGTTCCGCCCGACCCTGATCCTCGGGGTGCCGCGCGTCTTCGAGAAGGTCTACAACTCGGCGCGCGCCAAGGCCCAGGCCGACGGCAAGGGCAAGATCTTCGACAAGGCCGCCGACACGGCGATCGCCTACAGCAAGGCGCTGGACACCCCGTCGGGCCCGTCGCTCGGTCTGCGGATCAAGCACAAGACGTTCGACAAGCTCGTCTACAGCAAGCTGCGCGCGGTCCTCGGCGGCCGGGGCGAGTACGCCATCTCCGGCGGCGCCCCGCTGGGCGAGCGCCTCGGCCACTTCTTCCGCGGCATCGGCTTCACGGTCCTGGAGGGCTACGGCCTGACCGAGTCCTGCGCGGCCACCGCGTTCAACCCCTGGGACCGGCAGAAGATCGGCACGGTCGGCCAGCCGCTGCCCGGCTCGGTGGTACGGATCGCCGACGACGGCGAGGTGCTGCTGCACGGCGAGCACCTGTTCAAGGAGTACTGGAACAACCCCGGCGCGACCGCGGAGGCGCTGGCCGACGGCTGGTTCCACACCGGTGACATCGGCACCCTCGACGAGGACGGCTACCTCAGGATCACCGGCCGCAAGAAGGAGATCATCGTCACCGCGGGCGGCAAGAACGTCGCCCCGGCCGTGATCGAGGACCGCATCCGGGCGCACGCGCTGGTCGCGGAGTGCATGGTGGTGGGCGACGGGCGGCCGTTCGTGGGCGCGCTGATCACCATCGACGAGGAGTTCCTGGGCCGTTGGTGCGCGGACCACGGCAAGCCGGCGGGTTCCACCGCGGCGTCGCTGTGCGAGGACCCGGACCTGCTGGCCGCGATCCAGACGGCGGTCGACGACGGCAACGCCGCGGTGTCGAAGGCGGAATCGGTGCGGAAGTTCCGCATTCTGTCCTCCCAGTTCACGGAGGAGTCGGGCCACCTGACCCCCTCGCTGAAGCTGAAGCGGAACGTGGTGGCGAAGGACTACGCGCACGAGGTCGAGGCGATCTACGCGAAGTGACCCACGGGGTCGTCTATGGCGCGGTGTCCTCGGCGAGGACCCGCGCCATCGTGCGTTCGGCGAGCGCGGTGATGGTCACGAAGGGGTTGACCCCGATCGACCCGGGCACGAGCGAGCCGTCGGTGACGTAGAGCCTGCTGTAGCCCTTCACGCGCCCGTAGTCGTCCGTCGCGCGGCCCAGCACGCAGCCGCCGAGCGGGTGGTAGGTGAAGTCGTCGGCGAAGACCTTGCTGCTCGATCCGAACAGGTCGTAGCGGTAGATCGTCGAGTTGGCGGCGTTGATCCGGTCGAACAGCTTCCTGGCCATGGCGACGGAGACCGCGCTGTGGGCGGCCGTCCAGCCGAGCCGTACCGCGCCCGAGCCGGTGTCGTACGAGAAGGACGCCCGCTCCGGATTGCCGGTGATCGCCAGGTACAGACTCACCCAGTGCTCCAGGCCCGTCGGCAGCGGGGCGATCTCGGCGAACACGCGGTTGGCGGCGTTGGCCCAGTCGTCGATGCCCATGACCGGCATGGTCGACTGGTTCTCGCCGACGGTGTCCCACAGGTGGTTGGCCCGGCCCAGCATCACGTTGCCGTTGGTGCCCCAGCCTGCTCCGACACTGGGGTCGAGATCGGGCAGGGTGCCCGTCTCCCGGGCGCGCAGCAGCAGTTCGGTGGTGCCGAGGCTGCCGCCGCCGAGGAAGAGGTACGTGCAGCCGTACTCCTTGGTCCCGACGACCCGGCCGGTCTCGTCGACGCGGTCGGCGGTCAGGACGTACCTCCCGTCCGGCGCCCGGCTGATCGCGCGGACCTTCTCCATGGTGTGGATCGTGACGTGGCCGGTGCCGAGCGCGGCGGCGAGGTAGGTCTTGTCGAGGCTGCGCTTGCCGTGGTTGTTGCCGTAGATGACCTCGCCGGCGAGTGCCGACCTGGGGGCGGCGCCGGACGCCTCGCGCGCCATGTGGCCGAAGTCGTAGACGTTCGGCACGAAGGTGGTCCGCAGGCCGGTCTTCTCGGCGTGCTTGCGGGAGACGCGGGTGAAGCGGTACCACTCCGTCGACTCGAACCAGGCCGGGTCGACGGTGTTCACGCCGAGGGCGGCGCGGGCGCGCGGGAAGTACGTGCCGTACATCTCGTCGGCGTCGACGGTGGGGAACTGCTCGGCGAAGTAGGCCCGGGGCGGCGTGACCGCCATGCCGCCGTTGACGAGTGAGCCGCCGCCGACGCCCCGGCCGACGTAGACGGACATCTGGGCGAAGTGCACGCGGTCCAGGACGCCCGGGTAGCGGCCGATGTCCCGGTTGACGACGTCCAGCCAGAGGAAGGTGCCCAGGGGGGCCTCGGTGCGGGTGCGGAACCACATGGAGCGCTGGTCCGGGGTGCGGGTGGAGCAGAAGATCTTTCCGTCGGGGCCGGGGGTGTTCCAGAGCCGGCCCATCTCCAGGACGAGGGTGCGGATGCCGGCCTGGGCGAGGCGGAGGGCGGCTACGGCGCCGCCGTAGCCGGAGCCGATGACTATGGCGGGGGCGGTGTCGACCGCGTCGGGCTGCGCCGCTCGGGCGGAGTCGAGGCCGATGCGGGTGAATCCCAGGGTGGCTGCGGTTTGCAGCGCTGCCATGCCGAGGATCTGACGTCTTGTCAGCTGACGGGGTATCAGGTTTGATGTCATGTGCGCAGCATCGGCGGATTATTGGGTTCCGCCTAGTGGGGTGCTGCTTGATCGTTGTGGGCGAGTGCGGGTTGTTCGTGGTTGATCGCGCAGTTCCCCGCGCCCCTGAAGGAAGACACCTACAGCAAGTCTTTGAGGTGCTCGGCGAGTAGGTCCCAGCGCCACTTTTCCTCGACCCACTCGCGGCCTCGCTCGCCCATCCTGCGGCGCAGCTCCGCGTCGCCGAGGAGGGTGATGATGCGGTCGGCTGCCTCCGGCGGAGAGCCGCCGCGGACCACCCAGCCCGTTTCGCCGTCCAGGACCGCGTCGGGGGCGCCGCCCGAGTCGCCCGCGACGACCGGGAGGCCCGTCGCGGAGGCCTCCAGATAGACGATGCCGAGGCCCTCGACGTCGAGGCCGCCGCGGCGGGTGCGGCAGGGCATGGCGAAGACGTCGCCGGCGCCGTAGTGGGCGGGCAGCTCCGACCAGGGCACCGGGCCCGTGAAGCGGACGGAGGCGGCGACGCCCGTGTCGTGGGCCAGTCTGCGGAGGTCCTTCTCGTAGGGGCCGCCTCCGACGATCAGCAGCACGGCGTCCGGCTCGGCCGCCAGGATCCGGGGCATGGCCTGGATCAGGGTGTCCTGGCCCTTGCGGCGCACCAGCCGGGAGACGCACACCACGACCGGGCGGTCCGTCAGGCCCAGGCGGGCCCGCACCTCGTCGCCGCCCGAGCCGGGGTGGAAGGTCTTCTCGTCGACGCCCGGCGGCAGCTGCGCCATCCGCGCGGCCGCCCGCGGGCTGAGCGCGCCGGCGATCCGGGAGCGCGTGTACTCACCGAGGTAGGTGATCGTGTCCGTGGAGTCGCCGATCCGGCGCAGCAGCTGCCGGGCGGCGGGCAGTTGCGCCCAGCCGGCCTCGTGGCCGTGCGTGGTGGCGACCAGCCGTTCGGCGCCCGCGCCGCGCAGCGCCGGTGCCATCAGCCCGAGGGGGGCCGCCGCCCCGAACCACACCGAGGTGCACCCGTGCTCCCGCAGCAGCCCGACGGCCCGCCGGGTGGCGCCCGGCGTGGGCAGCAGCATCGTCGTGCGGTCCCGTACGACGGTGAAGGGCTGCTCGGCGTCGAAGGCGGCGGTCGCCGCCACGCCCTCCCGGCTCCGCTTCCAGGTCGACGCGTAGACGACCAGCCGCTGCGGGTCCAGCCGCAGCGCCATGTTGTGCAGGAACGCCTGGATGCCGCCCGGCCGGGGCGGGAAGTCGTTGGTCACGATCAGGGTCTTGCGCACGCCGCCGACCCTACCGAACCGCCCCGCACGGCCGTACGCGCCGGCAGGTGTGGCACGCTCACAGCTGTCGGGGACATCATGGCCTCCTCGACACGGTACGCGGACGGGCAGGGATCTGGTGAGGACGACGGGCGTGAAGTGGTCCCTGGCATGGCTGCCGGTGGCCTGGTGCCTCACGAGGCTGGTGCTGCTGCTGTTCGTGCTGAAGGTGTACGTCTTCCCGGGCCCGGACGTGACGAGCGACGTGTCCGTGATCTACCAGGGCTGGTACGACGTCCTGGCCAGCGGAACGTTCCCTCAGGACGATGTCACCTGGCAGTACCCGCCCGCCGCCGCCCTGGCGATCCTCTCCCCCGGCCTGCTGTCCTTCCTGCCGTACGCGACCGCGTTCTTCGTGCTGGTCGGCGTCACGGACCTGGCCGTCCTGGCCCTGCTGGCGTACGCGGGCCGGCGCCCCGGCAGGTCGCTGCGCGGCGCCTGGGTGTGGGTGGCGGGCGTGCCGCTGCTCGGGCCGACGGTGTACGCCCGCTACGACGTGATGGTCACGGCGGTGGCCGTGGCGGCGCTGCTCGCGGGCGCCCGGCACCCCAAGGTGATGGGGGTGCTGGCCGCGTTCGGCGCGCTGCTGAAGGTCTGGCCGGCGATGCTCCTGCTGGGGGTCCGTCGGCCCGCCTCCTGGGTGTCGGCCGCGGTGACCGGCGTCGCGGTGACGGGCGTGTTCGCCCTGGCCGCGCCGGGGGCGTTCACCTTCCTGACCTCCCAGCGCGACCGGGGCACCGAGGTGGAGTCACTGGGCGCGCTGGTCTTCCATGTCGCCCGCCACTTCGGCTGGCGGGGCGAGGTGCGGCTGAACTACGGCTCCATCGAGTTCCTCGGGCCGTACGTGAGCGAGGTGAGCACCGGCGCGCTGTTCCTGACGGGGGCGGCCTTCGGCTGGCTGGTGCTGTGGCGGCTGCTGGCCCGGACCTTCGAGGAGCACACGGTCGCCGACGCGGCCTTCGTGGCGGTGCTGATGTTCACCACCACCAGCCGGGTGATCAGCCCGCAGTACATGGTGTGGCTGGTCGGGCTGGCCGCGGTCTGCCTGTACTTCCCCGGGAGCCGGATGCGGCTGCCGGTCGGGCTCGTCCTGGTGGCGTGCTTCGTGACGGTGCTGGAGTTCCCGCTCTACTTCGCCAGCGTGGTGGCCAGCGACGGCCTCGGCCTGACCCTGCTGTTCCTGCGCAACGGCCTGCTGGTCGCCGCCGCGCTCCTCGCGGCCCGCGCCCTGTGGCGGGCGACGGTGCCGCGCACGGCCCCCGTTTCCGTGCCCGCTCAGCCCACCACCCGCTCCGACGAGACCCCGGTCTCCACCACCTGAGCCGGAGCCCGCCGGAACAGCATGCCCGCCAGAGCGCACTGCACCGCCGCCGCCACCGCCAGCGCGAGGCACACGCCGGGCAGCCCGAGCCCCGTCAGGCCGTACGCGAGCGGCAGCTGGACCGCCGTCCCGAGCACCGTCACGCGCAGCAGCCTCGGGGCGTCCCCGCCGCCCTCGAAGACCCCGCCGAGCGCGATGAGGCAGGCCATCAGCAGCAGGTAGGGCCCGACACAGCGCAGGAAGAGCACACCCTCGCGCGCGACTGGGGGTCCGGCCCCGAAGACGGCCATGAGCCACGGGGCGGTGACGGCCAGCAGCACGGCGGCGGTGAGGCCGAGGGCTCCGGAGACCAGCACGGCCTGCCGCCCGATCTCCCGACGCGCGTCCCTGCCCTCGCCCCGCGTGTGCGCGGTGTGGATGGACGCGGCCTGGCGGACGGCATAGAAGGCCATGGTCGCCACGTACATGACCTTGTAGGCGATCGAGTACGCGGCCACCGCCGTCACCCCGAGCCGCGCCACGATCGCGACCAGGACCAGGGCGCCCGTCTGCCGCACGGTGAAGTCGGCGGACATGGGCAGGCCGGTCGTCAGCGTCCGGCGCAGGGAGACGGCCAGGGATTCGGCCGGTGGCGCGCCGCGGGTGCTCCGCAGCAGGGCGTTGCGCCGGACCGCGACGAGTCCGGCCCCGAGTGCCACGGACCGGCACAGCACCGTGGAGGCGGCGGCGCCCTGGACGCCGTAGAGGTGGATGAGGAAGGGGTCGAGGGCCAGGATCAGGCCGTTGGACAGCAGGGCGAGCCGCATCGGGGTCCGGGTGTCGCCAGTGCCTTTGAGGATGCCGTCGACGAGTTGCTGGGCGAAGAAGACGGCCATGCCGGGCATGGAGAGCGCGAAGTACGCGACGGCGAGCGGGAGGGCGGCGCCGTCGGACCCGCCCAGCACCAGCCGGGCCAGTGGTTCGCGGCCGAGCAGACCGCCCGCCACCACCAGGGGCGTCACCAGTGCCCACAGTGCCCAGCCGCCGCGCACGGCCGCCCGGACTGCGGCGGGGTCGCGGGCGCCCCGGGCGTGGGCGACCAGCACGGTCGTGCCAGAGCCGAAGACCAGGGCGACGCCCAGCAGCACGTTCTCCGTCGTGGTGGCCACGGCCACGGCGGCCACGGCCGGACCGCCCAGCCGGGCGACCCAGACGGTGTTGATGATCCCGGCGGCGACGGACGCCAGGAGTGAGAAGTAGACGGGCTGGGCGAGCTGGAGAAGCTGCTTGCGGTGAGCGTTCACGGTGACTGTCCCCCTGAGACCGACGCACGAACCTCGATTCGAGATAGCTCGGTTAGAGGTAGCATGGGATCTCACGCCCCCGCAAGGAGGACGAGGAGGACGAGGAGGACCATGCTGGAGCTGTCGATCCTGGGCTTCCTGGCCGAGGAGCCGCTGCACGGCTATGAGCTCAAGGAGCGCATCAAGGCGCTGACCGGCCATGTCCGGCCGGTGAGCGACGGCGCGCTCTACCCGGCGATCACGCGGCTGGTGGGGGCGGGCCTGCTCGACCAGCGCACCGAGCCCGGCGCGAGCGCGGCCCCGCGCCGCACCCTCGCTCTCACCGGCAAGGGACGCGAGGAGCTGCTGGAGCGGCTGCGCCGTCCGAAGCAGGCCGAGATCACCGACCAGGTCCGCTTCAACACGGTCCTGGCGTTCCTGCGCCACCTCCCCGACCGGCATGAGCAGGCCGCGGTGCTGCGCCGCCGGCTGGACTTCCTCGAGACGCCGTCGAGCTTCTTCTACGAGTCCGGCAAGCCGGTCCGCGCCGAGGAGGCCGACGACCTGTTCCGCCAGGGCATGCTGCGGGTCGCGCGGGCGACGGGCCAGGCGGAGCGGGCCTGGCTGCGGGAGGCCATCACGCTGCTGGAATAGCCGGTTGAGGCCGCGTGCGGCCCGGTCCGGCCACGGCACCATCAGCCGAGGGAACCCGCGGGCGGCCTCGCCGCGGCCCGCTCGGCCGCGCCTGCGGCGGCCGGATCCGCCGCGCCCGCTCAGCCGAGCCGGACGTGCGGCCGTCCGTCGACCACGCCAGCCGTCAGCCGAGATGAGCCCGCGGGCCGACCAGCCGTCGCCCGGTCAGCCCAGCTGGACCCGCAGATAGTCCCGCCACTCCTCCGTGAAGGCCTCCGGCGTCGTCCCCAGCACCTCGCGCATCGCCTCCTCCACCGCCCCGGCCCGCTTCCGGTGCTCCCCGACGGCCCGGTAGAACTCGCCCAGCCGCGCCTCGCCCCACCGGTCGGCGATCAGCCGGCACGCCGTCCAGCCGCTCTCGTAGGCCCGGGCCAGGCGGCTCGCGTCGCCGGTGAAGCCGAAGTCCTTGTCGTCCGGGAGGGCGGACGGGATCCGGCCCTGGGTCACCGCGCGGGACAGTTCGGGCGCGGCCTCGGTCGGGCTGCGGCCGGCGGCCCGGTAGCCGACCCAGTCGGCGTAGCCCTCGGACAGCCACAGCGGGGTGGAGGAGGTGGTGTGGGCGCGGGTGGCGACATGGGTCGTCTCGTGGGTGACGACGACCTGCTCGCCGAGGGTGCCGAGGAGTGCGAACGCGTCCGGGTTGACGATGACGCGGTCCGCGGGCGCCTGCGCCGGTGCGCCCGTCTCTCCCGTGGTGACCGCCGCGATCCCGCGGTAGGAGGAGGCGGGTGAGCCGAGCAGCCCCGCCATCCCCTCCAGCGACTTCGGTACGAGCAGGACGACGCGCCGGCCCCAGTCCGTGCCCCACGCCTGAGTGACGGCGGGCACCGCGCGGTCGGCCAGGTCCGCGAAGCCGCGCAGCGACCGGCCGGACTGCCCGACGCCGAGCACGAGGCTGCGCTCGCCCCGGACGACCTGTACGGCGCCCTGGTCCCACAGTTGCTGGGCGGATTTCTTCGCGGGCCGGTCGGCGTCGACGGACCACTGCCCGTCCGCGTCGCGGCTCAGCCTCAGGGTGCGGCCGGCGGTCACCGGGGCCCGGTCGTACCCCGCGACGCGGTAGCGCAGTTCGGCGTCGGCGGTCGCGGTGTCGCCGCTGCGGTGCAGGCCGGTCACGCGGTACGACCAGTCGGCCAGGGGCAGCGCGCGCACCTGGGCGAAATCCGTGCCCGTGCCCGTGCGCGCGTAGGCCCGCTCATCGTGGTCGAGGACCGCGGCGGCGCGCCGGTCGAGGAGCCGCTGGACGTCGGCCGTGGCGCTGTCGGCGGCGGACCGGCCGCCGCATCCGGTCAGGAAGACGAGCAGCAGAACGAGCGCCACCACCGGGGACCCCGACCTTCGACCAGCCACGTTCCCGATCGTACGGGCGCCGGGCCGCGCCGGTCAGACCCTGGTGACCGACGAGACGGGCATCATCCCGACCGGGTCGTAGCGCACGGGTGCGCCGGGGTAGGGCGCGTGGATGACCTGGCCGTTGCCCATGTACATCCCGACATGGCTGGCGTCGCCTCGGTAGACGACCAGGTCACCTGGGCGCGCCTCGGACAGCGGGACCTGCCGGCCGGCGTACCGCTGGGCCTGCGAGGTGCGCGGCAGGGCGACCCCGGCCTGCGCGTACGACCACTGCATCAGGCCGGAACAGTCGAATCCGGAGGGGCCGTTGGCGCCCCAGATGTAGGGCTTGCCGAGCGCGCTGCGGGCGGCGGCGACGGCGGCGGCCCCGCGTCCCGAGGCGGCGGTGGCGCCGCCGGGGCCGGGGATGCCGTCGCGGCCGGAGCGGGAGGCGCGGCCGTAGGCGTCACGCTCGCTGTCCGGAAGGGAGCCGAGCAGCCGCCGGGCCGTGGCGAGTTTGTGCTCGACGGTCTTCTTGTGGGCGGCGACGGCCTTGCGGCTCTCCTCCAGTTCGCGGAGCTTGCCGGCGGCCTCCTCGCGGTCCTGGGCGAGTTCGCGCATGGCCTGCTGAAGCTCCTTCAGCTCTCCGGCCTGGTGGGCCGTGATGCGGTCCAGCCGGGAGGCCTTGTCGAGGTAGTCGTCCGGGTCGTCGGAGAACAGCAGGGCGAGGGACGGGTCGATGCCGCCCGACCGGTACTGGGCACCGGCGAGCGAACCGAGCGACTCCCGCATGGAGTTGACGCGCTGCTGCTGCCGGGCGATCCGGTCCCGGGCGGTGCCGACCTCGGCGCGCAGCCGGTCGGCGCGCTCGCCGGCCTCGTTGTAGGCCTCGGTCGCCTTCTCGGCCTGCTCGTAGAGGCGGTCCACCTTGGCCCGGGTGTCGTCGTACGGTGCGGCCGCGGCCGGTACCGCGCCCAGGGCGGCGGCCGCGACGGAAAGGAAGCTGACCGCGGCACTGGCGCCCCGGTCGAACCCGGACGGTGCAAGGCGGCGATGGGACCCCACGGGAAGCCGCTCTCCTTCCGCTGGCGGACTAGGAAACGCGGCAGACAGTAGCCCCGTGACGCGGGGCCGCCAACGACCATCCGTGGGTATGCGGCACGACGCCCCGCCACTGACGCAGGTCACTGGCGGGGCGTGGGCTCACTCGAGGTTGCCGTGATTCGCCCGAACGGCGGATACGGTGTCCTGATCTTGGAGACGCCGGGGGCTCCCGGGCGCTGGGATCAGACGCGGACGCCGAACATGAACGGGCCGCCGATGGTGTCCATCGACTCGTAGCGGACGACCGTGCCGGTGCGCGGGGCGTGGATGATCTGCCCGTTGCCGGCGTAGAGGCCGACGTGGTGCAGGTCGTTGAAGAAGAAGACCAGGTCGCCGACCTTGAGCTGGCTGACCGAGTAGATCTTGGTGCCGGCTCCGGTCTGCGCCTCGGAGGTGCGCGGGATCTGCACGCCGGCGGCGGCGTAGGCCCGGGAGGTGAGGCCGGAGCAGTCGTAGGAGCTCATGCCGGTGGCGCCGTAGACGTAGGGCTTGCCGAGCTGGCTCTGGGCGAAGGCGAAGGCGGCGGCGGCGCGGCCGGAGCCGGGCGGCACGTTGCTGGTGAGGGCGTCGCGCTCGGCGGTCCGGCTGGCGCGGTTCTGCTCCTCGGCGAGCTTGGCCTTCTCGGCGGCGGAGAGGCTGTTGAGCAGCTTCTGCGCGGAGGCGAGCTTGCCCTGGACTTCCTTCTTCTTGTTGCCGAGTTCGGTCCGGGTGGAGGCGAGGTCCTTGAGCTTCTCGGAGGCCTCGGCGCGCTCCTGGGCCAGTTCGCGCTGCTTCTCCTGGACCTTCTTCAGCGCCTCGACCTGCTGGCTGCTCAACTGGTCGAGCGTGGAGGCCTTGTCGAGGTAGTCGTCCGGGTCGGCGGAGAGGAAGAGCTGCACGGACGGGTCGATGGAGCCGGTCCGGTACTGCGACGCGGCCGCGAGGCCCAGGCTGTCGCGCAGCTCGTTGAGCTCCTCCTGGCCGCGGGCGACGTTGTCCTGGATGGTGGAGATCTCCTTCTGGAGCTTCTCCTGCTTCTCCTTGGCCCCGTTGTACTTCTCGGTGGCCTGCTCCGCCTCTTCGTAGAGCTTGTCGACCTTGGCCTTGACCTCGTCCTTGCTCGGCTTCTCGCTGGGGGCCGCGTTGGCGGCCTGCGAGCTGAAGGCGACGGCAGCGGCGGCGGCTGTGGTCAACACGGTCACACGTGCGCGGCTCGGCTGCTTGGGACGACGGTGGGACGCCACGGGTGACAAGCTCCTTCTTCGGCCCCTCCGCCGTCGCTCCCAGTGAGCGATCACCCGAGCGGAGGTTCGGGGCCTGACCCTAGTGACCTTCCTGTGATCAGTTCAAATCCTCAGCTGAAAAATCACGTCACAGTGAGCCATCTTTTCATCTTGACTCACAGGCGGTGAGCCCCATTTGACGCGCTGTGGCACACATGCGCCATCAATTCAGGCATCGGGCCCGTAAGTTACAGATGGCGCAAAGGCCTCTAGGATCGCGAAAGGCGCTTCAGCAGCATCGCCGAGGCCACCGGGCGGGCGCCCGCGCGGGCCACGCCGTCGGCGACCTCGCGGTCGGTGGAGGCGACGATGACCGGCCGGCCCGGCGGTTCGGCGCGCACCAGCTGGCGGATCAGCTCGTCGGCGGTGACGCCCGGCTTCGAGAACAGCACCCGGACCCCGCGCGGCGGCGCGAGCAGGACCGGCGCGGCCAGTTCGGCCCCGTCGAAGACACACGTCACCTCGGCGCCGCTCTGCGCCGCCAGCTGCGAGAGCTGCCCCAGCAGCCTCAGACGCTGCTTCTCCAGCGGCATCTGCGGATAACCCGTCTTGGTGACGTTGTAGCCGTCGACGACCAGATGGGCCTGCGGCAGCGCCAGCAGCTGGTCGAGGACCTGCGGGTCGTCCTCGGACAGGGCGCGGGCGGCGATGTCCTTCGGGCTCATCCTGCCCGGCTCGACGGCGTCCACGGTCTCGGCGGGCCGCACCGACACCGGCGGCAGGGCCAGTTCGCGCCGGAGCCCCTGAGTGGCGTCCAGCAGGGTGTCCAGCAGCAGCCGCACCCGCATGTCCTCGACGCTGCGGCCCTCGCGCGCGGCCCGGCGCGTGGCCTCCAGGGCGGCCTCGGCCTCCCCCAGCCGGGCCTTGAGCCGCCGGCTCTCGCTCTCGGCGGCGGACACCTGGGCGTGCCCCTCTGCGCGGACGGCCTCGATCTCGCCGTGCGCCTTGCGCAGGGCGGCCTCGCCGCGCTTGACGTCGCTGAGGGCGGCGCGCAGCTTGCGGTGCAGCGACTCGGCTTCCTTCTTGGCCGAATCCAGCTCCGTGCGCAGCCGCTCCGTCTCGGCCCTGGTGTGGTCACGGGCCCGGGCGAGCTCGGTGCGCAGCCGCTCCAGCTCGGCCCGGTTCTCCTCGTCGGCCCGCTCGGCGTCGGCCCGCTGGGCCTCCTCGCCGGCGGCGGTCACCAGCTTCACCCAGCCGAGGGGCCGCAGTACGTAGGCCGCGGCCGCCACGTCGAGCGGGTCCGCGGCCGGGGGCGGGGAGCCTGAGTCGAGGGCGCCGGTCAGTTCCGGCTGGGCTTCTCTGAGCTTCTCCCCGATGCGCTGCCGGAACAGCGGGTCGGTCTCCAGCGCCGCGGCCATGGCGTTGCCGGCGAACTTGGCCCGGCGGTTCGGGGCGAACCGGGCGTACTGCCTGAGCTGCGCGGGCAGCTCGCCGACCGTCAGCGAGCCGAAGCCGTCGGAGACGATCTGGACGACCCTGCGGCGCACGCCGTCGGGCAGCGGACGGTCGAGCACCTCGGCGGCGCCGTCGCCCGGCCCCCCGCCTGTGGTCTCCACCATCCGTCACACCCCAATGCCTGTGCGGGGCCAGCTCCCCTCAGGAGCCGGCACCCGGCCTGTCCACGAGTTCCACCTGGTCCACCGCGTTGCACCAGCGGCAGCGCACCGACTCGATGGTCTCACTGAGCACCTCGCGCTCCTCGACCTTCGGCTCTCCGGCCAGGTCGAGGTGGACGTACTCGACGACCTTCGACGAGCGGGTCACGTCGAACCTCGTGAGGTTGCCGCAGAGGGCGCAGCGCCACCGCGTCGAGGCGGTCGGCAGGGGAACCGTCATCGTGGCCTGTTCTCTTTCCTTCTAGTGTCCGTGACGCCACCGGCATCCCCGGTGCGTGTGGCTCGTAACCCTACGGCCTGGCGGGTCCTCGCCGCCCACGCGTCCACGGCGGCGAGGCGGTCTGTGCGGTTGCGTCCGGTTACGTCATGCTCTGTAGCCATGATCAGCAAGTGGAGTGCGTCGATCGTCCGGGCCGGCAGATCGGTCCGGGGGTCGTCGGCGCCGGTGACGTACGCACTGATCGCCCTGTGCTGCGCGGTCTTCCTGGTCGGCCCCGCCTCGGGGCTCGGTCCGGCGTACGGCACGGGCGACGAGCTGCTCGCCGCGCAGCGGGCCTATTTCCGGCGCTGGGGCGTGATCCCCGCAGAACTGTTCGAGGGGTCCGCCGGATCGGCCCTCACCCCCGCGACGGCCCTCTTCGTCCACGGCAGCTGGGTGCACCTGCTCGGCAACATGCTCTTCCTCTACGTCTTCGGGGCGATGACCGAGGAACGGATGGGACGGGTGCAGTTCACCCTGTTCTACGTCGGCTGCGGCTATCTGGCCCTGCTGGGCTACGCCGCCGTCAACGCGGACTCCGAGCAGTCCCTGGTCGGGGCCTCGGGGGCGATCTCGGCGGTCCTCGGCGCGTTCCTCTACCTGTTCCCCCGGGCCCGGGTGACCAGTCTCCTGCCATTCCTCTTCTTCCTGCCGGTGCGCTTCCCGGCCTGGATCGTGCTGCCGTTCTGGGCGGCGCTGCAGTGGCTGGGGGCGGGGCGGGCCTCGGACGGGCCGGGCGTGGCCTACCTCGCCCACCTGGTCGGCTTCGGCCTGGGCTTCGGCTACGCCTCGGTCCGCTACGGCCGTCCCACCAGCCCTACTAGAGTGAAGGCCGCCCCAGCTCCGGCCCCCGAGGGAGAGAACCAGCCGTGATCACCGCGATCGTCCTCATCAAGACCAGCGTGGACCGGATCCCCGAGATCGCGGAGTCGATCGCCGCGCTGGACAACGTCAGCGAGGTCTTCTCCGTCACCGGCACCTACGACCTGATCGCGATGGTCCGGGTGAAGGACCACGAGGACCTGGCGGAGGTCATTCCGGGCCGGATCAGCAAGATCCCCGGCGTGGAGGGCACGGACACGCACGTGGCGTTCCGTACGTACTCGCAGCACGACCTGGAGGCGGCGTTCTCGATCGGCCTGGACAACTGAGGACCGCTCCCGGATGAGGAGCTCCCGGATGAAGAGTTCTTCATCCGGCCCTCATCCTTCTCACCGTGTTCCCGGCCGATGATCGGGCACATGGCTTTCACTCGTCGTATGGCGGCCCTGTCCGCCGTCGTTCTGATCCCGCTGGGTATCGCCGCGACCAGTTTCGCGCTCTCGGACCGCCCGGAGTCTCCGAAGGTCCCCTCAAAGGTGGTGCTGGACAGCGACTCACCCACCCCCACGCCCACACCCACACCCACACCCACACCCACGCCGACACCCACCACCAAGCCCACACCCGATCCTTCTCCGGACGACGAGGTCGTGCCGCGGCAGCCGGTGACCGACAGCCCCACGATGGATGACGATGACGACGACCACGGTCAGGGCGCCGGAGACGACGGGCCCGACGACGGACGCGACGACGCCAACTGACCCGGCCCGCCGGCGGATCACCGCCCGGGTCCGCATCCTGCTGTGGTTGCTGCTCGTCATGGCGGTGGCGCTGATCGAGGTGACCACGACCACCCGCTCGTTCCTGATGCGGGACGTCGACAGCCGGATCAACCGTCTGCTCACCCAGGAGGCCGACGAGTTCGCCGGCTTCGAGGAGCGGGGCAGGGACCCCGAGACGAACCGTCCGTTCACCACCGCGCCCCGCCTGCTGACGGTCTTCCTCCAGCAGCAGAACCCCGACGCCGACGAGGAACTGATCGGTCTGGTCCGCGGGCCGGACGGTGACCTGGGCCAGATCCGGCAGCAGGGCGCCATCAGCGCGGGGCTGCCCCTCCACCAGGACGCCGACGCCAGACGCCGCATCTTCGACTCGCCGGAGTCCTCCGGCACGGTGCGGCGGCCGCAGGGCGAGATCCGGTGGGCCAAGGTCCCGGTGGCCCGGGCGGGTGCGGAGCCGGACGCCGCGTTCGTCGTGGCCATCCACCCGGAGCCCGAGCAACAGCGGGTGAACAACGTGTTCCGCACCCTGCTGATCATCTCCGGCGTCGCCCTGCTGCTCACCACCGGCATCGCCTGGGTGGTCGCCGGACGCATCCTCAGGCCGGTGCGGCTCGTGCGCACCGCGGCTGCGGAGATCACCGAGCAGGACCTCACCCGCAGGATCCCGGTGCACGGCAACGACGACATAGCGGCTCTCGCGGAGACCTTCAACGGCATGCTCGACCGTCTGGACCGGGCCTTCGCCGCGCAGCGCGAGTTCGTCGACGACGCGGGCCACGAGCTGCGCACCCCGATCACCATCGTGCGGGGTCATCTGGAGGTCATGGGCGACGACCCGGCCGAACGCGAGGAGACGGTCCGGCTGGTCACCGACGAACTCGACCGGATGAGCCGCATCGTCGAGGACCTGCTGGTCCTGGCCAAGACCGAACGTCCCGACTTCGTCGTCCCCGAGCCGGCTCAGGTGGCCGAACTCACCGCCGACGTCTTCGTCAAGGCCCGCACCCTGGGCGAGCGCGACTGGCGGCTGGCCGAGGTCGCCGACGTGGAGGCCGAACTGGACTTCCAGCGGATCACCCAGGCCATGGTGCAACTCGCGCAGAACGCCGTGCAGCACACCACGCCCGGCCAGACCGTCCGCATCGGCTCCCGGACGGCCGGCCCGCACATCGAGCTGTACGTCGCCGACTCGGGCACCGGTGTCCAGCCGCAGGACGCCGAGGTCATCTTCGAACGCTTCCGGCGAGGCACCGCCCGGCGAGGCGCACGCGGCTCCGGCGCCGGACTCGGGCTGGCCATCGTCAAGGCCATCGCCGAAGGGCACCACGGCCACGTCCGGCTGTCCGACACCCCCGGCGGCGGCGCCACCTTCACCCTCGTTCTGCACGCGTCACAGGCACCGGAAGGCGATCACACGTGAACCGCATCCTCATCGTCGAGGACGAGGAGCGCATCGCCTCCTTCGTCGAGAAGGGCCTGCGCTCGAACGGATTCACCACGACCGTCGTCACCGACGGCGACGCCGGCTACGAGTACGCCCTGACCGGCGGCTTCGACCTCGTCGTCCTGGACATCAACCTGCCCGGCCGCGACGGCTTCACGATCCTGCGCGAACTGCGCGAGGCACGGGTGACCACCCCCGTGATCGTGCTGACCGCACGCGACTCCGTACGGGACGCGGTGGCCGGCCTCGAGGGCGGCGCCGACGACTGGATGACCAAGCCGTTCCGCTTCGAGGAACTGCTCGCCCGGGTCCGCCTCAGGCTGCGTACGGCGGCCCGGGCGCCGGAGGTGACCGTGCTCAGAGCCGGTTCGCTGAGCCTGGACCTGCGCACCCGGCGCGCCAGGTCCGGGGAGCGGACCGTCGACCTGACGGCCCGTGAGTTCGTCCTGCTGGAGCTGTTCCTGCGGCACCCCGGGCAGGTGCTGTCCCGCGAGCAGATCCTCTCCCACGTGTGGGGCTACGACTTCGACCCCGGTTCCAACATCGTGGACGTCTATGTCCGCACACTGCGCAAGAAGCTCGGCGCGGAGCGGGTGGAGACCGTGCGCGGGATGGGCTACCGGCTCCCCACCGGGTGAAGTTCCTTTCATGTTCGGCTCATCGACGGCTCACGGCCCGGATGAACCCTCGATGACGTGACATGGAACCTACGAGCTCTCACTGCCCTGTGCGTGGCACTCTCGCTGTGCGCCCTACTGGCCGTCCCGGGGAACTTCCCGGGACTCGGCGGTGACGCCCGCTTCACCCTCGCCGTGTTCGTCCTGGCGACCTGTGCGTGGATCGGAACGTCGATAGACGACACGTACATCGCGCTGGGCGCCGCACTGGCGCTGACGGTGACCGGCGTGATCAGCAACAACACCCTGTTCGGCACTCTCGGCGACGACACCGTGTGGCTGCTGATCTGCGCGTTCGTCCTGGCGGCGGCGGTGTCGCGGACCGGGCTCGCGGGCCGTGCGGCGGTCTTCCTCGTCAGCGGAGCCCGCACCGTGCGACAGCTCGTGCACCTGACGACGGCGGCCCTGGTCGTCACGGCCTTCGCGGTGCCGGCCACCTCCGGCCGGGCCGCGCTGGCGCTGCCGGTGTTCCTGGCCCTCGCCAAGGTCCTGGCCGACCGCAAACGACTGGTCGTGATGCTGGCTCTGCTGTTTCCGACCGTGATCCTTCTGTCGGCAGTAGCGACTTTGATCGGTGCCGGCGCGCATCTGATCACCGTGTCGGTGCTGTTCGAGGCGACCGGGCAGCACATCGGCTTCACGGAGTGGCTGCTGCTGGGCCTTCCGCTGGCCGTGGTGTCGTCCCACCTGGCCGCCGAGCTGGTGCTGTTGACGATGACGCGGCGCGAGGACCGGCGCGGGCCCGTTCACATCACCGCCCAGCAGATCCAGGAGCACAGCGAACAGGCGGTCACCGGCCCATGGACGCAGGCCGAGAAGCGCTGCGCCCTGCTGCTCGCCACGGTCGTGCTGCTGTGGTGCAGCGAGCCGCTGCACCACCTGCCGCCCGCGATCGTGGCACTGATCGGCGCGGTCGTGGCCGCCTCGCCCGCACTCGGCACCGTACGCCTGAAGGACGCGCTGAAGACCGTCCCCTGGTCGCTGCTGTTGTTCATGGCGGCGACGATGGCGATGGGCGTCGCGCTCGCCGACTCGGGAGCGGCGAAGTGGCTGGTCTCCGGCCTGCCGACGAACGAGCCCCCGATGGTGTTCCTGGCGATAGTGATCGTCATCAGCACGGCCGCCCACCTGGTCCTCCAGTCCCGCTCCGCCCGCTCCTCCGTCCTGGTCCCGATCGTCGTGGCCGCCTCCGTCGGCGTCGGCGTCAACCCGGTCGCCGCCGCGCTCGCCTCCACCGCCGCCGCCGGCTTCTGCCACACCCTGCCCGCCTCCGCCAAGCCGGTCACGCTGTTCGCGCAGCTTCCCGGCACCCCCACCTACGCCCCGCGCGATCTACTGCGGCTGTCCGCCTTCCTGGCCCCGCTGACCGCCGCGCTCGTCCTGCTCTTCGCCGTCGCGGTCTGGCCGCTGCTCGGCGTCTCCGTCACCCGCTAAGGAGCCCTCATGCTGAACCGTGTCGTCGTAGCCCCCAGTGGTTTCAAGGAGTCCCTGTCCGCGGAGGCCGCCGCCGACGCCATCGCGGCCGGCGTACGCCGGGTCCTGCCCGACGCCGAGCTGGACCTCGTCCCGCTGGTGGACGGCGGCGAGGGCACGGCCCTCGCCCTCGCCGCGGCGACCGGGGGCACGCTCGTCCCCGTACCCGCCACCGGACCGATCGGCGAGACCGTCGGCTCCCACTTCGCCCTGCTGGGCTCCGGGGACACGGCGGTCGTGGAGATGGCGGCGGTCGCGGGCCTCTCCCTGGTCCCGCGCGACCTGCGCGACCCGGGCGCCACCACCACCTACGGCGTCGGCGAACTGATCCGGGCGGCACTCGACTCGGGCGTCCGGCGGATCCTCGTCGGCTGCGGCGACTCGGGCACCTCCGACGGCGGCGCGGGCGCCCTCCAGGCGCTCGGGGCCCGGCTACTGGACGAGGGAGGTCAGGAACTCCCGTTCGGGGGCCGGGAGTTGACGCGGCTGCACCGCATCGACCCCAGGGACCTCGACCCCCGCCTGGCGGAGGTGGAGCTGCTCGTCGCCTGCAACCCGTTCAACGTGCTGTGCGGCGAGCGGGGCGTGGCCCGGGTCTTCGGCCCGCAGAAGGGCGCGACGCCCGAGCAGGTCGAGCAGTTGTCGGCCGGACTGGAGAACTGGGCCTTCGTCCTCACCCGTGACGTCGCCGTGCCGGACACCAACCTGCGGTACGGCCCCGGAACCGGAGCCTCCGGCGGACTGGGCGCCGGCCTCGCCGCCCTCGGCGCCCGTCTCCTCCCCCGCTTCGACGTACTGCTGGACCACCTCGACCTGGACGCCCGGCTGGCCGGCGCCGACCTGGTGATCACCGCCGAGGGCGCCCTGGACCACCAGACGCCGCGCGGCAAGGTCCCCGCCGAGGTGGCCCGCCGGGCCAAGCTCCACGGCCGCCCGGTCCTGGCCCTGGCGGGCACGCTCGGCGAGGGCGCGCACGAGGTGCCGGGTGTGGACGCCTGCCACGGCATCCTGCCCGCCCCGATGGAGCTGGCCGAGGCACTGCTGCGCGCGAGCGAACTGCTCACCGACGCCACGGAACGCGCCCTGCGGATGATCGTCCTCGGCACCCGGCTGCCCCTGACCCTCGAGGCGGTTCAGGCGGAGGTGTCCGGCACGCAACGCCCGTCCTCCGTGCGGTAGTTCCACCGCGCCCCGTCCGTCACGAGCTCCCGCACGGCCCGCACGAACCGCTCCACGTGCTCGTCCGGCGTGCCCGCGCCGAAGCTGACCCGGATGGCGTTGAGGGACTTCTCGCCGGGAACCGACTCCGGCGACCCGCACTCGCCCTGCGTCTGCGGGTCGCTGCCGAGCAGCGTGCGCACCAGCGGGTGGGCGCAGAACAGCCCGTCCCGCACGCCGATGCCGTACTCGGCGGAGAGCGCGGCGGCGAAGTGCGAGCTGTTCCAGCCCTCGACGACGAAGGAGAGCACACCGACGCGCGGCGCGTCGTCCCCGAACAGGGACAGGAACCGCACCTGGGGGACGTCGGCGAGCCCCTCCCGCACCTTGGCGACCAGGTACTGCTCGCGCGCGACGAGCGTGTCGAAGCCGGCCTCCGTCAGCGCCTTGCAGGCGGAGGCGACGGCGTAGGCGCCGATGACGTTGGGCGAGCCCGCCTCGTGACGGGCGGCGCTGTCGTGCCACTCCACGTCCACTCCCCCGTCGGTACGCCGGGTGACCTTGCGGCTGGCGCCGCCGCCCGCGAGGTACGGCTCGGCCTCGCGCAGCCAGTCGGCCCGTCCGGCCAGCACACCGGAGCCGAAGGGCGCGTACAGCTTGTGCCCGGAGAAGGCGACCCAGTCGACGCCGAGGTCGGCGACGGACACGGGGTAGTGCGGGGCCAGCTGGGCGGCGTCGAGCACGATCCGGGCGCCGTGCGCGTGCGCGGCCGCCGCGAGCTCCCGTACGGGCCACAGCTCGCCGGTGACGTTGGAGGCGCCGGTGACGCAGACGAGGACCGGGCCGTAAGGGTCGCGGTCGGCGAGGGCGCGCTCCAGGGTCTCGACGGCCTGGCGGGGGCTGCGCGGGGCGTCGAGGTACGTGACACGGGCGTCGCGCCAGGGCAGCAGGGAGGCGTGGTGCTCGGTCTCGAAGACGAAGACCTGGCAGCCGGCCGGGAGCGCGGCGGCCAGGAGGTTGAGGGAGTCGGTGGTGGACCGGGTGAAGACCACCTGGTCACCGTCCCTGCAGTCGAGGAACTCCGCGACCGTCCGGCGGGCGTTCTCGAACAGGTCGGTCGACAGCTGGGACAGGTACCCGGCACCGCGGTGGACGCTGCCGTAGTACGGCGCGTAGGCGGCGACGTCGTCCCAGACCCGCTGGAGCGCCGGGGCGCTGGCGGCGTAGTCGAGCGCGGCGTAGGTGACCTCGCCACCGGTGACGAGCGGGACGGTGACATCCCGTCCCAGAACGGGCAGCGGGGCACAAACGGACGGGGCGGCGGCAACGGTGGAGACGGACATGGCGGAACTCCCGTGAAGTCAGGTGGAATCCGCCCGCGAGCACATGGCTCAAGCGGGGGGTGAAGGAAAGAGGGTGCGGAGGCGGGGCTCTGCGGCCCTATCGCATTCGCTGGTTCACGAGAGACTCCTCGTCACGCGCTTGCCACAGACCTCGCTGCCTGCGGCCTGGTCTTCACCCGGGGCACCCCGCCACGGACGGAGGGTTGCCGGACAGTCGGCCGGGGCCTCATGACTGTCACTCATGACCTGATCAGGAACGTACGCGAAAAGATCGGCGTCCCGCAACCCGAGTCCGGATCGCGGGACACCCGGCGCTACGCGTTGCTCGCCGCCACCCACCGCTCCAGGGTCCGCTTGGCGGCCCCGGAGTCGATCGATTCGGCCGTCTTGGCCATGCCGGCGCGGATCTGCTCGACGAGTGTCCCCGGGCCGGGTTCGAGGGCCACCAGGGCCGCCGCCGAGTTCAGCAGGACCGCGTCGCGCACGGGGCCCGTCTCGCCGTCCAGCAGGCGGCGGGCGACCTCCGCGTTGTAGGAGGCGTCCGCGCCGCGCAGGGCCTCCACGGGGACGAGTTCGAGGCCCACGTCGCGCGGGTCGAAGGCCTCCTCGGTCACCTTGCCGTCGCGGACGACCCACACTCTGGACGTGGCGGTGGTGGTCAGTTCGTCGAGGCCGTCGTCCCCCCGGAAGACCAGGGACGAGTGGCCGCGCTCGGCGAAGACGCCCGCGACGATCGGTGCCATGCGCGGATCCGCGACGCCGACGGCCTGGGCGCGTACCTTCGCCGGGTTGGTCAGCGGACCGAGGACGTTGAAGATCGTCCGGACGCCCAACTGGCCGCGCGCCGCGCCCGCGTGGCGCATCGCCGGGTGGAACTTCGCCGCGAAGCAGAAGGTGATCCCGGCGTCCTCGGCGACCTGGGCCACCCGGTGCGTCGGCAGTTCCAGATTGACGCCGAGCTTCTCCAGCACGTCCGACGCGCCGGACGCCGACGACGCCGCGCGGTTGCCGTGCTTGACGACCTTCGCGCCCGTGCCGGCGATGACGATCGCCGACATCGTGGAGATGTTGACGGTCTTCGCCCCGTCGCCGCCCGTGCCGACGATGTCGACGGCCGGGCCCGGCACCTCGATCACGTTCGCGTGCTCGTACATCGCGCGGACGAACCCGGCGATCTCCTCGACGGTCTCGCCCTTGGCCCGCAGCGCCACCACGAGTCCGGCGATCTGGGCGTCCGTCGCCTCGCCGCGCATGATCAGGTCCATCGCCCACGCGGTGTCGTCGGCCGTCAGGTTCCTGCCGTCCAGCAGACCGTTCAACAGCAGGGGCCAGGAGCGGCCCGCCGCGGTGTCGCCTCCAGCGGGGGTCACAGCGCTCATAAGCCGCTCCAAGGTCAGGCGTCCCGCAGTACGGAACGAGAGTCTCAACGAGGTCCACCCTATCCAGCCACGGGGCACCGCGAAGGGCCCCGTCCGAACACCGGACGGGGCCCTTCAGTGGCGTGGCGAAGCAGTGATCAGTGGTGGCCGTGGCCGCTCGTGATCTCCCGGTACTCCTCGGCGGTCGGCTTCGGGATCTGGGCTCCCTCGCCGTAGTAGGACTCGCTGAGCTTGGCGCGCAGCTTCTCGGAGCCCTTCACCTTGCGCTCGACACCGTTCTCGTCGACCGTCGGGCCGATCTCGACCGGCTGGTACTGCTCGTGCGCCGTGAGCGTGTACATCTGCTCCTGGCTGAGCGGCTCGTGCACCTCGATGAACTCACCGTGCGGCAGGCGCTTGATGATGCCCGACTCGCGTCCGTGCAGCACCTTCTCCTTGTCGCGGCGCTGGAGGCCGAGACAGATGCGCTTGGTGATGATGAACGCGACGACCGGCCCGGCGAAGAACCCGATCCGGACGAACCAGGTGACCGCGTTGATCGACAGATGGAAGTGCGTGGCGACGATGTCGTTGCCACCGCCGATCAGCATGATCATGTAGCCGGTGACCCACGCGACACCGAAGGCGGTACGCGTCGGGGCGTTGCGCGGCCGGTCCAGGATGTGGTGCTCGCGCTTGTCCCCGGTGACCCACGACTCGATGAACGGGTAGAGGGCGATGATCCCGAGGAACAGGCCGAAGAGGACCAGCGGGATGAACACGCCCAGGACGAGCGTGTGACCCCAGAGGTTGATCTCCCAGCCCGGCATCGCGCGGACCAGGCCCTCGGCGAAGCCCATGTACCAGTCGGGCTGCGCGCCCGTCGACACCTGGTCGGGCCGGTAGGGGCCCAGGACCCAGATGGGGTTGACGGTCGCGACGCCGGCGATGGCCGCGATGACACCGAAGACCAGGAAGAAGAAGCCTCCGGCCTTGGCCGCGTAGACCGGCAGCAGCGGCATGCCGACGACGTTCTTGTTGGTGCGTCCGGCACCCGCGAACTGCGTGTGCTTGTGGTAGAAGACCAGGATCAGGTGGCCGACCACGAGCCCGAGCATGATGCCCGGCAGCAGCAGGATGTGGATCGAGTAGAACCGGGCGACGAAGTCGGTACCCGGGAACTCCCCGCCGAACAGGAACATCGAGATGTACGTGCCGACGATCGGCACGGACAGGATCGCGCCCTGCGTGAAGCGGACACCGGTGCCGGAGAGCAGGTCGTCCGGGAGCGAGTAGCCGGTGAAACCGGTGAACATGCCCAGGACGAACAGCAGGAAGCCGAACAGCCAGTTGATCTCGCGCGGCTTGCGGAAGGCGCCGGTGAAGAAGACGCGCATCATGTGCACGAACATGGCGGCGAGGAAGATGATCGCCGCCCAGTGGTGGATCTGCCGGATGAGCAGACCGCCGCGCACGTCGAAGCTGATGTCCAGCGTGGAGGCGAACGCCTCCGACATCAGCTGCCCCTGGAGCGGGACGTAGCTGCCGTGGTACTCCACCTCGTTCATCGACGGGTGGAAGAACAGCGTCAGGTACACACCCGTCAGGATGATGATGATGAAGCTGTAGAGGCAGATCTCACCCAGCATGAAGGACCAGTGGTCCGGGAAGATCTTGCGCATGTTGGCCTTGGCCAGGGAGTAGATCCCGAGGCGGCCGTCGGCCCAGTCGGCGACCCGCTCACCCGCGGGCGCCTTGCGTCGTTCTTGTGCAGTGCTCATCCGCGCTCCCAGAAAGCAGGGCCGACGGGCTCTTCGAAGTCGCCGCGCGCCTCGAGGTAGCCCTCGTCGTTCACGCCGATGCGGAGCTGCGGCAGGGCGTGACCGGCGGGACCGAAGATCACTCGGGCACCGTCGGAGAGGTCGAAGGTGGACTGGTGGCAGGGGCAGAGCACGTGGTGCGTCTGCTGCTCGTACAGGGAGATCGGGCAACCGACGTGGGTGCAGATCTTCGAGTACGCGACGATGCCCTCGTGCGACCACTCGAGCTCGCGCTTGTCCTTGATGTTCTCCGGCTGGATCCGGACGATCATCAGGGCGGCCTTGGCGATCTCGTTCTGGAACTCGTGGTCGTGCTCCTCCAGGCCCTCGGGCTTGGCGAAGGTCAGCGAACCGACCGCGACGTCCGACGGACGCAGCGGCTCGTTCGTGTTCATGTTGACGAGCAGCTTGCCCTTGGACCACAGCGTGTGACGCAGCTTGTCCTCGGGCAGCGGGCCGAGGTCGCGCAGCAGGACGACACCGGAGAGCGGCACCAGCGTGAGCGCGCCGAACATGGTGTTGCGGATCAGCTTGCGGCGGCCGAGCGCGGATTCCTTGGCGCCCTGCTTGAAGTCCGCGAAGACCTTCTCGCGGACCTCGGGCTCCGCCTCGATCGGGTGCCGCTCGTCGGCGATCTCCACGTCCGACATCAGGGTGCGGGCCCAGTGGACGGCGCCCGCGCCGATGCAGAACAGCGCGATGCCGAGCGTCATGCCCAGCGCGAAGTTCAGCGCGCTGATGTGACCCAGCGGGAAGATGTAGACCGACTTGTCGACCGGGATCGCCACGAACGCGGCGATGAAGGCGATGGTGGCCAGCATCGACACCGTGAACATCAGGGCGACCGAGCGCTCGGACCGCTTGGCGGCCCGCTCGTCGACGTCCTGGATGCGGTGCTCGTGGGGGGGCAGGCCCGGGTCGGCGAACGGGTGCTCGTCCGCGGGGCTCAGCGCCCCGTGCCCGTGCTCGTCATGTCCTGCGGTCTGCTCGGACTGCACGGCAGGCAGGTTCTCTTCTGGAATGTCTTGGCTACTCATGACTTCTTGGCCTTTGCGGTCCGGGCGGCGACCCACACGGCGACGGCGATCAGCCCGCCGAGACCGAAGATCCAGCCGAACAGACCCTCGCTGACCGGCCCGAGGCCGCCGAGCTCGAGACCGCCGGGGCTCTCGGACTTGCTGCTGTTGACCGCGTCCAGGTACGCGATGATGTCCTTCTTGTTCTCCACCGAGAGCGTGGTCTCGGGGAAGGACGGCATGTTCTGCGGGCCGGTCTCCATGGCCTCGTAGATGTGCTTCGGGGAGACACCCTCGAGGTCCGGTGCGTACTTGCCGTGCGTCAGCGCACCGCCCTTGCCGGTGAAGTTGTGGCACTGCGCGCAGTTGGTGCGGAACAGCTCACCGCCCTTGGCGATGTCGGCACCCTGGGGGCCGTACTGCTCCTCGGTCGGGATGGCAGGACCGGCGCCCAGCGAGGCGATGTAGGCCGCGAGCTGGTCGATCTCGGCCTGGCTGTAGATGTTCTTCTTCTTCGGGACCTGGGGGCCCTGGGAGGTGGCGGCCGGCATACGGCCGGTGGCCACCTGGAAGTCGACGGCGGCGGCGCCGACACCCACCAGGCTCGGCCCGTCGGAGGTGCCCTGACCGCCGGTGCCGTGGCAACTGGCGCAGCCGACCGAGTAGAGCTTCTTGCCCTCCTCGATGGTGAGGGACTGGGCGGTTTCGTCGGCCTCAGCCTTGCTCGTGGGTGCGAACACGGCGTACAGCCCCCCGCTGAAGAGCAGCGCGAGGAGTAGGACGACGACCGCCGCCAACGGGTGGCGTCGTCGTGCGGAGAGCTTTTTCACGGATTACCCCGGTGTCAGGATCTTCTGCGTCGGTGCTTCTGGGATGCGTGCCTCGTCGGGCGCGCGCTGCGGTCCCGCTACTTGATCATGTAGATCGTGGCGAAGAGGCCGATCCAGACGACATCGACGAAGTGCCAGTAATAGGACACGACGATCGCGGCGGTCGCCTGCTCGTGGGTGAACCTCCGGGCCGCGTAGGTCCGGCCCAGGACCAGCAGGAAGGCGATGAGACCGCCCGTCACATGCAGGCCGTGGAAGCCGGTGGTCAGGTAGAAGACCGAGCCGTACGGGTCGGAGGACAGGGACAGGCCCGCCTCCTTGACCAGCTCGGTGTACTCGAAGACCTGACCGCCGATGAAGATCGCACCCATCACGAAGGTGACGATGAACCACATCCGCAGCTTCTTCACGTCACCGCGCTCGGCGGCGAAGACGCCGAGCTGGCAGGTGAGCGAGGAGAGCACCAGGATCGTGGTGTTCGTCGCCGAGAACGGGAAGTTGAGATGGGCAGCCATCTCCTTCCAGTGATCGGGACCCGTCACCGATCGCAGGGTGAAGTACATCGCGAAGAGGGCCGCGAAGAACATCAGCTCGGAACTCAGCCAGATGATGGTTCCGACGCTGGTGAGGTTCGGCCTGTTGACCGACGGGTGCGCGTGCCCGGTTTCTACTGTCGTTGCTGTCGCCACGACCGACATTATGTCGGTCGCTTATCCCGCCCTCACTCCGGGGGGTGCCGTTCGGAGTGTCTGAGCCGGTCGTACCGGTGTTGACGTGGTGTTCAAGGGAGTAGCATCCGGCCCAACGGGCCTGTCCTTACGACGCTGACGTCACGGAGGAACAATGCAGCCGACCGCCACGGTGCTGGTCTACAGCGACGACTCCAACACCCGCGAGCAGGTGCGGCTCGCCACGGGACGGCGGCCGGCGCCGGACGTTCCCCTGGTGGAGTTCGTGGAGTGTGCGACTCCTGACGCGGTGGTCAAGGAGCTGGACCGGGGTGGGGTCGACGTCTGTGTGCTGGACGGTGAGGCCGTGCCGATGGGGGGCATGGGGCTGTGCCGGCAGATCAAGGACGAGGTGTTCGACTGCCCGCCGGTGTTGCTGCTCATGGGGCGGCCTCAGGATGCGTGGCTCGCGACCTGGAGTCGCGCTGAATCGGCGGTGACGTTGCCGGTGGATCCGGTGGAGTTCGCCGCGGCCCTGGCTTCCTTGTTGCGGGAGAGGGCGGCTTTGAACGCCTAGGAGCTCGGGACGTCCGGTTGTGTGGCGACCTGCGGGTGCGTGAGGGCTGTTCGCGCAGTTCCCCGCGCCCCTGGGTCAGTCACGCACTCTGCGGTCGCAGGCGGGCTCTGTCGGCTGCTGTCGGGCCCTCCGGGGTGCCGGCTGTCAGGGCGCTGCCTGTGCGCCACTGTTTCCACTCGAGGTTCCAGTCGCCGAAGCCGTTGCCGAAGGGGGCCATCGTGTCGCCGGCGGAGTTTATGACCTTGACGATGTCGCCCTCGCGGACGTTCTCGTAGAACCAGGCGGCGTTCTCGGTGCTCATGCCGGTGCAGCCGTGGCTGACGTTGGCGTAGCCCTGGGAGCCGACGGACCAGGGGGCGGCGTGGACGTACTCGCCGCTGTTGGTGACCCGCACGGAGTGGTGGACGATCAGGTCGTAGAAGTCCGAGGCGCCGATGCTGGCGCTGGTCATCCGGACGGTGCCCTCCTTGGCCAGGACGACCTTGACGCCGTTGCGCGTGTCGTAGCCGGGCATGCCCGTGGTGACCGGGATCTGCCGGACGATCTCGTCGTTCTTGTAGACGGTCATCTGGTGGGCCGCGGCGTCCGTGACGGCTATGACCTTGTCGGCGGTGTTGATCGTCAGCGGCTTGGCCTTGCCGCCCCGCATCCGGTCGCCGATCTTGATGCCGTCCAGGTTGCTGCGGACCTGGACGGTGGCCTGCGCGGGCCAGTAGTCCTTCGGGCGGTAGTGGAGCTTCTTGTCGTCCACCCAGTGCCAGGCGCCTTCCGTCGCGGGCATGGAGGAGACCTTCAGGGCCCGTTCGACGACGGCCCGCTGGGATCTGTCCTTGACCGGCTGGCTCAACTCGGCCGTGATGGGCTGGCCGACGCCGTAGGTGCCCGCCTTGGGGCCGAAGGTGACGTTCAGCCGCTTGTTGGCGGTGGGCTTGCCGGTGTCGAAGGTGAGGACCTTGCGGCCGGGCGCCCCGTCCTCGTCCTCGGTGCTCACCCGGACCGTGTAGCTGGCGTTGGCGGCGAGCGGTGAGGTGCTGTGCCAGCGGCCGCCGTCGGCGGAGAGTTCGCCGGCCACGTAGCGTCCGGACGCGTCGTGGGCCGTGACGTCCGTGATGCGCCCGTCGGAGTCCTCGGCGACCACTTCCAGGGGCTTGTCCGGGTCGGCCTTCTTGCGGCCCTCTGAGGGGGCGTTGAAGGAGATCTGGTCCGCCGCGTCGTAGGGGCGGTGGGAGAGCGGATTGCCGTCCGAGCCGCAGGCGGTGACGCCCGCGCAGAGGGCTATCACCAGCAGCGTGCAGCTGACGACGGTGCGGGGGCGGGAGATCGCTGTGTGGCTCATGGCCTCACGCTAGGAAGCCAAGTCAACTGCGGCACGCCGGGTGACTCGTACGAGTGATACGGATTGCGGCAAAAGCAGGGGCCCGGACGCTCCTTGCGGAGTGTCCGGGCCCTGGAGCGCTCGGCTCGTGTTACTGGGTGCGGTTCTCACCGCGGTAGTACTCGAAGACCCAGCCCCAGACGCCGATCAGGATGATCGGCAGCGAGAAGTACATCAGCCACCAGCCGATCGCGATCGACAGGAAGGCGAGGGCGCCACCGATGGCCAGGGAGAGCGGCTGCCAGCTGTGCGGGCTGAAGAACCCGACCTCGCCGGCGTCGTCCGCGACGTCCGCCTCCTTGTTGTCCTGCGCACCGACGTCGACCCGCTTGGCCGTGAAGCCGAGGTAGAAGCCGATCATGATGCACAGGCCGAAGGCCAGGAAGAGGGCCGTGGTACCGGCCGGCTCCTTCGACCACACGCCATAGACCACAGCCATGGCGAGGACGAAGACGCTCAGCCACATGAACATCTTGCCCTGGATCTTCACTTGCCGGCCTCCTTGCCACCAGCGATGGCCTTCTCGCCGTGACCGACGTTCTCGAGCTGGTCGAGAGCGGCGATCTCGGGGTGGTGCAGGTCGAACGCCGGGGATTCACTGCGGATCCGCGGCATGGTGATGAAGTTGTGCCGCGGCGGCGGGCAGGAGGTCGCCCACTCCAGGGAGCGGCCGTAGCCCCACGGGTCGTCGACGCCGACCGGCTTGCCGTACTTGGCCGTCTTCCAGACGTTGTAGAAGAACGGCAGGAGCGACATGCCGAGCAGGAACGAGCTGATCGTCGAGATCGTGTTCAGCGCGGTGAAGCCGTCGGCCGCGAGGTAGTCCGCGTACCGGCGGGGCATGCCCTCGGCACCCAGCCAGTGCTGGACCAGGAACGTGCCGTGGAAGCCGATGAACAGCGTCCAGAAGGTGATCTTGCCGAGGCGCTCGTCCAGCATCTTGCCGGTCCACTTCGGCCACCAGAAGTGGAAGCCGGAGAACATCGCGAACACGACGGTGCCGAAGACGACGTAGTGGAAGTGCGCCACCACGAAGTACGAGTCGGAGACGTGGAAGTCCATCGGCGGCGAGGCCAGGATGACACCGGTCAGACCACCGAAGGTGAAGGTGATCAGGAAGCCGGTCGCCCAGAGCATCGGCGTCTCGAAGGACAGCGAGCCCTTCCACATGGTGCCGATCCAGTTGAAGAACTTCACACCGGTCGGGACCGCGATCAGGAAGGTCATGAAGGAGAAGAACGGCAGCAGCACACCGCCGGTGACGTACATGTGGTGCGCCCACACCGTCACGGACAGACCCGCGATCGCGATGGTCGCGCCGATCAGACCCGAGTAACCGAACATCGGCTTGCGGGAGAAGACCGGGATGACCTCGGAGATGATCCCGAAGAACGGCAGCGCGATGATGTACACCTCTGGATGGCCGAAGAACCAGAAGAGGTGTTGCCAGAGCAGCGCGCCGCCGTTGGCGGAGTCGAAGATGTGGGCACCGAACTTGCGGTCCGCCTCCAGGGCGAACAGGGCCGCGGCCAGGACCGGGAAGGCCAGCAGGACCAGGACACCGGTCAGCAGCACGTTCCAGGTGAAGATCGGCATGCGGAACATCGTCATGCCGGGCGCGCGCATGCAGATGATCGTGGTGATGAAGTTGACCGAGCCGAGGATGGTGCCGAAGCCGGAGAAGGCCAGACCCATGATCCACATGTCGGCGCCGATGCCCGGGGAGCGGACCGCGTCCGACAACGGGCTGTAGGCGAACCAGCCGAAGTCGGCCGCGCCCTGCGGCGTCAGGAAGCCCCCCACCGCGATGAGCGAGCCGAACAGGTACAGCCAGTAGGCGAACATGTTCAGCCGGGGGAACGCCACGTCCGGCGCGCCGATCTGCAGCGGCATGATCCAGTTCGCGAAGCCCGCGAACAGCGGCGTCGCGAACATCAGCAGCATGATCGTGCCGTGCATCGTGAACGCCTGGTTGAACTGCTCGGTCGACATGATCTGCAGACCGGGCCGGGCGAGCTCGGCGCGCATGAACAGCGCCATCACGCCACCGATGACGAAGAACGCGAACGACGTCACCAGGTACAGCGTGCCGATCGTCTTGTGGTCCGTCGTCGTCAGCCACTTCACCACGACGCTGCCGCGGTTCTGGCGCCTGACCGGCAGCTCGTCCTGGTAGTGGGACCCTGCTGCCGCGGCACCCTGGGGTTCGTTGAGGATGCTCACAGGTTGTTCGTCTCCCGGTTCTTCTCGTGGCTCGTCTGCGCGATGCCGGCAGGAACGTAACCGTTCTGCTGCTTGTCCACGAGGTCCTTGAGGTGCTGCTCGTAGCGCTCGGGGGAGACGACCTTCACGTTGAACAGCATCCGAGAGTGGTCGACGCCGCAGAGCTCGGCGCACTTGCCCAGGAAGGTGCCCTCCTTGTTGGGGGTCACCTCGAAGGCGTTGGTGTGGCCCGGGATGACGTCCTGCTTCATCAGGAACGGCACCACCCAGAAGGAGTGGATGACGTCACGCGAGGTGAGGACGAAGCGGACGGTCTTGCCCTTGGGCAGCCAGAGCGTCGGACCCGGGTTGTTGGTCTGCGGGTTCCGGGTGCCGGGGGTGCCGCAGTCGTAGACGCCGCCGGCGTTCGCCGGGAAGTCCTTCTTGAACCGGTCCGGGATCGCGTCCAGCTCGGGGGACTTCTTGGCGTCACCCGTGGAACCGGCGACCGGCTCGACGTAGTTGAAGCACCAGCTCCACTGGAAGCCGACCACGTTGACCGTGACGTCGGGCTTCTTCTTGAGGCTGAGCAGCTCGGACTCGTCACGGGCGGTGAAGTAGAACAGCACCGAGACGATGATGAGCGGGACCACGGTGTACAGCGCCTCGATGGGCATGTTGTACCGGGTCTGCGGAGGAACCTCGACCTTGGTGCGGCTGCGCCGGTGGAAGAAAGCACTCCACAGGATCAGACCCCACACCAGCACGCCAACGGCGAGCGCAGCCGCCCAGGACCCCTGCCACAGGGAGAGGATCCGCGGAGCCTCTTCCGTGGTCGGGGTGGGCATACCAAGGCGGGGGAAGTCTTCCCAGTTGTACGAGCAACCGGTGGCTGTCGCCAAGACCAGGCCCGCGGTCAGTGCCTGCAGCAGCTTCCGCCGCATCGGGCGCCGCGGCGAGCGGTCGGAGCCGTTGGGACTCACGTAGCGCCTTCCCGAGAGTCTCGCCCGCGCGGATCGGCTGCGGCCTGGCCTTCTCGCTGGTCGGTCGCCGCCCTGCGTCGGGCAGGGGTTTGGATGTTTATGCGGACCAAACCCTAGCCGACGCCCTCCGGGGGTTCTCGGGGAGGGGTGCCTACTGAGTCGGGGTGTTCGCTTGATTGGCGGGTGCGGCATTCGTCGTGGCCGTTCGCGCAGTTCCCCGCGCCCCTGAGGGACGTCTCCCTGGTCGGCGTTCTAGCGTTGGGGTGTGGCCTACTTCGACGCTGCTTCCGCTGCTCCGCTTCATCCGATCGCCCGGCAGGCCCTTCAGGCCTCCCTCGACGAAGGGTGGGCGGATCCCGCGCGTCTGTACAGGGAGGGACGGCGTGCCCGGGTGCTGCTGGACGCGGCGCGGGAGGCCGCTGCCGAGGCGGTGGGCTGCCGGCCGGACGAGCTGATCTTCACGTCGTCCGGAACGCGTGCCGTGCATACGGGGATTGCCGGGGCGCTGGCCGGGCGGCGGCGGGTCGGGCGCCACCTGATCGTGTCAGCAGTCGAACATTCGTCTGTACTGCATTCGGCGGAGCTCCTCGAGGCCACCGGAGGGACCGTCACACAGATCCCGGTGGACCGCTCCGGCCTGGTGGAGCCGTCGGCATACGCGGCCGCCCTGCGCGCGGACACGGCGCTGGCCTGTCTGCAGTCGGGCAATCACGAGGTGGGGACCGAGCAGCCGGTGACCGAGGTGGCCGAGGTGTGCCGGACGGCGGGTGTACCGCTGCTGGTGGACGCGGCGCAGTCGCTGGGATGGGGGCCGGTGGAGGGCGACTGGTCGCTGCTCACGGCCAGCGCCCACAAGTGGGGCGGCCCGTCGGGGGTCGGGCTGCTCGTCGTCCGCAAGGGTGTGCGATTCGCGCCACAAGGGCCGGTGGACGAGCGGGAATCGGGGCGGGCGCCCGGTTTCGAGAACATCCCGGCGATCGTGGCGGCGGCCGCGTCGCTGCGGGCGGTACGGGCCGAGGCCGCCGAGGAGGCCCCGCGGCTGCGGGAGCTGACGGAGCGGATCCGGGTGCGGGTGCCGCAGGCCGTGCCGGACGTCGAGGTGGTCGGCGACCCTGTACGCAGGCTGCCCGGCGTCGTCACCTTCTCCTGCCTCTATGTCGACGGGGAGGCCCTGCTGCACGAGCTGGACCGGGAGGGTTTCTCCGTATCGTCCGGATCGTCCTGCACGAGCAGCACGCTGACGCCGAGCCATGTGCTCCGGGCGATGGGCGTACTCAGTGAGGGGAATGTGCGGGTTTCGCTGCCGGTGGGGACGGCGGAGGAGGAGGTCGAGCGGTTCCTGACCGTCCTCCCCGGGGCCGTGGCGGCGGTGCGGGAGAAGCTGGGGGCGCCGGTCGCCTCCGAGGTCGCCCGCGAGGAGGACGTCCTGGTCGTCGACTCCCTCGGCAAGCGCTGCCCGATTCCGGTGATCGAGCTGGCCAAGGTCATCGGCGACGTGCCGGTGGGCGGCCTGGTCCGGGTGCTGTCGGACGACGAGGCGGCGCGGCTCGACATCCCGGCGTGGTGCGAGATGAGGAACCAGGAGTACGTCGGGGAGGAGCCGGCGGACAAGGGAACGGCGTACCTGATCCGCCGGGTGAGCTGAACGCGCCTTTTTTGGGGGCGCGGGGACTGCGCGACCAGCCCCCACGCGCCCGCAGACGGCGACGGTCAGATCAGGTGCGCCTGAACCTCCGCCGCGGCCTCGTCCCCGTACGCCTTGGTGAACCGCTCCATGAAATGCCCGCGCCGCAACTGGTACTCCTGCGTCCCCACCGTCTCGATGACGAGCGTCGCCAGCATGCAGCCGACCTGGGCGGCACGCTCCAGGGAGACGCCCCACGCGAGGCCCGAGAGGAACCCGGCGCGGAAGGCGTCGCCGACGCCGGTCGGGTCGGCCTTGCGCTCCTCGTCGGGGGTGCCGACCTCGATCGGGTCGTCGCCGGCCCGCTCGATGCGCACGCCCTGCGCGCCGAGGGTGGTCACCCGGTGGCCCACCCTGGACAGGATCTCCGCGTCGGTCCAGCCGGTCTTGGACTCGATGAGGCCCTTCTCGTACTCGTTGGAGAAGAGGTACGTCGCCCCGTCCAGCAGGATGCGGATCTCCTCGCCTTCCATGCGGGCGATCTGCTGGGAGAAGTCGGCGGCGAACGGGATGTTCCGGGAGCGGCACTCCTCGGTGTGGCGGAGCATGGCCTCTGGGTCGTCCGCGCCGATGGAGACCAGGTCGAGACCGCCGACGCGGTCGGCGACGGTCTTCAGCTCGATGAGGCGGGCCTCGCTCATGGCGCCGGCGTAGAAGGAGCCGATCTGGTTGTGATCGGCGTCGGTGGTGCACACGAAGCGGGCGGTGTGCAGCGTGTCGGAGATGTGGACGGACTCGGTGTCGACACCGTGCCGGTCGAGCCAGGCCCGGTAGTCGTCGAAGTCCCCGCCCGCGGCGCCGACCAGGATCGGGCGGGTGCCGAGCTGACCCATTCCGAACGCGATGTTCGCGGCGACGCCGCCGCGGCGTACGTCGAGCTTGTCGACCAGGAACGACAGCGAAACCGTGTGCAGTTGGTCCGCTACGAGCTGGTCGGCGAAGCGGCCGGGAAAGATCATGAGGTGGTCGGTGGCGATGGAGCCGGTGACTGCGATGCGCACGGCGTGGACTCTCCTGTGGGAGGCGGACCTTGACGCTTCACGCTATCGGGTGGACGGGGCCGCTCTGAAGGCATGAAAACTACCCGATAGTAGATCTTTCTCCGTGAGGTCCGGCGTGCCTACGGTGCGGATATGACGAACCTCAAGGTCCAGGTGCCCGTTCCGGTCGATCTCGAAGGCGACCTGGCGTCGCTGCCGGGCGACGGCGCCCGGATGGCACCCCACTGGGCGGCTCCCGACCGGGTCGCCCCCCGGCCGGTCTCCCCGGCCCTGATCCACGGTGTGACCGTCCCCCCGGCGTCGGCGCGGCTGCTCGACGCGATGTCGGACTACGGGGACTGAGCGGCGCGCTGCAGGGAACCGTGCGCTCCCCCGCTGCGTCCCATCGCTGTCCCCCGTAAAGGGGAGGCGGGATACGACCCGACAGCTGCCCGTGTCGGACCGGGCCGGGTCCCATGGGACAGCTGTGCAGCCGAAGGAGCGATGCGGTGAACACCGAGCGACCCGACAACGACGACGACGCCAGGGAAGTGGGCGGCGCCGGATCCGCCGACACCCCGGAGGTCGAGGAGCGGGGTTCGGCGGACACCCCTGAGGCGGCGAAGGCCTCTGAGGCCGCAAAGGCCACTGAGGCCGCAGAGACCGATGAGGCCACTGAAGCCACTGAAGCTTCTGACGCTGCTGAGGCTTCGGAGGCGATCGAGACCGCCGAGGCTTCCGGGACATCAGGTGAGGACGCGTCGGCTTCGGAGCCGGAGCCGACGGACGACGCGCCCACGGCGGCCGAAAAGACGGGCGACGCGCCCGCAGCGGCCGAAGAGACGGACCAGGCGCCCGCGGCGGCCGAAGAGACGGACGAAGACGCGGACCGAGACGGGGACCGTGCCGACGCCGAGGAATCCGGCCCGGCCCCGGAAGCACCCGAGAAAGCGCCCCCCGCCCCCGACGGCGACGTGCCCCGCGACGAGGAGCACCCGGTCCGTCCGGGCAGTGGGCGGTCGCGGACGCCCGCGATCATCGCCTCCGTCGCCGCCGCCGTGCTGCTGATCGGCGGTGGTGGGGCCTGGCTCGCGGCCAACGCCTCGGGCGGCTCCGGTGGCGGTGGCGGTTCGACGCCGGGAGCGCCCGCCGGGGACGGCACTCCCCCGCCGCTCGCACTCGACGGCTACTCGGAATCCACCTCGGGCGGCGGCAACGGCATCGCGCCCGGTGAACCGAACCCCTACGGCGCCACCTACCGGGTGGACGGCCCGCTCCCGGACGGCCCCGAAGAAGCCCCGGTGTACCGGGCGCGGGGCGAGGTCACCAAGGAGGACGTGGCCCGGCTGGCGAAGGCCCTCGGGGTCGAGGGGACTCCGGTGGCGCAGGGCGAGGCCTGGAAGGTCGGGGCCGGTCAGGACGGTTCGGGGCCGAGCCTCCAGGTGAACAGGCAGGCACCCGGCGCCTGGACCTTCAACCGGTACGCCCCCGGCACCGACGACTGCAAGGGCACCGACGCCTGCACCGCTCCGGGCTCCGGCGGCAGCCCGGTGAGCGAGGCGGAGGCCGAGAAGGCCGCGGCGCCGGTGCTGAAGGCGTTGGGTCAGGACGACGCGAAGCTCGACATGAGCCAGGTCATGGGCGCCCAGCGGGTGGTGAACGCCGCTCCCGAGGTCGGCGGACTGCCGACGCACGGCTGGACGACCGGGGTCACGGTCGGCCCGGACGGCGAGGTCGTCGGCGGCAGCGGTCAGCTGAAGACGCCGGTGAAGGGCGACACGTACCCCGTGGTCGGCGCCGAGGAGGCGCTGAAGCTGATGGAGAAGCGGCCGACGGGCGACCACCGCATGGGCATCGGCGGCTGCGCGAGCCCCGTGCCGCTGAAGGACCGGCTGGAGCAGCCCTGCGAGTCGTCGGCGAGCGGCGCTCCCGAGCAGGACGCGGTGACGGTGCGGAACGCGGTGTTCGGGCTGGCCTCGCACTTCGTGGACGGGCGGCAGGCGCTGGTGCCGTCCTGGCTGTTCGAGGTGACGGCGCCGGGCGCGAAGGACCCGTTCACGGTGACGTACCCGGCGGTCGACCCGAAGTATCTGGCCTCCTCGACGCCGAGCGGGCCGAGCGGGCCGAGTGACAAGCCGACCTCTGCTCCCGAGCCGCGTGACGTGAAGGTGGACGGCTACCGGGCCGAGGGCTCTGAGCTGACCGTGACCTTCACGGGCGGGGTGTGCTCCGACTACGACGTGAAGGCGAGCGAGAGCGGGGACGAGGTGAAGGTCACGGTGACCTCGACCCCGTGGCCGGGCAAGGTCTGCATCATGATCGCGAAGCAGTTCCAGAAGACCGTGCAGCTGGACGAGCCGCTCGGTGACCGCGCGGTCGTGGGCTCGGACGGCAAGGGCGTCCCGCTGGCCAAGGAGGGCGCGCGGCTGCCGGCTCCCCCGACGCACACGCGGTAGTACGGCACGGCACAGCGCGAAGGCGGCGGCCCCCTCGCAGGGGGCCGCCGCCTTCGTCATGTCCGCGGCCGCGGGAAGCGGCTTGGCTGGCTCAGCTGAAGGAGTCGCCGCAGGCGCAGGAGCCCGTCGCGTTCGGGTTGTCGATCGTGAACCCCTGCTTCTCGATCGTGTCCACGAAGTCGATCGTGGCGCCGCCCAGGTACGGGGCGCTCATGCGGTCGGTGACGACCTTCACACCGCCGAAGTCCTTCTCGACGTCACCGTCGAGGGAACGCTCGTCGAAGAAGAGCTGGTAGCGCAGGCCGGAGCAGCCGCCGGGCTGGACGGCGACGCGCAGCGCGAGGTCGTCGCGGCCTTCCTGGTCGAGCAGGGTCCTGACCTTGTCCGCGGCGGCGTCGGTCAGGATGATGCCGTCGCTGACGGTGGTGGTCTCGTCCGATACGGACATCTACATCTCTCCCGGGTTGTACGGAGACTGCTTGCCGACGGGTCCAACCGGCGGGGCCGCGGATTCATTCCGGGCCGGGCGCTCGATCTCGGCTCCTTTTCATGCTCGCACACGCGCCCGGAACCGGAAAACGGCTCTTTCCCGGCCTTCCCGGGAATGAACGGCGGCTCACCGGGATTCACGTCACACAGACGCTATGGCCATCGTCAAAGTGACGTGAAGCAGTTATGATAGATAGCGTCAATTCGACGAAAAGTCGCGGAACAGAAAGGGTGCGTGTCGTGACCACCGCCCAAACCCAGGAGCTCGACGTACAGCCGACGCCCCTCGCCCTGCTGCTCCTCGGCCGTGAGGCCGACCCGAAGAGCGAGCGGGGCGTGGAGTGTCCAGGCGACCTGCCCTCGCCGTCCGACCCGGACCTGGTGGAGCGCGCCCGCAAGGCGAAGGAGAAGCTCGGGGACAAGGTCTTCGTACTCGGCCACCACTACCAGCGCGACGAGGTCATCCAGTTCGCCGACGTGACCGGTGACTCGTTCAAGCTGGCCCGGGACGCGGCCGCCCGCCCGGAGGCCGAGTACATCGTGTTCTGCGGCGTGCACTTCATGGCGGAGTCGGCGGACATCCTGACGTCCGACGACCAGAAGGTCGTCCTGCCCGACCTCGCCGCCGGCTGCTCGATGGCCGACATGGCGACGGCCGAGCAGGTCGCCGAGTGCTGGGACGTGCTGACCGAGGCCGGGATAGCCGAGCAGGTCGTGCCCGTCTCGTACATGAACTCGTCCGCCGACATCAAGGCGTTCACGGGCAAGCACGGCGGCACGATCTGCACCTCCTCGAACGCCAAGCGGGCCCTGGACTGGGCCTTCGAGCAGGGCGAGAAGGTCCTCTTCCTGCCGGACCAGCACCTCGGCCGCAACACCGCCGTGCGGGACATGGGCATGTCCCTGGAGGACTGCGTCGTCTACAACCCGCACAAGCCGAACGGCGGGCTGACGGCCGACGAGCTGCGCGCCGCGAAGATGATCCTGTGGCGCGGCCACTGCTCGGTGCACGGCCGCTTCAGCCTGGACTCGGTGAACGACGTGCGCGAGCGCATCCCGGGCGTGAACGTCCTGGTCCACCCCGAGTGCAAGCACGAGGTCGTGGCCGCGGCGGACTACGTCGGTTCGACGGAGTACATCATCAAGGCCCTGGAGGCCGCGCCGGCCGGTTCCAAGTGGGCCATCGGCACGGAGCTGAACCTGGTCCGCCGCCTGGCGAACCGTTTCGCACCCGAGGGCAAGGAGATCGTCTTCCTCGACAAGACGGTCTGCTTCTGCTCGACCATGAACCGCATCGACCTCCCCCACCTGGTCTGGACCCTGGAGTCGCTGGCCGAGGGCAACCTGGTCAACCGCATCGAGGTGGACAAGGAGACGGAGGCGTTCGCGAAGCTGGCGCTGGAGCGGATGCTGGCGCTGCCGTAGCCCGTAGCTCGTAGCTCGTAGCTCGTAGCGGAGTACGAAGGGGTGACGCCGACCATGGTCGGCGTCACCCCTTCTCCACGCAGGCCAGAGCGCGTTTCGTCTTTCGTGTTTCGTGCGGACAAGTTTCGCATTCCTCGTGTCCGGCCGACTCCGCCGTCATTACGCTGACCCCCTCACAGCACGACGCGCACATACGGGGGCGGCATGACGACACAGCGCGGCCGGGTCGACGATCTCGTGGTCGTAGTGCCGGGGATCATGGGCAGCCGGCTGACGGACGCGGACGGGAACGAGTTATGGGGGCTCTCGGGAAAGGCCCTGTTGCGCGGGATCAGGACCTTCGGGAGGTCCGTGACCCGGCTGGTCCTCCCCTCCGACCTGGTGGACGACCACCCCGGTGACGGCGTGCGGCCCGCCGGGCCGATGCCGGATCTGCACGCCCTGCCCGGGGTCGGGCCGCTCGTCGACGGCTACAACGGGCTGCTGGACTGGCTGGAGCGGCACTTCACCCTGCGACGCCGACTGCCGGGCGACGACCCTCGTACACCGGTCAACCTGGTGGACTTCTCCTACGACTGGCGGCTCTCCTGCCGGTACAACGCCGAACGGCTCGGCGAGCGGGTGGAGGAGGAACTCGACCGCTGGCGGGCCTCCGACGCCGGGCGGGCGGAGGCCCGGGTGGTGTTCGTGTGCCACTCGATGGGCGGGCTGGTGACCCGGCAGTACGTCGAGCTGGGCGGCGGCGCGGAGGTCACCCGTCGGGTGATCACGCTCGGGACGCCGTACCGGGGCTCGCTGGACGCCCTGCTGTACCTGGTGAACGGCCTGCGGCCGGGGTTCGGCCCGCTTCGGCTGAATCTGGCGCGATTCGCACGCAGCCTGCCGTCCCTGCATCAGCTCACCCCGGACTACGCGTGTCTGGAGGGTGACGGCACGGAAGCGGGGGAGCTCCGCTACGCGCGTGAGGTCACCGGGCTGCCGGGGGTGGACGAAGCCCTGCTCAAGGACGCGGCGCTGTTCCACTCGGCGTTGCGCGAGTCCCGGACGGGAGCCGCGTACGGGGTGGAGTACCTGCCGGTGAGCGGGGTTCTGCAGCCGACTCCGACCACGGCCCGGCCGGGGGCCGACGGCCGGCTCTCGCCACTGTTCACCATCGGTGGCGCGGACGAGGGCGGCGACGGACGGGTGCCCCGTCTGTCCAGCGCCCATCTCACGGGCGTACGGCGACCCGCGTACACCCCGTGGGAACAGCACGGTTCGCTGCAGAACAACTCCGCCGTCCGTTGGGCGGTGTGGGCGTGGCTGACACCAGAGCTGCCGGTGCACCGCGGTCCGGAGGATGCGGGGGCACCGCCACTCGGGGTGCGCGCGCCGGAAGTGCTGGCGGAAGGCGAGGCGGCGGAAGTCGAGGTGTCGGTCCCCAGGGACGTCCACGGGCACGACGAGCTGGCACTCGCCCTGAGCGTGGACGACGGCCCCGAACGCTCGCTGCGCAACCGGGGCGACGGGCGCTACACCGCACCGCTCACCGGTCTCGCACCCGGACCGCACCGGCTGAGGGTCCGCGCACGGCACGCTCCGGAAGCCTCGGTGACGGCGTTGACGCTGGTGATGGAGCACGAGGGGGAAGAGGGCACCGAGGGTGAATGAGGCTCCGGAGTTCAGGGCCACCGCGCTGTGCGTGGTGTGCGAGTCGTACGACGATTCTCGGACCTTCCCCCAGCTCGTGGGCGCCAAGGCCCAGATGGAGGAGATCGCCGGCCTCCTCGAAGGGCTGGGCTTCGACGTGCGGCTGGTGGGCGGGGGGAACCCGGACCGGGCTGCCTTCGACCGGGAGATCGAGGAGTGGAGCGAGGGCTGGCGGCGCTCGGGGGGCCGCAAGCCCGCGTTGATCCTCTGGTCGGGGCACGGCGTCCTCGCCGACGACGAACTGCGGCTCGTCCTCAGCGATCTGAAGCCCGGCGACCATGTGGGGACGCGGAACGTCCGGATACGCAAGCAGGGCGTGTCCACGGAAGAGCTCATCGGATACGCGGTCTCCTCGGAGGCCGATCAGATCCTGGTGGTCGTCGACACCTGCTATGCGGGAGACGGTGTCGGGGACGGTGTCCGAACCGCCCTGAAACACTGGTCCGAGATCTCCCTTCCGCCCGGCCGGACCAAGTGGCTCGGCAGCATGGCGAGCTGCCAGCGCAACGAAGTCTCGGACGGCGACGGCCCGCTGCTGCGGGCACTGGCGGCGGTGCTGCGGGAGGGCCCGCGGACGGACGAGTACCTGAGTGCGTGGAGCGCGCACAACGAGCTGGTCAGTGGTGTCGAGCTGCTGAGGGCACTGCCGACCAGATGGGACGCGGAGGGCCAGCGGCCCGCACGCGCCGCCGTGGGCGACGAACGCCCCGCGTTTCCCAACCCCCTCGCCCGGCCGGGTACCGCACCGACCCTCGTGGAGCACCTGGTGCTCGCCGCGCGCGGCGTGGGGCACCGGGAGGAGGGCTGGTTCTTCAGCGGACGGCGGCAGGTGCTCGGGAAGATCATCGGGTGGATGGAGGCCGCGACTCCCGGTCTCTTCCTGGTCACCGGGCCCGCCGGGTGCGGCAAGTCGGCGGTGCTCGGCCGTATCGCGACACTCGCGGACCCCGAGCAGCGCGCGGAGGCCGAGCGGCAGGGAGCCCTCAGGGAGGGTGACCCGGACCCGGGTGCACGGGACGCCCGGACCTTCGCGGCCGTCCATCTGCGGGGCCTGGACGCGACACAGGCCGCCGCGGAACTCGCCGCCCGGCTGGGGTTGCGCGAGCCGAGGAACGCGGACGCCCTGAGAGCGGAGCTGCGCGAGCTTCCGACGCCTCCCGTCCTGGTCCTCGACGGTCTCGACGAGGTGCCGGCCGAGCACACCCAGGGCGTGATCGAGGAGCTGGTCTTTCCGCTGAGCCGGATGCTCCCCGTGCTGGTCGGCTCCCGGGAACGGCCCTTCCGGGGCAGGCTGAAGGAGGGCGAGACGCTGCCGGACGCCCTGGTCCGCCACATCGGTGACAGCGTCACGACGGTGGACCTGGAGGCCGAGCCGGACACCCGGCAGGACATCGCCGAGTACGTGCGGCGACGCTGCGAGGCCGCCGAGGTCGACGGGGCCGGGGTCGCCGAGGCCCTGGCGGACCGCGCGACGGCACGGGACGGGGGGTTCCTCTTCGCCCGGCTGGTCACGGGCTTCCTCGTCGCACGGCTTCGAGAGCACGGGGACCTCCGGGACCGCTCGGGCGGGGAGTTCGACGGGCCCACCGACACCGAGGACCTGCTCGCCGGGCTGCCCGACTCCGTGGAGGCCGCGTTCGAGGAGGACCTGCGCTCCGGCCCACGGCGGGTACGCGACGACGGCACCGAACTCCCCTCGGCGGCGCGGGACCTCCTCACGGCGCTCGCGTGGGCCGCCGGCCGGGGCATGCCCGCGGGCGGAGTCTGGGAGGCCGTGGCCTCGGCGCTCTGCGGGCAGGGTGCCGTCTACGACGAGGGCGACGTGGACTGGGTCCTGTCCGCCTACGGCCGCTACATCGTCGAGGATGGTTCGGGCGCACAGGCCGTGTACCGGCTGTATCACCGGGAGTTCGTCTCACATCTGAGGAGACGCGAGGGACCCGAGGGGGCGGCCGCCGAGGTGGTCGTCCTGCGGGCGGTGGTGGACCTCCTCAAGCGGCAGGCCGAGGCCGGCGGCTGGGAGCGGGCCGATCCGTACGTACGGACCTGGCTGGCCCACCACGCGGCCTGGGCCAGCGCCCCGGGGCCGGGCATCGACATGCTGCGTGACCTTGTGGTGTGGGACCGGGAGAACGCGCTGCCGCACCTGGCGGAGGCGCTGTTCGAGGTCTCCGTCGCCTTGTCGGGGAACGCGCATCACACGGCTGCCGTGGAATTCGCCCGCGAGGCGGCCGACATCTACAGGGACCTGGCTGACAGAGACACGGTTTACCTCTCCGACCTCGCCACCTCACTCAACAACCTCGCCGTCCGCCTGGCCGAGACCGGAGACCGCCAAGGCGCCCTCGAACCCGCCCACGAAGCCGTACGCCACTACACCCAACTCGCCCACACCAATCCCGCCGCCTACCTCCCCAACCTCGCCGGATCACTCAACAACCTCGCCATCCGCCTGGCCGACACCGGAGACCGCCAAGCCGCCCTCGAACCCGCCCACGAAGCCGTACGCCACTACACCCAACTCGCCGACGCCAACCCCGCCGCCTACCTCCCTGACCTCGCCATGGCCCTCAACAACCTCGCCAACCGCCTGGCTGAGACCGGAGACCGCCAAGGCGCCCTCGAACCCGCCCACGAAGCCGTACGCATCCGACGCCAACTCGCCCACACCAACCCCGCCGCCTACCTCCCCAACCTCGCCACCTCACTCAACAACCTCGCCGCCCACCTGGCTGGGACCGGAGACCGCCAAGGCGCCCTCGAACCCGCCCACGAAGCCGTACGCATCCGACGCCAACTCGCCCACACCAACCCCGCCGCCTACCTCCCCAA